>CALAGR010000224.1 GCA_937891735.1 uncultured Pseudomonadota bacterium | reverse complement strand
CCACGCCGGCCCCCGCGCGGTCGCCGATCCACTCCAGCGCGAGGTGCCCCGGCCCCACGGACAGCACCGCGGGCACGCAGATCCCGGTGCCCTCGGCCGCCTCGCTCAGCGCGGCGAGGCTGCGGGCCTCGGCGGCGAACATGCCCGGCGGCGGGCTCGCGTGGGTCTTCACGAACAGCCGCCCACCGGCGTGCTCGACCCGGAAGGCCTGGTTGATGTCCCCGCCGGCGATGGGCACGAGGCGCGCGCCGGGCAGCCCCAGGGTGTGCAGCAGGCTCATCGCTGCAAGGTGAGGGCCCAGTCGATCAGGGCGTCGGCGCCTGCGTCCACGAGGTCGTGCACCGTGTCGAAGCCCGCTTCTCCGCCGTAGTACGGGTCCGGCATGTCGGGGCCCGGCGCGTCCTGCACGAAGTCCAGGTAGCGCACGATCTGCACGTCCGCGTTGGGCAGCAGGCGCTCGCGGATCCCCCGCTCGTTGCTGCGATCCATGGCCACGAGCGCGTCGAACTCGAAGTAGTCCGCGTCCGTCAGCTGGCGGCTGCGATGCCACTCCAGATCCACCCCACGCCGCCGCGCGACACGTCGAGTGTTCGGATCCGCCTGGTCGCCGCTGTGGTAGCCGGAGGTGCCGCAGGAATCGACCTCGATCCGCTGGGCGAGCCCCCGCTCCGCGATGCGATCACGCAGGACTCCATGGGCCAGCGGCGAGCGGCAGATGTTGCCCAGGCAGACGATCAGGACGCGGACCACGAGCGCCTCCGAGCGAGCACGCCGAGGAGCCCGAGCAGCAGCGCCAGGGTCGCCACCGGCAGCCGGTCCGTCTCGCCCCCCGCCTGGCAGCCGCAGCCGTTGTCGAAGTCGCAGTCGGTGTCGCTGCCGTCGATGGTGCCGTCGCAGTCGTTGTCGATGGAGTCGGTGCACACCTCGACGTTGCCGGGGAACGAGTCGCGGTTGCCGTCGTCGCAGTCGTCGCCGCCGCAGCCCTCCCGATCATGGCCGTCCTGGTCGCCGTCGCTGATGACCCCGTTGTCGATGGTGCCGTCGCAGTCGTTGTCGATGCCGTCGCACAGCTCCTGGGCGCCCGGGAAGATCGTGTCGTCGGTGTCGTCGCAGTCGTCCGCGCAGAAGGGCACGCCGTCCAGATCCTCGTCGTCCTCGCCGCCGTCGAGCAGCGCGCCGTCGCAGTTGTTGTCGATCCCGTCGCAGACCTCGGACGCGTCCGGATGCACCGACTGCATGTCGTCGTCGCAGTCCTCCCCGCCGCAGGCGGCGTCGTAGAAGCCGTCGTTGTCGGCGTCGGTGGAGGTGGTCTCCCCGTCGCAGTTCAGGTCCACCCCGTCGCAGATGTCGGTGGCGTCGGGGTTGAAGGCCGCGTCCGCGTCGTCGCAGTCGTCGCCGCCGCACAGGACCGAGTCGAACCCGTCCAGGTCCACGTCCCCCAGCAGGTCGGCGCCGTTGCAGTTCTGGTCCACGCCGTCGTCACAGACCTCGGTGGTGCCGGGGAAGACCAGGGCGTCGGTGTCGTCGCAGTCGGTGCACGCGTTGAAGCCGTCCCCGTCCGCGTCCGTCTGGGGGTTGATGGCGGCGTCCGTGTCGTCGCAGTCGTCCCCCGCGAAGCAGTCCGTGCTGACGAAGCCGTCGCCGTCGCCGTCCAGGTTGTCGAAGTCGCCGTCGCAGTCGTTGTCGAGGCCGTCGGCGCACACCTCGGTCAGGCCGGGGTTGACGAACTCGGAGTTGTCGCCGCCCAGGTCGTAGCAGTCCGCGCAGACGTCGTAGCCGTCCCCGTCGTTGTCGAACGCGCCGGGGAAGACGGAGGCGTTGTTGTCGTCGCAGTCGTCCCCGCCGATGCACCCCTCGCTGATGAAGGTGTCGCCGTCGACGTCGCCGGACTGGTCGGAGCCGTCGCAGTCCTGGTCGATGCCGTCCGCGCAGATCTCCAGGTTCCCCGGGAAGTTGGCGGCGTCGCCGTCGTCGCAGTCGTCGCAGGCGTTGCTGCCGTCCACGTCCACGTCCACGCCGGGGTTCAGGGCCGCGTCGCCGTCGTCGCAGTCGTCCCCGCCGCAGGTGGCGTCGATGTACGTGTCGCCGTCCTCGTCCCCGAGGTCGTCGGCGCCGTCACAGTCCTGGTCCACCGTGTCGCCGCAGATCTCCGGGGCGCCCGGGTAGACCGAGGCGTCCGTGTCGTCGCAGTCGCCGCACGAGTCCACGGCGCCGTCGCCGTCGATGTCGTCCACCTGCTGCAGCGTGAAGTCCAGGTTCCAGCTGTTGACGGTGCCGCCGGCGAAGCCGAAGAACCCGACCACCGACACGGTCAGCGTCCAGGTGCCGTCCGCGGGCTCCAGGTCCACCGCCGACAGCGGGCTGTCAGGGGTGTAGGACCCGCTGAAGGGCGCGGTCCCGTTCGCGATCGCGGCGGTGGCTTCGTCATCGAAGACCGTGCCCGTGAAGTTGGGGCTGCCGAAGATGGCGCCGGCCTGGTCCGCCAGCAGGATCGACGTGCCGCTGGGGGAGGTCAGCTGCACCACCAGATCCGCCGTGGGGTCGTAGGTGATGTTGATGTCGACGTTGAGGTCCTGCACGGACATGCCCGGGGCGACCACCACCAGCGTCGAGACCACCGGCGCGCCCAGGACCGCCAGCACACCGCCGGCGCCCGGGCCCTCGACCTGGGAGACGCCCGTCTGCCCGCCGATGTCGAGGTCGAACGCGTCGTCCAGCCCGTCGCAGTCCGAGTCCGTCGTGTCGCACAGCTCGAGGGCGCCGGGATAGACGTTGGCGTCGTTGTCGTCGCAGTCGTCGCAGGCGTTGGCCCCGTCGCCGTCCACGTCCGTGGTGGCCCCCACGTTGGGATCCGTGTCGTCGCAGTCCGTGCCTCCGCACAGGATGGCGAGGTCGCCGTCGTTGTCGAAGTCCACGTCGTCCACGTTGCCGTCGCAGTCGTTGTCCACGCCGGCGTCGCAGACCTCGGGGTTGCCGGGGAACGCGGTGGCGTCGGAGTCGTCGCAGTCGTCGCACGCGTTGGAGCTGTCGGCGTCCACGTCCACGCCGACGTTGATCGCGGCGTCGCTGTCGTCGCAGTCGTCGCCCCCGCAGGCCACGTTGACGTACGTGTCGCCGTCCACGTCCGCGAGGTCGTCCGAGCCGGAGCAGTCCTGGTCGATGCCGTCGCCGCACACCTCGGGGTTGCCGGGGAACAGGAACTGGCCGACGCCGGGGGAGTCGTTGCAGTCATCGCACACGTTGCTGCCGTCACCGTCCGCGTCCACGCCGGGGTTGATGGCCGCGTTGTTGTCGTTGCAGTCGTCCCCGCCGACACAGGCCGTCGAGTCGTACGTGTCCCCGTCGCCGTCGCCGACCAGGTCCGCACCCGAGCAGTCCTCGTCCAGGGCGTTGTCGCAGATCTCGAGCACCCCGGGGTTGAAGGCCGGATCGGTGTCGTCGCAGTCCGCCCCGCCGCACGCCGAGTCGCCATAGCCGTCGCCGTCCGCGTCCACGCAGGTGGTGAAGGAGATGGCGGTGCCCTGCAGGCCCTGCACGGTGTCGCAGGAGTACTCGAGCTCGTCCGGCGCGGCGATGTTGATGGCGTCCTGGATCCCGATGACCGCGTCGGCGCCGTGGTTCTGGGTCGGATCGCCGAAGTCCGTGTCCATGTAGTGGATCTCGACGCTGCCGTCGCTGTGCAGGTGCACCTGGAACGTGCCCGCGTTCGCGGTGCTGCCCTGATAGATGGGCACGCCTTCCCAGCTGACGATGTAGCGGTTGTTGCCGCCCGTCGTGTCCAGCCAGTGTCTTACGGAGCCGGCCGCGGAGGGGTCGAGGTCATCCCAGTAGGCCAGGATGTCGCCGCCCACCGCCTGCGGCAGACAGCTCGAGAAGGTGCCGAGGCTGCCCACCGAGAACCCGAGGCCGCCGTTGGCGTACACGGTGACCGTGTTGTGGGTCACTCCGTACCAGTCGAACGTCCACGGAAGCGCGACCGTGACCTGCCCGTCGTCCGACAGGGCCAGCGTCGGGGTCCCGCTCGGAGGCGCCACGTAGTCGTACGCGACCCCCGTGGTCAGCGAATAGCCGAAGGCGTTCATCTGGGCCGAAGCAGCCGACGGGGCGAGGGCCAGGGCGAGGACGAACGCGAGGAACAAGCGCGGGGTGCTGGTCATGCCACTGCCTGTACCTCACGCAGCGCCAAAGGGCACGGGCACAGGATCGATCACCGTGAGGCGGACCCGACGCGGCGGGGGCTCAGCCGGCGATCATCCGCACGATCAGGAAGACGGCGAGGCCCACCGGGTAGATGAGCCCCGTGTTGGACATGTTGGACGCGGCGAGGTTGTCGAGCACCTCCTGCGTGTCCTCGAGATCGTCTGCGTGGCCCTCCCGCTTCGATGCGGCGTACACGGCGAAGAACGTCACCATCTCGGGGAGCGACGTCATCACCCCCAGCATCCAACCGGCGACCGCGGGGTGCACGTTCATCTGCTCCACCACCCCACGGGTGGCGTCGCCCAGGAAGACCCCCGCCACGGCGATCATCGCCAGGGCCGTCACCACCAGCGTCACCCCCAGACGCAGGCTGCCCACGGTCTCCACTGCGGACTCCGCGGTGGCCGGATTGAGGCGCCGGTCGAGCACCCGGTAGCCGATGAACAAGCCGAGCAGCACGGGCACGACCACCCAGTGGGTGTCGAGCTCGAGCTTCATGAGGGCCAGCGGCGCGAGCACGCCCACGCCGGCGAAGGCGATCTCGTCGATGAAGCGGCGGTTGAACAGCTCGTGGGTCTGCCCGTAGACCAGCATCGCGGCGAGCATCAGCACGGCGTTGATGATGTTGCTGGATGCGATGTTCCACAGCCCCGCGTCCCACACTCCGGCGAGCCCGGCGGCCACGAGCGCCACGAGCTCCGGGGCGGAGGTGGCGTACCCGGTCGCCTGCCCGCGGGTCTTGGGGGTCCAGTTCAGCGCGTTGGCGAGCTGCTCCAACCCCGCCACGAGGCCGTACTTGACCAGGGCGATGATCACCGCGGCCGACAGAAGCATGACGAGAATGGACATCGCGGCAAGGGTACCGCCGGGCGCTCAGATCCGTCGGCGGCGCACCCCTCCGAGCAGACCCAGCAGCACCAGCAGGGCGAGGGAGCTGGGCTCCGCTGCGCCGATGCTGCTCTCGCAGTCGCAGCCGTTGGAGAAGTCGCAGTCGGTGTCGCTGGCGTCCACCGCGCCGTCGCAGTCGTTGTCGGCGGAGTCGGTGCAGTTCTCGATGCCGCCGGGGAAGGCGGAGGCGTCGCCGTCGTCGCAGTCGTCGCCGCCGCAGGCGTCCCGCTCGAAGCCGTCTTCGTCGCCGTCGCGGATGACGCCGTTGTCGATCACGCCGTCGCAGTCGTTGTCGATGGCGTCGCACAGCTCCGGGGCGCCGGGGTAGATGGCGTCGTTGTCGTCGTCGCAGTCGTTGGCGCAGGCGGGCACGCCGTCGAGGTCGAGATCGTCCTCGCCCCCCTCGATCAGCTCGCCGTCGCAGTTGTTGTCCACGCCGTCGCAGACCTCGGTGGCGTCGGGGTGGATCGAGATGAGCGAGTCATCGCAGTCCTGCCCGCCGCAAGCGATGTCGAAGAAGCCGTCCCCGTCGTCGTCCACGCTGGTGGTGGCCCCGTCGCAGTTCAGGTCCACCCCGTCGCAGATGTCCGTGGCGTCCGGGTTGACGGTGGCCAGGGAGTCGTCGCAGTCGGTGCCGCCGCAGATGGTGGAGTCGAACGAGTCGCCGTCCCCGTCGCCCACCAGATCACTGCCGTTGCAGTTCTGATCGACCCCGTCGTCGCAGACCTCGGCCACGCCGGGGTAGATGAAGGCGTTCTGATCGTCGCAGTCCTGGCAGGCGTGGAAGCCGTCCCCGTCGACGTCCGTCTGGGGGTTGATCGCGGCGTCCGAGTCGTCGCAGTCGGTGCCGCCGCAGTCGACGGACTCGAAGCCGTCCCCGTCGTCATCGACGTTGTCGAGGTTGCCGTCGCAGTCGTTGTCCAGGCCGTCGCAGGCCTCGGCCTGGTCGGGGTTGACCAGGACCTCGGTGTCGCCGCCGATGTCGTAGCAGTCCGAGCACACCTCGAACCCGTCGCCGTCCTGGTCGAACGCGCCGGGGAACACGATGGCGGAGTTGTCGTCGCAGTCGTCGCCGCCGATGCACTGGTCCGAGGTGTACCCGTCGTTGTCCACGTCCCCGCTGTCGTCGGATCCGTCGCAGTCCTGGTCGATGCCATCGGCGCAGATCTCGAGGTTGCCGGGGTAGTTGGCGGCGTCCCCGTCGTCGCAGTCGTCGCAGGCGTTGCTGCCGTCTCCGTCCACGTCCACGCCGGGGTTGATGGACGCGTCGCTGTCGTCGCAGTCGTCGCCTCCGCACGTGGCGTCGATCCAGGTGTCGCCGTCGACGTCGCCCGTCTGGTCGACCCCGTCGCAGTCCTGGTCGACGCCGTCGCTGCACACCTCGGGCGCCGCCGGGTTGATGCTGGCGTCCGTGTCGTCGCAGTCGCCGCAGGTGACCCAGCCGTCGCCGTCGCCGTCGTCGAGCACGGTGATGGACAGGTCATCGATGTAGGTGCCGGGGTAGTCCGTGGCGGAGCTGTCGGTGGTGTGCCCGAAGCGGATCGTGACCGCCTGGCCGGCGTATGCGGACAGGTCGATGGTGACGGTCTGCCAGACGAACAGGGTGTCTGCCAGGCCCCCCGCGCAGCCGTCGCCGTCGGGCAGCATCGTGAAGCCGGACCCGGCGTCGATCTGTACGAACGTGAAGTCGTAGACGCAGCTCGACTCGTTGTCCTGCCAGTAGCTGAACACCAGCGACGGAGCCCCTGCGGGCAGCGTCATCGCGGGCATCGTCAGGTAGGCCTCGTTGTTGTTGGCGCCGTAGTTTCCGGCCAGCACGGTCGCCCAGACCTTGGTGCCGGTGACCGCGCCGTTGGGACCGCTGGTGGGCACGCCGTACTCCCACACCGACACCGATCCCGTCGCCGCGGAGGCCACGAAGCCCCCGTCGCTGGTCTCCATGTCCTCGTCCAGCGCCACGGTGGCGCCCACGTCCAGGTCCTGGCCGTCCAGGAGGCCGTCGCAGTCCGAGTCGATGCCGTCGCACGTCTCCGGGGCGCCGGGGTAGACCGCCGCGGCGCTGTCGTCGCAGTCCGCGCAGGCGTCGAAGCCGTCGGAGTCGGCGTCCGTGGTGGCTCCGACGTTCGGATCCGCGTCGTCGCAGTCGGTGCCGCCGCAGGGGATCGCGAGGTCGCCGTCGCCGTCCGCGTCCACGTCGTCGGCGGCGCCGTCGCAGTCGTTGTCGATGCCCCCGTCGCAGATCTCCGGGTTGCCCGGGAACGCCGCGGCCTCGAGGTCGTCGCAGTCGTCGTCGCAGACCGAGAACGTGTCCCCGTCCAGATCCGTGCCGGGGTTGACCGTGGCGTCGCTGTCGTCGCAGTCGTCACCGCCGCAGGGCACCGAGGTGTACGTGTCGCCGTCCAGATCCGGGAAGTCGTCCCCCCCGGAGCAGTCCTGGTCCACGCCGTCGCCGCAGATCTCGACGTTGCCGGGGTACAGGTAGGCCCCCAGGCCGGGGGAGTCGTTGCAGTCGTCGCACGCGTTGCTGCCGTCGCCGTCAGCGTCCACGCCGGGGTTGAGGGCCGCGTCCGCGTCGTCGCAGTCGTCCCCGCCCACGCAGGCCACGGAGATGTACGTGTCCGCGTCGAAGTCCGCCACCGTGTCGCCGCCGGAGCAGTTCTCGTCGGCGCCGTTGCCGCAGATGTCCAGGGCCGCGGGGTTGATGGCCGCGTCGCCGTCGTCGCAGTCGTCGCCGCCGCAGGCGTCGCTCGCGAAGCCGTCGGCGTCGATGTCCTCGCAGGTCGAGAACGACACCGCGGTCAGCTCCAGGCTCTGGGTCGTGTTGCAGCTGATCTCGATGGGATCGAGCGCCGCCCCGCCCAGCGAGCCCGAGTAGTCCTGCATGCCGATGGTGGCGGACACGGCGTCGTCCGAGAACACCGTGGCGAAGTCCGTGTCGGTCCAGTGCAGCTCGATGGTGCCGCTGGGGTACAGGTGCACCTGGAAGGTGCCGCCGGCGGTGCCACCGAAGTAGAAGATGTCCTCCCACGACACGATCACCCGGTCGTTGCCGCCCGTGGTGTCGTTCCAGACATGCACGTCGCCGCCGCCGCCGAACCCGGTGAAGGGCTGCAGGTCATCCCAGTAGATGGCGATGTCCACCCCCGAGAAGCTCTCGGGGAGGCAGTCGTTGAAGTAGCCGATGCCGAAGCCCGGGTTGGTGAAGCTGAGCGCGCCGTTGTCGCTGACGTACAGCGTGGCGTAGCTCACCGCGTACCAGTCGAACGACCACGGCAGCGTGTACGGCAGCGTCGCGTCGTCGGTGATGCCGAGGGCCGAGCCCGCCGGCGGCGCCACGTACTCGTAGGTGGCTGCGTTCTGCTCGTAGCCGAACACATTCGTCTGTGCGGCGGCGGCGGAGGGCAGGAGCAGGCCGAGGGCGGCGAAGAGCAGGCAACGGGGGGCGGTCATCATGCGGCACTCCGGACGCCGGGCGGAGCTGCGGCGCTCCACAGTAGGAGGCCCGGAGCCGGCGACGCGCAAGTGTACTCAGGTGCCTTGTGGGGTCCAGTGCCCTAGGAACCGATGATCGCCCGGGCTGCCAGGAAGCCGGGACGTCCGCTGATCCCGCCGCCCGGGTGCACGCCGGAGCAGCCGAGCCACAGGCCCGGGATGGGGGTGCTGTACCGCGCCAGCTGCATGCTCGGCCGCATGGGCCCGAGCTGATCCAGAGCCAGCTCGCCGTGCATGGGGTGCCCGCCGGCGAGGCCGTACTGCTCCTGCAGATCTGCGGGGGTCAGCAGCCCGGTGACGGTGGCGGCGTCGCGCACGCCGGGGACCACCCGCTCCAGGGAGTCGAAGATCGCGCCCGTGAGCGCGGCGCGGGCGGCCTCGGTCCAACCACCGTCGAGCTCCGCCGGGGCGCTCCAGCAGTTGATGCGCACCGCGCTGCCCTCCACCGACACCTCCAGCGGGGGCGGCACCGTGGGCAGACGGCGGAACTTCACGTCATCGAAGGCGCGCTCGAGGTGCAGCGGATCGTCCACCACCCGCAGCCGCTCGCCGGGCCAGTCGATCCCGGCGACGTCCAGCCGGAGCTGCGCCAGGGTGCCCCGCACGCGGATGACCTCGGCCTGGTGCGCGGTCTTGCCAGACACGAGCCGCGGATCCAACAGATCGAGCAGCGTCGTCTTGGGTCCCACCGCAGACAGCACCGCCGGCGCGTCGATCGCGGTCCCGTCTGCCAGCTCGACGCCCGTCACGCGGCCGTCCTCGGCGCGGATCCGGGCCACCCGGGCCCCCGTCTGGATCTTCACTCCCGCCGCCTCGCAGGCCGCCCGAAGCTGGACCGCCAGGGCCCGGGGCCTCACGTCCAGCTGCCGGCAGGCCTCCCGCAGCACCAGCGCCGCCGAGGACGTCGGTGAGCGCGGCCCCATCCAGGTGCCGTGCAGCGCAGGCGCCATCAGCGCGGCCTTGAGCAGCAGGTCGCTCATGTGCTCCGTCAGCCAGTCGTCCACGCAGGACGGGGCGGAGCGCAGCAGCTCCATCATGTCCTTCTTGCCGAGCTTGCGGACCGCCAGCCCCGCCCGGGCCAGGGGCCACACCGGCGCCGTGCTGCGGATGTCCGGCGCCGGCGCGTCGAGCTGGGACGACAGCGCCGGGGCGACGGTGTCGAGCCACGCCCGCCAGCCCGCGTAGCCCGGATCGGCGATCACACCACCGAGATCGACGCGGCGACCGTTCGAGGCCAGGGCCAGGGGCGCCGGCGACGGATCCGCGGTCACCCCAAGGGCCTTGCCCACCGTGGCCGAGAACGTCGCTCCGTCGAAGAGCAGGTCACACACCCCGCCCACCGCGTCCCGCTGCTCCAGCAGCACCACCGAGCGCCCCGCCCGGGCCAGGGTGGCCGCCGCCACGAGCCCGTTGTGTCCGCCGCCGATGACGATGATGTCCACCATCAGACCGCCCCCGCCTTGAGCATTTCCCTGGCCGCGATGCCGCCCGGCGCGCCCATGATCCCGCCGCCCGGGTGCGCCCCCGAGCCGCACAGCCACAGGTTGCGGACCGGCGTCTTGTAGCGCGCCCAGCCCGCCACGGGCCGCTGGAAGAGGAGCTGCTCCAGCCCGAGCTCACCGTGGAAGATGTTGCCTTCGGTCAGGCCGAAGTCCTGCTCCAGATCCCAGGGCGTGAGCACCTGGCGGTGCAGGATCGCGTCCTTGAGGCCCGGCATGTACTCAGCGAGCGTATCGACCACCGCGTCGCCGAACGCCTCGCGCTTGGCGGGCCAGTGCTCCGGCCCCTCGGAGATGTCGTAGGGCGCGTACTGCACGAAGCAGCTCATCACGTGCTTGCCCGGAGGGGCCATGCCGCGATCCAGCAGCGAAGGGAACACGAGGTTGATGTACGGGCGCTTGCTGAAGTCGCCGTACTTCGCCTCGTCGTAGGCCCGCTCCAGGTAGTCGGTGGACGGCGCGATGGCGATGTCGCCGCGCATGTGCATGCCGTCGCCAGGCCGGCCGGTGAAGTCCACCCAGCGATCCAGGGCGATGTTGACCTTGCCGCTGCTGCCGCGGCACTTGTACCGGTCAACCTGGGTGGCGAACTCGCTCGGCAGGTGCTCGGCGCCCACGAACTTGTTGAACGTCAGGCGGGGCTCGCAGCCGCTGATCACGGTGCGCGCGCACAGCTCGTCGCCGTCCTCGAGCACCACCCCGGTGGCGCTGCCCCGGTCGATGAGCACCCGGGACACCGGCGCCTCGCAGCGGATCTCGGCGCCGAAGGAGCGCGCGGAGCTCGCGATGGACTCGCTGATCGCCCCCGTGCCTCCCACCGCGAAGCCCCAGGCCCGCGAGCTGCCGTCGATCTCGCCCATGTAGTGGTGCAGGAGCACGTAGGCGGTGCCCGGTGACTTCACCCCCAGGAAGGTGCCGATGATGCCGCTGCAGGACATGGGGGCGATGAGCTCGTCCGACTCGAACCACTCCCGCAGGAAGTCCACGCCGCTCATGGTCGTCAGCTTGAACTGCAGCGCCGTCAGGTCATCGCCCAGCTCCCGGAAGGCCTTGCCCATGCCCAGCAGCTGCCACAGGTCCTTCGGGTTCAGGGACAGCGGATCCGGCGCGGGGCTGTCGATGAACGGCTTCACGAAGCGGGACAGGCGACCCACGGCGCGCCCGAACTCGGGGTACGTGTCCGCGTCCTTCGGGCTGAGCCGGGCGATCTCGCGCCGGTTCTTGTCCGGGTCCGGCCAACGGCACAGCCCCGGCCCCTCCAGCTGGGGGGTGTAGCTGCACTCCAGCGGCACGATGTTCAGGCCGTGCTTCACCAGCTCCAGATCCCGCACGATCCAGGGGCGCAGCAGGCTCACGACGTAGCTGCACACGCTGTAGGTGAAGCCCGGATACAGGCTCTCGCTGACCGCCGCCCCGCCCACGAGGTGGCGGCGCTCCAGCACCAGCACCTTGCGTCCCGCCTTCGCCAGGTAGGCCGCGCAGACCAGGCCGTTGTGCCCGGCCCCGATGATGATGGCGTCGTACGGGTTGGACTTGCTGCCGAGGGTGCTCACGCCGCCCCCTTCTTCGCCTTGGCCGGCGTGAACGTCTTCTGGGGCGGGTTGTAGAACGGCTTGTCCACGACCGTGGCGGTCACCCGGCGGCGCTCGAACTCGGGGGTGTGCTCGATTTGGAGCTTCGTGCCCACGGCGCCGTAGGGGCGGTACACCTGGGCCAGGGCGAGGTAGCGCTTCAGGGTCGGCGACCAGGTCGAGGAGGTGGACTGGCCGACCTGCTTGCCCGAGTCGGAGTACACCGGGACCGCGAGCCGGCACGCCGACGGCGCCAGGTGCGGGGGCAGCTTGTAGCTGTCGTACAGGGCCTCCAGCTCCGGCCAGCTCAGCTCCAAACCGACGAGCTGCCACTTGCTTCCGCCCTGATCGCGCTCCCGGAGCAGCGCGTCCCGCCCGATCCAGCCCGCCCGGTCCAGGTTCACCGTCCAGGCGAGGCCCGCGTCGTCGGGCGTGGACTTCAGGGACTCGGTGATGCAGTTCTTGGCGCTGACGTAGTCCACACCCTGCAGCACGAAGCCCGCCTCGATCCGGGTGACGTCCATCGCGTCCAGGCCCGCGGGCTGGATGCCGTGGTCCTGGCCCGACGCGAGCACCGCGTCCCACACCGGGCAGGCGTCCTCGGGGGCCATCCAGAGCTCGTAGCCCAGATCACCGGTGTAGCCGGTGCGGGTGATCCAGCCGGGGCGGCCCGCCAGGGTCGTGGTGACGACGCCGAAGAACGACAGCGCGTCCAGATCCGCCTCGACCAGGGGCTGCAGGATGGCCCGCGCGCGGGGCCCCTGAAGGGAGACGGCGGCGAGGCGATCCGTCTCGTCCTCGATGGTGACGTCGAAGCCCCGGGTGTGGCGGCTGAACCAGCCGAGCCAGGGCTCGCTGCTGGTGACGCGGTAGCGCCCCTGCCCCAGGTTGGCGATGGTGCCGTCGTCCAGGCAGTGCCCGTCGTCGTTGCACATCACGCCGTAGTAGACGCGGCCGGGCTTGAGCTTGCCCACGTCCCGGGACCAGACATGGCTCAGGAAGGCGGCCGCGTCCTTCCCGCGCACGTCGTACTTGTACAGCGGCGAGACGTCGATCATCCCCGCCGTGTGGCGGAACGCGAAGTACTCGCGCTCGCTGTGCGCGTCGAAGTTGCAGATGGCGGCATACCCGGCCCACTCCTTCCAGGCGTAGCTGGCGCAGAGGGCTGAGGTGCGAGGATGAAGAGGAGTCTGGCGGGGCATCGAGGGAGCACTCTAGGCGGGGGTGCGCTGCGGTTCCAGCCGGCCCAGGGGGGTTGCAGCCGGCGCGGTGGGCTACCAGACCGTCTGGACGCCGCCCCACGCGCGCAGGCGCTCGTCCTTCGTCACCAGGGACGCCCCGAGCAGGCGCGCCGTGGCGGCGATCAGCCGATCCGCGGGATCCCGATGGGGGAGATCGAGGGCCACCGAGTCGAGCCCGATCCGCGCGTCCACATCGACGAAGTGCACGAACGGCAGCGCCGCAGTGGCCGTGACCAGCGCGGTCGGCGAGCGATCCAGATCGAGCCGGCCCCGTTCCACGAGCAGCGCCACCTCCCAGGCGCTGATCGCGCTGATGTGCACGGCGTCGTCGGCGACGGCGGCGGCGATGGCCGAGGCCGCGGCATCGGAGAGCTGCTCAGGCGCGCTCAGCCACCACAGCCAGACGTGGGTGTCGAGCACGATCACGCGCCCGCCTCCCAGTCGTCCTCGCCGACGGGCGCGGTGGGGTCTTCGTAGCGGGTGACGCAACCGCGAAACGACGCGAGCAACGCCGACGGCTCCTGCTCGTAGGGCACGAGCTTGAGCACCGGCTTGCCGCGGTCGGTGATGACGAGGGGCTGCCCGGTGCGCTCCACCTCGCGGAAGAGCTCGAGGGCATGGGCCTTGAATCGTGACTTGGAGACAGTGACCATGGTCATCAGACCCTAGTCACCGCCAAGCCCCCATGCAACCCGGCCCGGGTCTCAGTCCGTGCAGACGGTGACGGGCGCCGGCTCCCGGTCGCTGAAGCTCGCCGTCACGTTGCCCGAGGCGTGCGAGTCGGGCGAGAACGTCAGGTCTGCCCGGGACGTGTCGCGCGCCAGGGTCATGCTCCCAGCGGCGGGCACGGTGCAGGCGCGCAGGCCCTCCCGGGGCGTGACCGAGTCGGCCACGTCGATGCGCAGGATCGACTCGGTGCCCACCATCTCGGCGCCATCCACGAACAGCGACACCTCCTCAGCGGTCCCGGTGAGCTCGAGGAAGCCGGCGAACTCGAAGCTCGCGGCCTCGCGCATCCAGGTACCAGCGGTCAGATCCAGGTCCGCCTGGAGCAGATCACCAGCGACGGAGGTGTTCCCGGTGATCGCGCCGGAGAGCAGCGACACTCCGACCCCCATCTCCGTGACGCTGCCGATGAACGCGCCCGAGCCCTCTGCCACGGTGACCTCGATGAGGCCCACCATGGTCTGCTCGGTCAGGCCCGAGCTGGGCACGCAGCCTTCGAGGCCGTAGGTGAACGTCCAGCTGTCCCCGTCCTGGGTGGAGCTGGGGCAGGCCCCGAAGCCCTCGGGCGGCGCCGAGATCGCGGTGCCGAGCTCGGCCCCCACCAGCGTCGCGAGCGACATGGCCTGCACGCTGCGGCGCACGAGCTCGTCGGGGATCTCGGGATCGTTGGACGCGCCCGTGTTCACGCAGCCCGACGTGAGGACGAGGGGCAGGAACGCCGCCGCGAGCAGACGGCTCATCCAGCCCCCAGCATCTTCGCGATCGTGCTGAGCTGCATGTTGGACGTGCCCTCGTAGATGGCCCCGATCTTGGAGTCGCGGAAGAACTTCTCGGCCGGGTACTCCGTGGTGAAGCCGTTGCCACCGTGGATGTCGACCATCGTGCTCGCCACCCGCCCCGCGACCTGGGAGCTGAACAGCTTGGCCATGGCGGCCTCCTTCAAGAAGGGCTTTCCCGCGTCCTTGAGCCGCGCCGCGTTGTAGACCATGAGCTTGGCGGCCTCGACCTCCACCGCGGCCTGGGCCAGCTGATGCTGGATGGCCTGGAAGTGCATGATCGGCTTGCCGAACTGCTCGCGGGTCTGGGCGTACTTGACCCCCGCCGCCAGCGCGCCCCGCGCCAGGCCCACCATCTGGGCGCCGATGCCGATGCGGCCTTCGTTCAGCGTCTCGATGGCGACCTTGTAGCCCTTGCCCACGGGACCGAGCACGTTCGCGGCCGGGACCCGCACGCCGTCCAGCACCAGCTCGCAGGTGGAGGACGCGCGGATGCCGAGCTTGTCTTCCTTCTTGCCGACGGTGAAGCCGGCCGAGTCCCGATCCACGAGGAACGCGGTGATGCCGCGGTGCCCCTTCTCGAAGTCGGTGTTGGCGAAGACGATGAACAGGCCCGCTTCGTTGGCGCTGGTGATCCAGAGCTTGTTGCCCGTCAGGATCCAGTCCTCGCCGCGCCGCTCGGCCTTGCAGCGCAGCGCGAAGGCGTCCGACCCGGAGCCGGACTCGGACAGCGCGTAGGCGCCGACCATGTCCTTCGCCAGGCGCGGCAGGTACTTGCTCTTCTGGGGCTCGGAGCCCCACTTCTTGATGGCGTTCAAGACGAGCGTGTTCTGCACGTCGATCAGCACGGCGACGGACGGATCCACCGCAGCGGCCTCCTCCACCACCAGGCACGCCAGGAAGAACGAGCCGCCCGCGCCGCCGTAGCTCTCGGGGATCTCGATGCCCATCAGGCCCATCTCGAACAGGGACTTGATCATGTCGGGGTCGAGCTTCTGCTCGTGGTCCATCTTGGACACGAGGGGACCCACCGCGTCCTTGAAGAAGCCTGCGACGGCCTCCTTGAACGCGATTTCGTCCTGCGAGAGCGTCGTGAGGGCGGGGGTACTCATGGGGGGCTCCTCGAACATCGCCGTGAGCCACGCGCATGCGCGCTGAGTGGCTCGACGAGGGCCCGCGCCGGGGGGTCCGGCCGCATCGGCCTCCGCCTACAAGGCCGGCGGCTTATAGCACGAGGTTTGAACGCCCTCGATGACGAACTGAGGGCCTGTTCAGTCCGACCCGGCGCGGAACACGCGGCGCCCTGCGCGGCGCGCGCCCACTGCGTACACCAGCCCCTCGACCCACCCTTCCTCCCGGTCCCCCTTGACCCGGAACATCGGCTCTTCGGCGCCCTTCCGGCCGGGGTAGGTGGGCCCGAACTCGCGCCCTCCGACCGAGCCGGAGACCGCTCCGTCCGGGGCGAACAGCAGCTCGACCTCCTCGGCGCCGCCGCGACACTGCAGACCTGCGGTGATCTTCGGCACCCGCACCGCGCCACGCACCTCGACCGCCTTGCCCAGCGTGACCTCGCGCCCGTCCCCGGGCCGCACGATCACGTAGGTCTTGGCGGTGCACTCGACCGTGAAGCGCACGCGCAGCTCCGTGGCGTCGGTGACGTCGGGCAGCAGCGCCGCCAGATCCGAGACGTCCCGGCCCTCGTCGATGCGGCCGGTGATCGGGTGCTCCGTGAACTCGAGGGTCGTCGCTTCGCGGGAGGTGCCCTCGAAGCCGGAGGGGATCAGCCCCGCCGCCAGGCTGCCGTCCCAACCGCGGGCCTCCAGGTTCCACGCGCGGGCACGGTCGGTCAGCTGCAGGAACCAGCTGGCCCCGTTGGGGATCGCGCGGACCTTGAACGGGCCGAACGCCTCGCCGTCCACCCGCATGGCCAGCAGATCGCCGTCGAACCACAGCTGCACCTCGTGCTCGGCCTCCTCCTGGGTGAAGTCCAGGGTCGCGGAGTCCCGCGCCTTCAGCACGAGCTTCTCGCTGTCCAGGATCACCGTGAAGGCGGGATCGTCGATGTCCAGCTCGTCTCGATCCCAGGCCGCCCGGGCGAGCCCGAACAGGAAGTCGTCGCCCTTGTCGGTGGACTGGCTGCGGAACCGCACCCGCATCGGACCCGGCTGCAGGCTCTCGTTCATCTGCCGGAACAGATCGGTCTGGTTTCGAGCCGACAGGATCTCGAACTGCACCGACGATCCATCGTCGGGCGCGCTGGAGGACGCGGACGGGGCCATGGCGGGCTGCGAGGACGGCAGCGGCTCGTTGATGACACCGGTGATCAGCTTCTTGAGCCGGACCAGGGCAGGCGCCACCTCCGGCCGCTGGGTCATGCCCCGCGTGAGCTCCTGGTACGTCACCAGCAGCGAGTAGGCGAGCATCGACTCGTTGAGCTTCTCGTAGGACAGGGCCTTGATGACCAGGGCGTCGTACAGCTGCGGATCGAGCCGCAGGGCGGAGGACGCCGAGTTCACGGCCCGCTCGTAGTTGCCCTCGTCGAAGTCCTTCTGGGCCAGGGCGATCTGGCGCGCCGCCTGCTCCTCGAGCTGAGCGTGGGCCGCAGGCGCCATCAGCAGGAAGGCCAGGGCGAGGATCAGGATCCGCAGCATCTCACTCCCCCCGGCGCAGGGCGCCGCTTTGAAGCTCTCGATCCTCGGGCACCACGACGCCGCTCGCATCGATGACATCGGTGACCTTCGCCTCGAGCATGAAGTCCCAGGGCTCGTCCTTGCCGTCCCAGTCCACCAGGCCGTCGAAGACGTAGTGCCCCGGCGCGACCACCTTGACCCGATAGGTCCACTTCGCCATCAGCGGGTACGCCTTGCGGCGCGAGGGGCTGGCGAGCTCGGTGATCGAGAACGAACCGTCCGCGCCCGAGATGGCGACCCCCACCAGGTCGGTGGCGGGGCTGCGGGACTTGCCCTTGTACGCCTTGATCGGCCGGATCTCGATGTGAACGGAGGCCAGGGGCTCCTCGTTCGCGTCCGAATAGCCGGTGATGGCGCCGTGGATCGGGCCTGCGTCTGCGGCCTGGGCCACCCCCGCGGTCAACGCAAGGCAGGTGAGCAGGGCCAGGGCCTTGAAGAGGGTGGTGTTCATCGTGCGCAACCATACCGCGCCTTCTCAGGGCTTACGGACGATGCCGCTCTGCTGCACCGTCATGGCCTCCGAGATGACGCCCGTGGTGTCCTGCACCGTGTAGTCCTTGCTCTTGAGCACGAACTCGAGATCGCCAGCCTTCTTGCTGACCTCGATCTCGGCCTCGAACAGCCAGTAGCCGGCGGCGTCGATCTTGACCGCGTACCGCCAGTTGTTCATCAGCGGGTACTCCCTGCCCTCCGCGGGGCTCGACAGCTCAGCGATCGTGAACCTGCCGGTGGGGTTGGTGATCTGCACCCCCACGAGGTCGGGGGCGGGCGCCCCCTTCTTGCCTTTCAGGGGGGCCACCGGGGTGATGTGGACCTTGACGTACTCCAACGGGGTCTCGACCTGTCCGTCGGTGCCGACGACCTTCGCCTTCAGGGTGGCCCCGCCGGCGAACGCGGGTGCGGCGAGGAGAAAGGAGAGGGAGATGCAGAGCACCAGCCCCAGGATCGTGCGCGGCGTGAACATGGGTGCCCCCGTGATGGTCAGGTCCATCCCGTGCGACCGGATCGGTCCTGACGATGGGTCAGTGAGCCGAGCTGGGATCGATCTCTTCGACCACCGCGAGCACGTACTTGGTCTCGACCAACCGCAGCTCCTGGTCCCAGGGAACCCGGATCCCGGCCTTGGGCGGGAACAGCACCCGCGCCCCGTGGGGGATCCCCGACACGTTCGCGCCCTCCAGTTCCTCCTCGGGCTTCGCCTCCGCCCGGGCGACGGCCAGGACCTCGCCGTACACCGCCTCGGCGCCGTCCTCCTTGCTCACGGCCGTCGCCGGCACGTACAGCCCCGACGAGGTGCGCTCGTCGCCGGGCAGGACCCGGACGAGCACCCGCATGCCCATGGGCTGGATGACGCGGATCGGGTTGTGTCGCTCGGCGTCGGACATGTCAGTTCCCCGTGACCCGCTCGAGGTACTCAAACCACGCGCGATACACGCGGACCTGGTTCTCCAGGCCCTTGAGCCCGTGCCCCTGGCCCGCGAACTCGACGTACGTGCAGTCCTTGCCTGCCTTCTCGCAGGCCGCCGCGAACTGGCGCGACTCCTGGACGGGCACGCGCAGGTCGTTCTCGCCGTGCAGCAGCAGGATCGACGAGTCGAGCAGATCGACGTGGTACAGCGGCGAGCGGTCGCGGATCTTGTCCGGCTCCGTCGCTGGATCCCCCGCCTCCAGCAGCACCCAGTCGGGGATGTTGCAGGTCTCGTAGAACGTCTTGATGTCGCTGAACCCGAAGAACGACACGCCCCACCCGAAGGGGAAGTCGCTGTCGCGGCCGTTCGTGCCGGGGGGGAAGGTCAGGGCCCGCATGGTCGCGTAGCCCCCGTGGCTGCCTCCGTACACCCCGACGTTCGCCGGCTCGAAGCCCTGCACGTCCTGCAGCCACTTCGCCATCCAGTGCAGATCCACGATCTCGTCCCCGCCGAGGTCGCCGTCGTTCAGGCCGTAGAACTCGGCGCCGAAGCCCCAGGAGCCCCGCACCGCCGGCGAGAGCTGGGAGATGCCCGCCTGGCACAGGATCTGCGACTGCGTGTCCCAGTTGTTGTCGCCACCGTAAAACGCCGTGATGCCGGCCAGCCGCGGCTCGCCCTCGACCGGCGGCACCTTCGGCGTGGACCAGTAGGCGTGCAGCATGCGGGGCGCCCCGGCGGCGTCCGTGTCGAAGGTGGGGATCTGCACCCGGGAGACGTCGCAGTGCTCGACGGCCGCCGCCAGCGCGTCCGGGATCCCGAACCACGGCGACAGGATGAACCCGCCGTACTCACTCGCCGACAGCTTCAGGATCCGCATCTTCGCGCCCCGCGACGTGGCGTAGAACCAGGCGGTGTTCCGGTTGTGGTGCAGCAGGTACAGGTTCTCGGGGAGCACGCGCTTCGCGAGCAGCGCGCCCTGCGCGTCCAGCAGCTGGATCTCGCTCTCCCAGGGCCGCCCGATGACCGTCAGGATCAGCGGCGTGCGCCCCGCCCGCAGCACCGCCGCCTCGCTCAGGTCTTCCTCGTGGGTCGTCAGCGCCTTCATCGAGCCATCGGCGTGGTCGCCGACGCCCACGTTGATGTAGCCCGAGGCGTTGTCCAGGTAGACGAAGCGGCCGTCGTCCAGCCAGTCGTCCAGCGCGCCCACGACCGTGCGCTTCACCGGCTCGGTCAGCCGCTCCACCAGGACGTCCCCCTCCAGGCGGATCCGCACGAGGTTGGACTGGTTGCGGTCGCTCGACACGTTCGTGTCGAGGTAGGCCCAGGTGCCATCGGGGGAGAAGCTCACCCCGGTCCAGATGAAGTTGAGGTCGCCGAACTGCTCCTGCGCGTCGTCGCAGACCACCGTGGTCACGTCCCCGCCGGCCAGCGGCATCATCTCCAGGCACGAGCGGTACTGCGGGCTCGCCGGATCGTCCCCGACCGGGTACCGCGCCACCCAGGCCACGCGGTCGCGCACGTGGTCCACGCCCCATCCGTAGATGTACGGCACGTCGGTGATCTTCTCGATGCGGCCGTCCTCGATGAAGAGCTTGTAGAGGTCGTACTCCTCGCGGTTGTCCTCGTCGCCGATGAACAGGACGGCCTTCTCCTTGGGGAGCGGCTCCATGTCGCCGAGGTTGCGGGTGTTCCAGTCGATGTCGTTCAACACGCGCGCGGACTCGAAGTCGGGCACGTCCCGAAGCGGCAGCACCCGCAGGGATCGCCCCTGGCCGCTCTCGTGCATGAACAACATCACCCCGAGTTCCTCGAACGGACGGAACGAGCGGTACGGGAAGCCCGCGATGTGCGGGGCGATGTCGATGGTGCGGCCCCGGTAGGTGGCGCTGGTGGCCGGGTCCGGCTCGAAGACGACCGCAGCGGCGGCAACGGGGGCCGGGCCCAGCAGGAGCGAGTCCGGATCGACCGACCCGGACGTGGCGGGCTCGGAGGTGGCGGACCCGGACGTGGCGGACCCGGTGGTCGACGCCCGGGGACAGGCCACCAGGACCAGCAGCAGCGACAGGAGCAGGGAGCGGTTCAAGACATGGCCTCCAGCAGCGCGGACAGGCGCGCCGCCCCTTCTGAGAAGACGGACTGGCCGTCGCCCACGAGCACCGCCTGCAGCCCCGGCAGGGCGGCAAGCCGAGCGACGGAGCGCACGGCGGCGCCCCGATCCGCGAGCTTGGCATCCGGCAGCAGGTTCAGGGAGCCGGCTCGCTGGCCCCGCACCAGATCGCCGCAGATCACCGCCGAGCCGTCCGGGAGCAGGAAGGCGAGCTCACCGGGCGTCTTGCTGCCCTCCATGGGAAGGCACTGGATCCCGCACGGCAGGACCTCGTGGGGTGTCATCCAGTGGGCGACATCGAGCCCCTGCAGGTCCGGCAGGTCGCGCTCCGCGGCGGGAGCGGCGATCCGGGCGCCCCAGCGCTCGGCCATCCAGGCGGCGGCCCTGACGTGGTCGGCGTTGGTGAGCAGGATCCAGCGCACACCTCCCAGGGCGTCGATGTGGGCCGCGTCGTGCTCCGTCAGGGGCATCGGATCGACGGCGATGCCCCCGGAGGGCGCCATCCACAGGTGCCCGTTGAAGTCGACATTGCGCGGCTCGTCGAAAGCGGCCCAGCTGAACAGGTCGGGCCGATGCAGGAACTTCATGTGTGATCCATGGGTGCCCGAGTTGCGGTGGGGCGGCCGCCCCCCGGCGGAAACCGAAGGTACACGCGGAGTTGCGCGGCGTCGATTTCGGGTTTCAAAAACGAGAAGCAGGGAGTCAAAACAAAGAGGGACGACCGCCCAGAGCCTCATTACGGTGTTCGGACTTGAACACGAGCTGACTGATCCCCCTCCCCGTCGGCTCTCTTGAACTCGGTCCCATTTGTTGTTGAAAGGACCGGTTGCCTCCCCGCCCTGGGCGGAAGGCTCGTACGAGGGGACGCGAGTGTTCAGCACCAGGACAGGTGCGGCGGCCGGCAGTCTCGAGGAGACATGCCATGACCCCCACGCTTCCTTCGACCCTTCGCCAGCTACCCGCCCTTCTCCTTGTCCTGACCGTCGGGTTCACCGAGACCTCAGCCCTGGGCTGCGCGGGCTTCGAGCCCAACGATCCGGCCGACTCCCGCTACGTGCTCACGTTCGACGCGGACCAGGCGCTCGACCATCCCACCGCCCTGGGCGTGCTCGCCCTGCTCAACGACGTGGCCACCACCGAGGTGTTCCTCGATGAAGGCCTGGGGCTCGACTCCCGCGCCGCCAGCCGGATCATCGCCCACCGCCAGGGTCCGGACGGTGTCGACGGCAGCGCCGACGACGACCGCTTCGACACGGTCACCGAGCTCGACGAGGTCGGCTACGTCGGTGAGGCCACGCTGCAGGCCCTGGGCGAGGCCGCCTGGGAGCTGGGTTACGTGCCGGTCCTGGTGATCGAGGGCGTGTCCTTCTCCGAGGGCGAGCGCGACGCCACGCTGCTCCTGGCCAACAGCGCGTCCCTCGAGGACCTGGACGAGGGCGCGGACCTGGACCGGCGGGCGGCCGAGTCGATCATCAACGGGCGCCCCTACGCCGGGCTTCAGGAGCTGGGCGCGCGCCCCTACGTCGGGCCCGCGACCCTCGAGCGCATGCTGCGCTACGCGGATCACTGGATCGACGAGATCGCGGCCGACTGAGCCGGGTGGGCCCTGCGTCGGGCCTCGGACGGTTGGCGGCGGCCCGAAGCGTCCGTATAACGAGGCCATGGCAACGGTGATCGACGTCGACCATCCCGCGGTCGGCGCAGGACACATCTTCCTCGCTGGAAGCGCGGACTCACTGGTGGCCGCCGCACGCCTCGTGGCGACGGCGGACTGGCCTGCGTGGGTCACCATCGGGCGGGAGCACCGGCTGCCGACGCTGCTGGAGCGCCCCATCACGGAGGCCGCCTCGGAGATCTGGTGCCTGGGCTACAGCGGCACCGGCAACCCCGTGCTGGGCCCGGCGCTGGATGCGCACGTCACCCACCGACCGGTGATCTGGCTGTCCACGACCACCGGCTACCTCAAGCTCGCGGCCTCGGAGCTGCCCGGCATTCTCCTGGAGAGCCTGCCCGGCGGCTCGCTGGTGAACCTCGTGCTGCGGCGGCGGCGCGGCCGGTGGACCCCGGACGACCACGCATCCGAGCGGCTCGGCTTCATCCTGGGGCGCTACCCGTCGGTGCGCCCGACGAAGGGGGAGCTCACCCTCGCGAACATCCTGCACGCGGTGTCGGTCGGGGTCCGCAACCACGAGGGGCGCGGCCCGCTCCTTATCAAGCAGCTGGCGGACACCCCCGTGGACAAGTGGCGCCACCTGGAGGTGGTCGGCGCGCTCCGGGACGAGGGGGAGGAGGCGATCCGCAAGGGGCGCGACGCGCTGCGCCACTCCAAGGTCACGTACGGAGGGCACAAGGGTGGCCCGGCGCTGTGGGTGCTCCCGGCGGGCCAGATCAAGCGCGGCGTGCACGGCAAGGCCCTCGCGTCGGAGGCGTTCCTGCGCAAGGCGCCGGTGGCGCTGGTCGAGCGCACAAGCCGCGGCTACACGAAGGCCTGGGTGGTGCTGCCGGCGCGCGCGGACCGGCTCTGGGTGGACATCGCCGAGACCTTCGGGCGCTACACCCTGGACTTCTCGTGGACCGGCCGCCGGGGAGCGGGCGCCGTGCATTCGGACGACGTGGACCAGTTCGCGGGTCTGCTGTGGACGGCCATCCGCCGCCGGTAGTTCCCGTCCGGGAACGCCCGATCCACCCGATCTCGGCGTCGAGCTTCGGGCCCGCGACCTGCGGCGTACGGAAGTACGCCTCCTCGCCGTCCCTCGTTCTCCTTGACCTCGGGCGCCTCTGACGCCCCCGACCTGGGAACTGCAATTACCTCTCATCCAGGGTTTCCGGATGAGAGGTCGGGCTGGGCGTTCGGTTTCAAAGCGAACCTGCAGATGCCACGACCGTCCTGATTTCGCGGGCTTGGCCACAACCTGGAGACCGGATCGGCGCCAGCAGGGGATCTGCGACCAGAAAAGAGACGCTGCGGGGCGCTTGATCGCTCTGGGGTTCTCGTCAGCCCCGGCGGTGCCAGATTGTGAAAGCCACGAGCGCCACATCTACTTGAAATCATTGACGACCTTCGCGATCAGCCGACGCCGGAAAACCGGGGCTTGAACGGCCGCGAGGCCCGCCATACCTTGCGGTCGAAGGTTGTCGCTCTCTTACAGTCAGGAACGTGGTTGGGACCGACCGGTCGCACATTCATCGCAACGGCTTGCCGGTGGGATGGAGCGCGACCGAGGTTCCACAAGAGAGTCCATGAGGGTCACGAGCCCCCGACGAAGGGAAACTGGAAGCGGGCGGTGACGGTCGGACCATCGAGAGCCCTGGAGGCGCGGCGCAGCGGCGAGGCGAAAGCTCCCGTCGAGAGCGGGGTCGCGGCGAGAAACGCCATGAGGGACAGGCAGCGTCGGGAACGGCGAGGCCGACGGTGGTTCGGGACGAGCCCTGAAGGACGAAAGCCCATGGGTGTTTCCCGAGGAGACTCGGGAACGGCGGGGTGCGGAGGAAGCCGTCAAGGTCGTCAAAACGGCGAAGGCGGAACGAAGCGACCGAGGCAAGGTCGTGTCTGAAGCCGGCGTGAGCCGGGGACGGAGAGTGGACGCACCCCGAACTGATGCGCCGAAGGGTAGGAAGACTCCGAGGAAGGAGCCTGGGAAGCGGTGCTCGCTCTTGAAGAGCGCCGTGGGAACGGGCCGGCAGCGATGTCTGTCTCCGAGGGAGGGTCGAAAGCCCACGAGGGGAGCGATGGTGGTCGATAGAGCACCGGAAGCTCGCAGCAGGAAGACGGCAAGGACCGGCGCCGAGAGGCGCAAGGTCGAAGCCGGAGCGGCGAACCAATAGGCCGCTACTGCTGGGAGTGACACCCTGAAGGGAACGACAACTCCGTGGGAGGTGCGAGGCCGGGTGACCGGCAGCGCAGGACGCGCGGTCGAGAGACTTCGAGGGAGACGCCACGTTGCTGCTGACTCGCCTTTCGGGGTGGGTGGGTGACAGCCTTCATTTATTCGGGCCAGCCGGCCGGCAGCGTCATGGGGACGTTGCCGGTCGCGCTCGTTCTGGGCAGTGAGATGCCCTGCCGGACCGTTGACATTTTGTCAGGCGGCCTCGGCCCGCCGCCGCCGGTTTGACAGGCTGTCGTCCCACGGCGGCCCGGCGCGGCGCGACCCGGTCGCGAAGTGGCCTGCCTGCAGCGTTTCGCGTGCACCGCGCGGGCTGGCAGGCTTCTTGCTGCCGAGTGCGGTCCATGAGCATGGCAAAGAGGGGCAGGGTCATCGCGGCCGGTCTGTTGACGGGGGCCTTCGCGGCCGCCGCGTGGGCGGGTGCAATCCAGTTCGGACCCGTGGACAAGGCATTGGGGGACGCCCCGGTGGCGCTCGCCGTGTCCATCGGGGACCGCGTCGTGGGGGTGATCCAGGCCACGGACCCTGCGGTGCTGGGCTGGTTCGACACGCAGGACTGGCGTGACGACGCCGTGCAGAACGACCTGGCCGGCGCGGTCACGGACATGCGCTGCATCGAGGCGGCCGGCGACTCCAGCGACCCGATCCTGCTGGTGGGCGGCTCGGCGGTGTCGCTCGTGCACGTCGACGGAAGCACGGCGCCGGCCACGCTCGGCTTCGAGTCGGCGTTCGGGCTCGACGGGGACACCGTGGCCGCGCTCGCGTGGGACGCGGACCGCGAGATCGCCTACGGAGCCGACGATGCAGGCTCCCGCGTGCACTGGATCCCGGTGACCGGAGCGGGCGGAGCGGTGGACACGGAGGCGGGCTGGCCCCTGGTGATCCCCGATCTGACCCCGATCGATCTGACGATGGTGGATGCGGACACCCTCCTCGTCATCGGCAACGACGCCGACACGCCGAAGGCGGCGCTCGTGGACGTGTCCACCAGCCCGCCGACCTGGCAGGAGCTCGAGCTTCCCGCGGTCAGCGGCGCTGCGGTGGCGGTGGACTCGGACCCGGACGCCGCCCTGGGCTGGATCCTGCTGGCCGACGGCACGCTCATCGAGCTCGTCGGCGAGTCGGTCGGTGACGACGACGACTCCGTCGGCGACGACGACGACTCCGCAGGCGACGACGACGACTCCGCAGGCGACGACGACGACTCCGCAGGCGACGACGACG
>CALAGR010000223.1 GCA_937891735.1 uncultured Pseudomonadota bacterium | reverse complement strand
AGCCCGAGCTCGATGGAGAGGCGACCATCGACGACCAGGAGGCGGACCTCGCCGCCGCCGAGCCCCAGGACGGTCCTGTCTCCGAGCCGCTCCCGGCCCCCGCCGAGGAGGCCACCCCCGCGGCGCCACCAGGGTCGCCGCCCGCCGGAGCGGGGCTGGACGCGGACATGCTGAGCTGGCGCGGAGATCGAGAAGCCGCCAAGGTGGTGACTGCGCCGCGTCCGGGGGAGATCATCGGAGGCCAGAACGCCGGTGAGCGGATGCTGGAGTCCTCGGACGCGGAGCGCCGGGTCGCAACCCGCCGACAGGACCCCCGCCGGGAGGACCCGACCGTCGCGCCCCCGCCGGTGCAGGCGAGCCCCCCGCCGGGGGCCGAGCCGCCCGTGGCGGTGCCCGAGCTGCGGCTGGTCACGGGCTTGAGCCAGCCCGCCGGCGCGCCCCTGTCGATCCGCGTGCGGTCCGCCGGGTTCTTCGCCACCTCGGTCAAGGTCTACTATCAGTGGCGGGGCATGGGCGACGCAGGACGCAAGAGCAGGCCCCTGGCCCGGCAGAGCGACGGCGACTTCGTCCTGGACATTCCCGCCTCCGAGGTCAAGGTGGACCGGTTGCAGCTCTGGTTCGTGGCTGAGCCCGGCGGGATCGTGCTGGGCTCGGCGTCCGCGCCGAAGGAGGTCCGGGTCCAATGAGGCGTCTGCTCGTTCCGCTGGCCTGCCTGCTCCTGGTGGGTTGCCTCGACCGGATCGCCGACCGCGATCGCGACGGCTACGCCCCGGACACGGACTGCGACGACACGGACAAGAGCGTGCACCCCGGCGCCACCGAAGCATGCGATGGCACCGACAACAACTGCGACGGCCGCCGCGACTTCATCGACGGCGACGGCGACGGCGTGTCGCTGTGTCTGGGGGACTGCGACGACACAGATCCCGCGATCCGGGTGGGGGCCCTGGAGGTCTGCGACGGCATCGACAACAACTGCACCGCGGGGATCGACGACGGGTTTCCGGACCTGGATGGCGACGGCTGGGTGAACTGCGGCGGAGACGACCCCGGCGACTGCGTGGACACGGACGCCAACGTGCACCCCGACGCCACCGAGATCTGCAACAACGTCGACGACGACTGCGACGGGGACACCGACGAGGGGTTCGACGACGACGGCGACGGCTTCACCGTCTGCGACACGCCCGTGGCGGACTGCGACGACGGCGACGCCTTCATCTTCCCGGGCGCCCCGCCCCGCGCCTGCGACGGCGTGGACTACGACTGCAACGGCGTGCCCGACACCGTCGATGCGGACCAGGACGGGTTTGCCCCGTGCATCGGCGACTGCAACGACTCCCTGCCGGACGTGCACCCCGGGGCCACGGAGATCTGCGACTCCATCGACCAGAACTGCAACGGCGTGCTCAACGACGGGTTCGATCTGGACGGCGACCTGTGGGACAGCTGCCTGGGGGACTGCAACGACACCGACGCGAGCGTGCACCCCGAGGCCCCCGAGCTGTGCAACCAGCTCGATGAGGACTGCGACCTGCAGATCGACGAGACCTTCGACCTGGACGCCGACGGCTTCACGTCCTGCGACCTGCCGTCGCCGGACTGCGATGACGGCGACGCCACCGTCTACCCCGGCGCGATGGAGCTGTGCGACGCCCAGGACAACGACTGCAACGGCGTCGCGGACGACGGGTTCGACACCGACGGCGACGGCTTCGGCGCGCCCTGCGCCGACTGCGACGACACCAACCCGGGCATCAACCCCAACGCCGCCGAGCAGTGCAACGGGGTCGATGACGACTGCGACGCGCTGGTCGACGAGGGGTTTGACGCGGACAGCGACGGCTGGACGGCGTGCGGCGGGGACTGCAACGACGCCGAAGGCAGCGTGAACCCCGACGCCTCGGAGATCTGCGACTCCCTGGACAACGACTGCGACGGGTTCTTCGACGAGGGCTTCGACAACGACAACGACGGGGTCACGACCTGCGAGAACCCCCCGGACTGCGACGACCTCGAGCCGACGGTGTTTCCGTTCGCCCTGGAGACCTGCGACGGGTTCGACACCGACTGCAACGGCTTCCTGCCGACGCAGGAGTACGACGTCGATCTGGACGGCTGGTTCCCGTGCACCGGGGACTGCGACGACAACGACAGCAACAACTTCCCCACCAACGTCGAGATCTGCGACGGGGCGGACAACGACTGCAACGGCTTCTCCGACGACGGGTTCGACATCGACCTCGATGGCGTCTCGACCTGCACCGGGGACTGCGACGACAACAACGCCGCCAACTACCCCGGCAACGCCGAGATCTGCGACGGCCAGGACAACGACTGCGACTCCACCACCAACGAGGTCCTGGACGGCGACGGGGACGGGGACTCGGTGTGCGAGGGGGACTGCGACGACGACGAGCCCGCGGCCTTCCCGGGCAATCCGGAGATCTGCGACAGCATCGACAACGACTGCGTCGCCGCGACGGACGAGAACCTGGACCAGGACGGCGACTCGGACGCCGTGTGTGATGGCGACTGCGACGAGTCGGACCCGAACAACGCGCCGTCCCTGGCCGAGGTCTGCGACCTGCAGGACAACGACTGCGACACGCTGATCGACGAGGGCTTCGACGCTGACTCCGACGGCTTCACCACCTGCGACGCCCCGGCCGACTGCGACGACGGCGACGCCAACAGCTACCCCGGCGCGCCGGAGCTGTGCGACTCCGACGACAACGACTGCGACGGGATCGCCGGGAACACCGACGCCGACGGGGACGGCTCGCAGGTCTGCGACGACTGCGATGACCTGGACTCCCTCGTCTACCCCGGGGCCGGCTTCCCCACCTGCGACGGCACCGACTGGGACTGTGACGGGGTGCCCGAGAGCGAAGTGCGGGTGGCGGTGCTGCCCGGGCAGGCGGCGGGCTGGCAGTCGCTGCCCTCCCTCGTGGCCCTGGACACCGAGGCCGCCACGTATGGGGGCTGCGACCTGACCTTCATCGACATCCCGGCGCCCGTGACGGAGCTCGCGCTGATGACCCAGGCGGCCCACGTGGCCCTGATCAGCTCCCCGGGGGAGGCCTGCGTGGCCTACGACCAGGCGGCCCGGGACGAGCTCACCTCGTGGTTGCAGGGCGACGGCCGGGGCGTGGTGATCACCGGCACCCTGGGCACGACGGCCTGCTCTCCGTACACCCAGCGCGCCCAGCTTGCGACGCTGGGCGGGGTGACGCTGAACTTCAGCGGCAACGGCTCGGTCGTCGCCAACTCCGTCTCGCGGGTCGGAGCGACCTTCTGGTCCGGTCTGGGCACGAGCTTCTCCGCGGGGGGAGAGCCCATGGGGGACGCGATCATCGGCACGTGCACGGGGGCCCAGGTGGACGGCCAGGTGGGGGCGACGCTGCCGATCATCGCCTACACCGCCAACCCCGCCGCGCCGTGCCTGTCCGGGGTGCCGATGAGCCACCGCGCGGCGTGGCTGCCGTTCCAGCCCGAGGACGGGGGGACCGCCACCGACCGGCGGTTCCTGTACAACGCCATCGACTGGATCAAGACCCTCTGAGGGCCCTCAGAGCAGCTGCACGAGCCGGAAGCCGATGGTGCCGCCGCGGCTGTTGGCGGGCATGACGAGCCGGCTGCAGATCCGCGCCGCCCGGGGGTGCCCGTTCCAGCTTCCGCCCCGCACCCAGCGACGATCCGGTCGATGCGGCACCTCGCCGGTGACCCACTCGTGCACGCCGCCGGACAGATCTGCGACGCCGTAGACGCTGACGTCCCGGGGCCGTGACCCGACGGGCTCCACCCGGGCCTCGCCGGGGGCGGCGTCGGGGCCGTTGCAGAAGCTCGGCTCCCACGGCCCACCCCAGGGGAAGACCCGCGCGTCCACGCCCCGGGCGGCCTTCTCCCACTGCGAGTGAGAGGCCAGGGAGAGCCTGCGACGGGTGGTGCGGCTCGCCCACTCCGCGTAGGCCTCCGCCGCCGCGAACGACACCCCGAGGGCCGGCAGCCGGGCCCGCTCGCGGTCGTCGAAGCCCTCCGGGCCGGTCCAGGACGTCCATCCGGCCTGCGGCTCCTCGGCCAGGAAGCGCGCGAACTCGCCCTGGGTCACCGGATGCGTGGCGATGGCGAACGCGGGCACGTGCAGGGTCGCCCGGGGCAGGGAGTCCAGGGCCTCCGGATCGCCCCCTTCCACGTAGGCCCCGGCGGGGATCAGCACATACCCGGGCAGCAGGTCGTCGGGCACGTTGACGTGCACGAGATGCCGGTCCGGTCGATCCGCGTGCAGCGGCGCGATCACGAGGCCCTCGCGGGTCGCGATCTCGAGCACGAACCGCCCCGGCGCGATGCTGATCTGCACCAGGGGAGTGCGCCCGAGGACAGTGGCCTCGCCGGGCTGCAGGCCGCGCTCCGCATCCACCAGGGGGCGCAGCGAGACCTCGGCCCCTTCGGGACGGCTCGTGACGGTGACCGTGGACGGCCCCTGCAGCATCTCGCGCAGCGTGCCGGTGTCGAAGCGCAGCACCTGGGAGCGGAAGAAGCTCGCCGCGCCGACCTCCCCCCGGGCTTCGGCTTCGTCCATGCGCCGCAGGTACAGGTTGGCGAGCCCCTCCCGGGCATCCCGGGCGGTGGGGTCCCGCTCGAGGGCGCCTTGCAGCAGCGCGACCGACTCGTCGTAGGTGTTGTCCCGCAAGCGGCGCAGGCCCCGCCACCGCTTGTCCGCCTCCCACACGGGACGTCGGTCCGGGTCCGGCGCCCAGGGGGGCGTGGCCGCCGCCAGCTCCTCGAAGAACTGCTCGGCTTCGGCGGTGGCCTCGGCGGCCCGGGCGTAGGCCGCGGAGCGGGCCATGCCCTTGCTGGTCAGGTCCGCCGCCTCCTCGCGGCGCCGGCTCCCGTCCAGGTACCGCTTGAGCTCCTCGGCCAGGGCCCCGCCGTTCTGGGGCCGCTTGCTGCGGTCCTTGTCCAGGCAGCGCATGACCAGCTCGTCGAGCTCCCAGGGCACGGGCTCGTCGGGGTTTCTGCGGCTCGGGCTCATGATCGGGTCGTGGATCACGCGGCGCAGCAGCTCGTCCACCGTGCGTCCGCGGATGGGGCGGGTGCGGGCGAGCCACTCGTACAGGATCACGGCGACCGCGTAGACATCGGACCAGGGACCGATGGCCTCGATGTCGCCCCGGGCCTGCTCCGGGCTCATGTAGGCCGGGGTGCCCGCGACGGTGCCGTCGATGGTGGGATCGTGGTTGGACAGGCTGCGCCACGTGGTGACGGGCTCCGCGTCCGGCTCGGCGCTGTTGGCCCTGGTGATGTCCGCGCCCATCGCCCGGGCGACTCCCCAGTCGAGCAGCAGGACCTCGCCGTAGGCGCCGATCATGATGTTGGCGGGCTTGACGTCGCGGTGCACGATCCCGCGGTCGTGGGCGAACGCGAGGGCCTGGGCGACGGCCAGCAGGGTCGACACGAACTGGGTGACGTTCCAGTGATCGACGATGTCCGGATCTTCCTGCTTGCGGCCCGTCAGCACCTCCGCCAGGGAGCGCCCCTCGATGCGCTTCATCGTGTAGTACAGCCGGCCGTCGGGCAGGACCCCAAGGTCGTGCACGGGCACGATCGAGGGGTGCGCCAGCTGGCCCGTGACCTGCGCTTCGTGGGTGAAGCGGAGCAGGTCCTTGTCCCGCAGCTCCCGCTCGCCACCGAGGAGCTTCATGGCGACCTGGCGGCCCAGGCGCTGGTCTCCGGCGAGGTGCACGACGCCGTTGGCGCCCCGTCCCAGAACGGGACCGAGCTCGTAGCGGGGGCCGCGCAGGCCGGCCATGCCGGGACGGGCGCTGGGATCGTCAGGCATGCCGCGCAGTCTAGCGCGGCGGGCCCGTCAGGGTCCGAAGCCGGGGAGGACCGACAGGAGGCCGCGGTGCAGCGCGAAGCCCACGTGGCTGCCCGCGACCCCCGCGTACAGCAGACCGACGGGGATGAGCGCGGCCCGGGCGAAGGGCTCCTTGCGGAACCGGTACAGCAGGCCCACCGCCAGCGTCACCAGCGCCACCTTGCTCAGGATGAAGGCAGCCGGGCCGCCCTCCAACGCTCCGGCCATCACCGGGTTCGCCTCGGTGGCGAGCCCCAGCTCGATCCAGCCCAGGGTCGCCAGGGCGTCGAAGAGGTTGAGGACGAGCACGGTGCGAAGACCTCCCTCGAAGGAGGGCAGGGACAGGAGACCGCGATCCGCGCGCACTCTGGTCGTATTGATGGTCGTCCGCATGGCCCGTCCCTTCCAGGCCGGCGCCCCTTCGGGACGCGCGGCCAGTGCAAGTGGTACGGCCCAAGGGGGCAGTCTATTCCGTCAATTGACGAACTCTTGACGCTCGCGGCTTGATTGTGTCGCGGATCTCCGACATCACCCGCCCGGGGTGAGGCGGTACTCCACGGACCGGATCGCCCCCAGGTGGGCGTTCACGGCGCGCCCTCCCGCCTGCATCCCGTCGGTCACCCAGCCTGCGCGGCTCACCGTGACCGTGATGTCGCCGTTGCCCGCGGCGAGGCTGCTCGCGTCGATGAAGACCGAGCCGTCGTCCTCGCTGGTGCAGCGCACCGCCGCCCAGGCGGTCTGGTTGGCGGTCGTCCAGCGGAACATCATGACCTCGACGCCGCCCGGGTCGTCCAGCTCGGACCAGCGGAACTCGATCACGGCGAGGTTGGAGATCGCCCCGCCGGGGCCCTGCAGGAACCCGGTGGCCGGCGGCGGCAGGGAGAGCACCGCCTCCAGGGTGGCGGGAGGCCAGTCGGCGCCGCCCTTGATCCCGATGGAGTAGGTGGTGGCCCCCAGCGCCACGGTGTCGTCCCAGGTGTAGATCCCGCCTGCATCGGCGAGCACCAGGGTGGCGGCGGCGGTGGTGGGCACGAGGTTGACGACGCCCCCCACCGGGTCCGAGGCGGGCAGGGGATCGAGCGGATCGGTCGATGTCAGGAGCGTGCAGCCCTCGTCGTCGGTGAACGCCTCGGGGTGCAGTCCCGCGCCGGGGAGGGGCAGACCGTCCCAGACCGCGGGATCTCCGAAGGGGCGGGGCTCGCCGCTGGAGAAGGACGCCGCGGCGGCGGCGCGGAAGCCCAGGGACACGCTGCCCGCTCCGAGCACCTCGGTCTCGGCGAGGACGGTCCAGGCGCGCAGGTCGCTCGGTGCGGTGGTGTCGTCGTCGTCGTCGGCCGCGGTGGTGTCGTCGTCGTCCCCCGTGGACGAGTCGTCGTCGTCGTCCGGGATCACCACCGAGCCCGGCTCCGGCTGGGTCGGGCCGCAGCCGAGCAGGCTCAGGGTGAAGAGGAGGGCGGGAAGGGAGCGGGCGGCGAGCACGGCGGGATCCTACCAGCGGCGCGTGCACGGGCGGCGTCCGCGACTCAGTCGGCGAACGCTCCAAGCACCTTTGCGATCGCCGCCCGTTGGGGCCGGTCGTCGTACTTGCTCATGGCCGCCAGCGCCTGCCAGCGGTCCCCCGCACGTCGATAGAACACCCGCAGACCCCCGAAGTGGCGGGTCCGGTGGCGCAGCTCGAACAAGGCCTCGGCCTCCGCTCCCTTGAGGCGGCGTCGATCCCGCTGGCCCCCCGAGGAGTTGAACAGCCGCACCAGCTCGTGGGCCCGGCGCAGCGCGTCGGGGCGGATCTGCAGCTCATCGAGCGAGAAGCGGTCGAAGTCCGGGTGAACGGACATCGAGCCCGGGGTGTCCGCGTCGGGCTCGTCGGGGGCGTGCAGCGCTGCGTCCATGTGGCGCAGCGCTTCATCCACGGCCTGCAACGCGCCGTCGGGATCGGCGGCTCCACCGACCCCCGCCAGCGTCGCCGACAGGTCCGAGAGGGCCCGGACGTCGGCGACGTCGCCCCCGAGCCGGGCCTGGGCGCGCAGGCGGCGC
>CALAGR010000222.1 GCA_937891735.1 uncultured Pseudomonadota bacterium | reverse complement strand
CCCCGTCCACAGGGGCGCCATCAGCAGCCACGACAGCGGCAGGTGGGTGGCCGCCACCCGCACCCGGTTGCGCTCCACCAGGAACGCCTTGAGCAGCCCATGGCGCCCGAAGGAGCCGCCCACCCGGTGGGTCACCACGGCGCTCGGCACGTACCGACAGCGCAGGCCCAGCCGCGCCGCCCGCAGGGCCAGATCCGCGTCCTCGCCGTACGCCCAGTAGCCCGGATCGAGCCCGCCACACCGCGCCAGCGCCGAGCGACGGAAGGCGACCGCCGCCCCGGAGAAGACCAGCAGATCCCCGGCCTCCTCGTAGCGACCCCGGGCGAGCTCACCCCGACCGCGGCACCAGTTCAGGCCGTCCGGGAACAGGTCGTGGCCGCAGTTGTCGAGCCGCTCCGGATCGTCCGCCAGGAGCAGGCGGGGAGCTGCGATGTCCGCGTGCTCGAGCGCGCCCACCAGGGACGACAGGCAGCCCGCACGCAGCGCCGCGTCCGGGTTGAGCAGCACCACCGCGTCCCCCGTGGCGGCATGCAGTCCGGCGTTGGCGGCGACCGCGAAGCCGGTGTTGTGGGGCATCCACAGACGGCGCAGTCGTCGATCCGGCGGGAGCAGAGACGCAGCCCCGTCGGCCGACCCGTTGTCCACCACCAGCAGCTCGATGTCCGGGTGGTCCTGGGCCAGCACCGAGTCGCAGCAGGCCGTCAGGTCGGCGGCTCCGGCGTAGTGCACGACGATGATCGAGACCCGACCCGGCGTGCCCACGGCGGTGATCGACGGCGCGTAGGGGTAGCCGCTCACTTCTCCCAGGGCGCCTTGTCGGGGCTCCATTCGCCGGACATCTCCGCGGTCTCGGGGGTCGGCAGAGCGCGCGCGCCCGAGGTCGCCGACGACGGCCGGACGGTCACCCCGCTGTTGACGCGGCGGGACTCGGCGGCGCGCCGAAGGAAGTCGAGATCGACCTCCGGGCTCAGCGTCATCGTCTTGCGCGTGTCGCTTCTGTCCACGTCCGGCGACTCGTCCAGGTCCGCCACCGGCAGCAGCCGCACGCGCGCGCCCCGGGCTTCGAGGGCCTGGCGCAGGGCTTGCGCGACCGACTCCTCGGCGTCGTGGGAGAGCAGGCAGGGCAACTTCGCGAGGGCCGCCTCGATCTCGGAGGGGGGCCGTTCGGGGTAGAGTCGGCCAAGCAGATCGAGCACCCGGCGAAAGGCGACCTGGTCCTCGAATCGACTGATGCGTACTGCGTACCGCGTCACGCTCGTTCCTTCCCGATGGCGTGGAGCACAGGAACAAGCACTCTATCAGGCGGGTCCTGGAGACGATCCTCATGCTCAAGCGCATCCACCACGTGGCCATCGCGGTCCAGGACCTGGACGAGGGAGCCCTCACCTGGGGCCCGCAAGGCATCGGACTGAGTGAGGAGGGCCGCGAGGCGGTCCCATCGCAGAAGACCCGGGTGGCGATGTTTCCGGTGGGCGAGTCCCGCATCGAGCTGCTCGAGCCGATGGAGGACGGCTCGTCCGTGGCGACCCACCTCGCCCGACGGGGGCCCGGCATCCACCACATCTGCTTCGAGGTGGACGATCTCGCGGCCGAGATGCAGCGCTTGCAGGCGGCCGGGCTGCGCTTCACCAGCGCGGGACCCACCCCGGGCGCTCACGGCTCCCTCGTGGCGTTCCTGCACCCGAAGTGCACGGGCGGGGTGCTCATCGAGCTCAACGAGTTCCCGGAAGCGGACCACCCATGAGCGCGGATCCACTCGCGGGGTTGATCCTCGCGGGCTTCACGGGCACCACCGCGGACGCGAGGGACCCGGTGGCGCTGGCCGACCTGGGGGTGGGCGGGTTCATCCTCTTCGGTCGCAACGTGCAGACGCCGGAGCAGGTCGCGCGCCTGCTCACCGACCTGCGCGCGCTGTGCGGACACCGGCCGCTGCTCCTCGCCATCGACCAGGAGGGAGGACGGGTCGCCCGGCTGCGCGCCCCCCTCACGGTGTGGCCACCGATGGGCGCGCTCGGCGACCGGGACGACCCGGATCTCGCGCGCACGACGGGGCGAGCCCTGGCCGCGGAGATCGGCGCCGTCGGGTTCAACCTGAACTTCGCCCCCTGCCTGGACGTCAACTCCAACCCCGACAACCCGGTGATCGGGGACCGGGCCCTGGGCGCGAGCACGGCCCAGGTCAGCCGCCTGGGGGTGCCCCTGCTGCAGGGCATGCAGGACGCCGGCGTCGCCGCCTGCGCGAAGCACTTCCCCGGGCACGGGCACGTGGACACCGACTCGCACTACGCCCTGCCCGTCTGCCCCCTCGACGAGGCGACGCTGCTGGCCACCCACGTGGCGCCCTTCGCGGAGGCCATCGCGGCCGGGGTGGCGGCGGTGATGACGGCCCACGTCATCTACCCGGCCATCGACCCCCACAACCCCGCGACCCTGTCGTCGGCGTGGATCGACGGAGTGCTGCGCGGCCGGTTGGGCTGGCAGGGTCCGGTCCTGAGCGATGACCTGGAGATGGGGGCCATCGTGGACCACGGAGGCATCGGCGACGCCGTGGTCCGGGCGGTCCGGGCCGGCGTGGACGGCCTGCTGATCTGCGCCCGCCGCGACCGGATCGAGGACGCAGTCCGCGCCTTGCGGGCGGAGGCGGAGCAGGACCCGGCGTTCGCGGAGCGGTGCCGACAGTCCCTGGAGCGGCTGCAGACCCTCGCCACCCGCTGGCCCAGCCGCCCGGTGCTCCCCCTGGCGGGCGTCCTCGGGACCCATTGCGCGATCGCCGATCGGGTCCGCGGAGACGCGGTGCTGGCCCAGGCCCCGCACGATCCGACCGACTTCTCCTCCGCTCCGGGTTGACCCTGGCACCCTCGTTTCCTATCCCTCCCCACGCCCCCACGGAGACCCGCCTTGTCTGAACCCAGTCCTGCTTGCACCGAGTGCGGCCAGCCCGTCCCCGTGCCCTCCGACGCGACGCCGGGGGAGCTCGTGATCTGCGACCACTGCGGCGTCGAGCTGGAGGTGGTCTCCATCCAGCCGCTGACGCTCGCGATCTTCGAGGAAGAAGAGAAGTAGTGGCCCACCCTGCCCTGCTGCTTCGCGACGCGATCACGACCGCGCGCGCTGAGCTCGAGCAGCGCTACGCCGTGCTCGTGGACAGCACCGTGTGGTCCTGGAGCGGCGGGGAGGTGCACATGGAGGGCGCGGTGCTCGTCGCCACCCAGGCCGACATCTACCAGCGCGCGGTGCAGCAGGCGCTGGGGCCCGACCGTCCGCTGACGGACTGGCCGCGTCCGGCTGTGCTCGCCGACCTCTCCACGGCCTTCTACCTGCAGAACTGGGGCCGGATCCGGTCCGGGCGGGTGGTCGATCTGTACAGCGGCCCCGACGGCGACGACCTGCAGACCCAGTGGAGCGAGGCGGCGATGGTCCGCGTGTTCCTCCGGCGCGATGACGGGCGCTCCCTGATCCAGCTGCCCGACGGCACCGTCGGCTGGGTCGACAGCGAGCTCGTGGGGGGCGGAGGCACCCAGCCCTCCAGCGATCCCTGGGGCAGCTACGTGCGCCCTCACGTGGGGCGCGCCATCGATCCGCGCAGCGGCACCCTGAGCGGCGTCGCCCGCATCGCCCGCAGCCGGCTCGGACGCCCCTACCGCTGGGGTGGGAACCGGACCGAGGCGGCGGACTGCAGCGGCTTCATCCAGTCCGTGCTCTACGAAGGCGCCGGGATCCTGCTCCCGAAGAACACCCGCGACCAGATGCGCAAGGGGTCCCGCGTCGCCGCGACGGGGGTCCGACCGGGGGACGTGCTCTTCGTTCGGGGGCGGAACAAGAACCTGATGCACGTGGGCCTCATCCTGTCCGCCGCCACGGCGGCCGAGGGGGCCCATCGTGGGCGCAGCGTCATTCACTCCTGCCTGTCCCGGCAGACCGTGATCGAGGAGCCCCTCGAAGACTTCCTGGAGATCTACCGCTTCACCGGCGCACGCCGGATCCTCGCGTGGCCGGGGCTGGAGCTGCAGTGAGCCAGGGCCTGCTCGCGCCCTGGATGGATCCCGCCGGGGCGCCGCCGGGCTCGATCCACGTGGTCGGCGCCTCTGGCGCGGAGGGGGTCGCCCTGCTCCTGTTCCTCGCCGGGGACCTGGGGATCCCAGGCGTGGTGGGACACGACTTCGCCGCCGACGAGCGTGCGTTCGCCCGCTCCTTCCGCGCCGCGAACACGGCCTGGGAGCGCGACGAGCGCGAGCAGATCCTCAAGCGCCTGCGCGGCCTGCCCATCGAGCTGCGGCTGGGCGACCGGTACCTGAGCGGGATCGACGACGCCGCCCTGCTGCTCGCCTCGCAGAACTGGTTCAACTACCCCCGCAACCTGCCCGCGCTGCCCCGGGCGGTGCACAACGGCGCGCGCTTGCTGGGGGTCGTGGACCTGGTCATGGACCTGTTCCCCGGCGTGCGCCTCGGCGTGACCGGCTCGAACGGCAAGTCCACCACCGCGGGGCTGCTCGCCTGGTTGCTGCGCGCGGCCCTGCCGCCCGACAGCGCGCTGCTGCACGGGGGCAACGACAGGGACGCGCAGGTGGCGCTCGCGGACGTGGTGGCGGCGGGGCCCCAGGACCGACTGGTGTGGGAGGTCAGCAACCGCCACCTGCGGGATCGCGCGGTGCCCGTGGACGTCGCGGTCCTCACCAACGTCACGCACAACCACATAGAAGATCACGGCTCCTTCGAGGCCTACCTCGCTGCGAAGGCGCGGCTGCTGCACGGCGTGGGACCGACCGGTCACGTCGTCCTGACGGCGGCCGATCCCGTGTCCCGCTCGTTGCTGGGCGATCTGCGCGGCGCGGTGGGCACGATCTGGCACGCGGGCGCGAACCCGCAGACCCCACCCGCGAGCTCCGAGCCCGGCGACGGCTACGTGTGGCTGGACGGGGACGCGGTGCGGTTCCGCCCTCCGAGCGGCTTCCCGACGGGCGCTCCTGCAGAGCTGGGCAGCGCCACCACCCTCGCCCTGCCCGGGGCCCACAACCGCGACAACCTCCTGTCCGCGGTGGCCGCCGCCATCGCCGGGGGGGCGCGGCCCGACCGACTGGCCGCAGCCTGGGCGCGCTTCGCTCCCATGCCGGGCCGCCTGGAGTTGGTGGCCGAGGCCGACGGCGTGCGGTGGGTGTACGACATCCAGGCCACGACGGCGAACGCCGCGGAGGCCGGGATCCGGGCCATCGGCGGCGACCTCACGACGATCCTGGTGGTCGGCGGCGAAGACAAGGGCATGGACTACGCAGGAATGGCCGCGGCGGCGCGAACGCACTGCCGCGGGATCGTCGTGCTGCCCGGCACCGGGAGCGACGCGTTCGTGGCCGCCCTGGGCTCCGACGTGCCGGTCCTGCCCGCCACCGAGCTCGACGCCGCCCTGGCCGACGCGCGGGATCTGGCGCGCCCCGGAGACACGGTCCTGGTCTCGCCGGGCTGCGCCTTCTTCAGCAGCCGGTTCGTGGCGGGCCGGAGCTTTCACCAGCGGGTGCGCGACCTGCTCGGGCCTGGCGCCGCGTGACTCGGGGGATCTGGCGGTACGCGCACCTGTTCGCCGACGGGGGCGCGACGGCGGCGCAAGCGCGCGCTCGGGGGTGGACGCTGGGTGAGGGAGACACCCCGCTGCAGCAGTGGCCCGATCTCGCCGCCGAGCTGGGGCTGCGCTCCCTGGCCCTCAAGCGCGAGGATCTGAACCCCGGTCGCTCGCACAAGGATCGAGGCCTGCTCTACCAGGTCGCCCATCACCACCTCGCCGCCGGGGCGCCCTCGACCTTCGTGGTGTCCTCGTCGGGCAACGCGGCGATCTCCGCGGCGGCCGCGTGCCGCGCCACGGGCGACCGTCTGCTCGCCTTCGTCGCTCCGGACACAGCGCCCTCAAAGCGCGCGCGCCTGCGGGACTCGGGGGCGGTGGTCATCGCGTCGGAGCGTCCCATCAACTTCGCCCGCTATGCGGCCCGGGTGTTCGGGCTCGTGAACCTGCGAGGTACGGCCGATCCGGTCTCGCCCATCGGGTACCGCAGCCTCGCCGGGGAGATCGCGGAGCAGGCGCCGGAGGTGGACGCGGTGCTGACGTTCGCCTCGTCCGGGACCTCCTGCCGCGGCCTGCTCGACGGCTTCGCCGCGTTGGGGCGCCCGGTCGGCGTCTGGGCCGTCCAGGCCGGGGTCTGCCTGGGGATCGCGCGCGCTCGACAGCCCGACCTCGAGGAGGAGCCGGACAACCCCGCCGGGCGCCTGGGGATCCGCAACCCGCCCGATGCAGACGCTCTCGCGGAGGCCCTGCAGGCCAGCGGGGGCGGCGCCGTGGTGGTGCGCCGACCCGAGCTCGAGGCGATGGCCGACCGCATGCAGACCCGCGACCTGCAGACCTCCGCGGAGGGCGCGGCGGTGCTGGCGGCGGTGCGGCGAGCAGCAGACGGGCCCCTGGCGGATCGCCATGTCGTGGCCGTGATCACCGGGGACGCGTCGCAGTGGGCCCGCCATGGGGCCGGGGCGGAGCCAGCCCCCGACGCGGCGGACGGCGTCAGCGACTACCTCGCGCTCCGGGCGCTGTTGCTCGGTCTGGGACTGGAGCCCGTATGAGCCGGCTGCTCGCGACCGTGCACGATCCGTGGATGGGCCTGTGTCTGGCCCTGGCCCTGGGGGACCGACTCGACGGCGTGGTGACCTTCGGGGACGCCACCATGGGGGCCCGGTTCGTCGCGGCGGGAGTCCCGGTGACCCTGGTGCAGCCCGGGGAGCAGGCCTCGACGATCGAGCTCCTGGCCGATCCGGCGGCCGCGCAGGAGGTGGCCCGGGTGCCTGGCTGCCGGCTGCTGCTCTTCAAGCCGTCGCTCCGTCTGGAGGAGCGGGCCGCAGAGCTCGGCGCCGGCCTCGCCCACAGCCCAGCCCAGCTCGCCCAGGGCCTGGAGAACAAGCTCGCCCTGCCGCGCATCGCGGCGGACGCGGGCATCCCCGGCACGCCCGGGGCGGAGGGGATCGCGCTGCCCGAGCAGGCGCGGATCACCGTCAGCCGCGCCATGGACCTGTCCGCGCTGCGGGCCACCGTGCACGCCACCGGGCCCGTGGTGGTGCAGTCGCCGCGGGGATTCATGGGCAAGCGCACCTGGCGCGTCGACGACGAGGAGGCCTGGGCCGAGATCCAGGACACCCTGCACGGCCGGGCGGCCAAGGTGGCCCGCCTGATCCAGGGGCGCCCCGGCACCGTCAACGCCGTGGTGGATCACTCCGGCGCGACGCTGGTGACCGCCCCCATCGTGCAGGTCACCGGCGTGCCGTGGCTCACGCCGTTCGCGATGGGCTCGTGCGGCAACGACTTCACGTGGCGGCCGTCGCCCCACCCGCGCGGCGGGCCCGCAGGGCTCGTGCGGCGCTTGGGCCCCG
>CALAGR010000221.1 GCA_937891735.1 uncultured Pseudomonadota bacterium | reverse complement strand
GTCGGGGACTCTCCGCTGCTCCGACGGGGCAAGCCGACCGGAGCCCGTCCGAGCTGTGGGACCACCCCGGGCCCGTGGCGGCGCTCGATCGCCACGCGCGGTCATCCGAATCTGTCGAGCACAAGCTCCGCCGCGCGGCTGCAGTGGTCCTGCCGGCGCAGCGGTCGAAGGCACCGGGGGCGCCTCACCACGTGCCCAGCCAATCCGAAGTCCAGACTTCGACGACGGAAGACGAGGAGACTGCGTGAACTACTCGAGCTTCTTCGAGCTGGCGACAGGCTACGGGCCATTCCCCTATCAGGCCCGCCTTGCCGAGGCAGGCTTCCCGGATCTGCTCACGGTGCCGACCGGCTGCGGCAAGACCGCTGCGGTCGTCCTCGCGTGGTTGTGGAGCCGGCAGGGCCACGCGCGGTGGTCGGCCCCCCGCCGCCTCGTGTACTGCCTGCCCACCCGCGCGCTCGTTGAGCAGACCGTGAACGCGGCGACGACCTGGCTAGAGCGACTCGGCCTGGCCGACGAGGTCTCCGCGCACGCCTTGTTGGGCGGCGCCGTGGACCAGCGGTGGGAGGCCACCCCCGAGCGGACGGCGCTCCTCGTGGGCACCCAGGACCAGCTCCTGAGTCGCGCCCTGAACCGCGGCTACGCGATGAGCCGTTTTCGGTGGCCGATCCACTTTGCGTGGCTGCACAACGACGCCCACTGGGTCTTCGACGAGACGCAGTTGATGGGCGTCGGTCTGTCCACGGCGGCCCAGCTCCAGGGATTTCGAGACGCGATCAGGACCGCTGCCCCGACCGCGAGCCTCTTCATGAGCGCCACTAACGCGCCGGGCCGGCTGGACACCATCGACTTCCGAGGAAGGCAGCGCACTGTCGTCGGGCTGGGCGACGCCGACCGTCGCGATGTCGTCCTCAACCGACGCCTGACGGCTGACAAGCCGCTCTCGATGGCTCCGGTGGATCCCAAGGACTACAAGGCGCTGGCCACCTGGCTCGTCGAACGGCACCGAGCGGGCACCAAGACCCTCGCCGTCCTCAACACGGTTCGTCGAGCCCAGGACGTGTTCAGGGCGCTCAAGAAGCTGAAGACCAGCCCGGCGGCGACCCTGCTGCACTCCCGACTCCGACCGATGGACCGTCGTCGCGCCGAGCTGGCATTGGCGCCCGAGTACGAGGGCATCCTCGTCACGACCCAGGTCGTCGAAGCAGGGATCGATCTCTCGGCGCGGGTGCTCCTGACGGACCTCGCACCGTGGCCGAGCCTCGTGCAACGGTTCGGGAGGTGCAACCGGCGCGGCGAGCACGATGCAGGTGATCCTTGCGAGGTCGCCTGGCTCGACCTCCCGGAGAACCTGTCCAGCCCCTACCAACCCGAGGAACTCGCGGAGTCGAGGGTGGTCCTCGGAACCCTGGACGACGTCGGCCTGAAGCCGCTCGGCGAGATCCCGGAGAACGTTGAGCGCCCCACCGTGCCCGTCATCCGCCGTCGGGACCTCCTGGAGCTCTTCGACACCGAGCCGGACCTGGCGGGGCAGCACATTGATGTCGGTCGCTTCATTCGCGAGTCCGATGATCGCGATGTCCAAGTGGCCTGGCGTGACCTCGATGGGCGGCCACCAATAGAGACGCCCGATCTCGAGCGCGACGAGCTCTGCCGCGTGCCAGTGGGCGAGCTGAGGAAGCTGCTGACAGGCGCCAGCGCCGCGTGGCGTTGGGATCACGTCGAGGGGGCCTGGCAGAGGGCCGGGCGTGTGGCGCCGGGGCAGAGCCTGCTGCTCGACCGCTCGGTGGGCGGCTACGACCTCGAGCTGGGCTGGACGGGGGCGGACAAGGACAGGCCCCCTCCTGGGGCGGCGCCCGTCGGGCCACCTCCGGACCACGACGGAAGTGATCGCTGGTCCACCGGTCTCGGGCGATTCGTCAGCCTTCCGCTCCACCTTTCGGACGTCGTGGAAGAGGTAGAGACCCTCCGGGCGAGCATGGGGGGGACGGACGCACCGTGGGATCTCCTGGTGCAGGCCGCCCGGTGGCATGACCTGGGGAAGGTCCATGAGGCGTTCCAGACAATGCTGACAGCGGGGGTCGAGGACGTCGCGGCCCTGGAGTGCGCTCCGCCGTTCGCCAAGAGCGATGGTCGAAGCCGCAGCAGGTGCTCGCGCCCGCACTTCAGGCACGAGCTCGCCAGCGCGCTGAGCTGGCTCGACCAGGGGGGGGATGATCTGACCGCCTACCTCATTGCCGCCCACCACGGGAAGATCCGGCTTCATCTGCGTCCGCGGCCCACCGAGCCGCGGGAGGTGGAGGGAAGGTCGGTCGTCCTGGGCGTGATTGACGGAGAGGTTCTCCCGGCGGCTGATCTAGGCGGCGGGATCCAGGTTCCAGCGACTCGCATGAATCTCCGGATCGCCAAGCTCGGCGGGGGAGGGGAGCCGTCGTGGGTAGAGCGCACCGCGCAGCTCGTCGACGCGCATGGGCCGTTCAAGCTCGCCGCGTGGGAGGCCCTGCTCCGCATCGCTGACTGGCGCGGCTCGGCGCGCCGAGCGGCCCCCGAAGTGGCAGACGATCTGGAGGCACACAATGACTGAGTCGGTTCAGACCCACAGGGTGCGGCTGGACGGCTGTCGCACACGCCCGCTGTCGAGCTACCTGATGGCGTTGGGCGTGTTTCGGCTCGTCGCGGAGCAGGCTGATCGGAAGGCGCGGGGGGCCTGGCAGGACGGTGTCTTCGTGCTCGAGTCCTGCCTCGACGAGAGCGGACTGCGCCGCTTCTTCCAGGACACCTATCGCCCAACTCCGGTGCTGAGCCCCTGGAACGGGGGCAGCGGGTTCTTCCCGAACGACAACAAGGCCGGCATCGAGTTCGTCGGGAGTGAGTCTGGCACCCGGTTCGTCGCCTACCAGGACGCGCTCGGCGCCTGCAGGCGGGCTCTCGCGGACCTGGGCCTGGACGAGAAGCCCGAGAAGGACCAGAAGCCAGCTCTGGTGGAGGCTCTCCGAAGCGAGCTGCCCGACGCGGCGCTGGCCTGGCTGGACGCTGCGCTTGTCCTGACCAACGATGGAGCTCGCTTCCCCCCCTTGCTCGGCACGGGCGGAAACGACGGACGCCTCGACTTCTCCAACAACTTCATGGGTCGGCTGACCGATATCTTCGGACCCCTGCCCGAGGCGCCAAAGAAGCAGGCTGCGGAACGGATACGGCGGCAGACCTGGCTCGCTTGCGCGCTCTTCGGAGTCTCGGCTCCGGGCCTCACGAAGGGCGCGGTGGGTCAGTTCGACCCAGCAGGCGCCGGAGGCGCGAACGCAGGCCCCGGCGAGTCGTTCGACACGAAGGTCAGTCCGTGGACTTTCGTGCTCATGATCGAAGGGGCGATGGCCCTCGCCGCCAGCAGCAGCCGCAAGCTCGAGTCCACGAGCGGCGGGGAGCTGTCGTTTCCGTTCTCGGTCCGCTCTTCCGGGGCCGGCTACGGCAGCGCCACCGCAGTCGAAGAGGGCTCCGGGCGGGACGAGCTGTGGCTCCCGCTTTGGGCGGAACTGACAGGCTGGCCAGACATCGCCGCCCTGCTCCGGGAAGGTCGAGCTCGAGTAGGCCGCCGGACCGCGACCACCGGGGTTGACTTTGCCCGTGCCATCGCCGGTCTCGGCGTCTCCCGGGGCCTCAGCGCCTTCGAGCGGTACGGCTTCCATGTGCGAAATGGCCTCGCCTACCAGGCTGTACCCCTCGGCACCTGGCCCGTGCGGCGAAACCCCCGCGCCGACCTGCTCGCACCGCTCGACCGCTGGCTCGACAGATTCCGGCGGGCCACTGCATCCGACTCCGCTCCGGCCTCGCTACGCCGGGCTCGGCGGGGCATCGACGACGCCGTCCTATCGCTCTGCGGCACCTCATCCCCGACGGCTGCGAGCCGCGTGCTCGTCGAGCTGGGCCGTGCCGAGCGCCAGATGGTCCGCTCCCTCAAGTTCTGCATCGACTCCTTCCTGCCCCCGGTTCCCTGGCTTCCGCCCGCCTGGCTTCATGCAGCCCGTGACGACTCTCGGGAGTTTCGTCTCGCGTCCGCTCTCGCCAGCGCCGGCCTTCGGGCGCGCGCAACACCACTCGAGGCTGGGCGTGCGCGTTGGAACGCGATTCCGGATGCCTCGGTCGGATGGATCGACGGCGATCTCGTTCGCAGCCTCCAGGGCTGGCTCTTGCGCCGCGAGCTGAGTGAGGTCGTCGCTGGCAGCCCCCCTCGCCTCGGCGTCTCGTGCGCCGACCTGGCCTGGTGGCTCGAGCATCCAGAGTCGGACCGGGCCGTCGAGGAACTCGCGCTGGGGCTTGCACTGGTGGACCTGCACTCCGTCTCCGCCCGCGACCCGTCAGCATCGGCTTGGCTGCCGCCGACCTTCGCGTTGATGCACCTCTGTGTGGCTGATCGCACGCTCGACGGCGCGACCTTGCCGCGCACGCCTGGGCTCCTTCAGCGGGCCTGCTCCGGCGACGCTGATGGAGCGACCCGCCTGGCCCTTCGGCGGCTCAAGGGCGCGGGAGTACGCCTTCGCATGCACGACCGTCCGCGCACCCAGCGCCCCTGGAGCTCCCTGCCGCACCCGTCAGGTCAGACCCGCCGGTTGGCCGCAGCTTTGGCCTTTCCTCTCTCACCGACCGGTCGTCAGAGCGTCCGGACTTCAGTCATCAACAACAGGTCCGAGCCCACCGGTGCCGGAGCACAAGAACCATCCCCCAACGAGGTGATCCGATGAGCCTGCCCAACCTGGACCTCCCTGACACGCCGCGCCTGCTGATCGACGCACAACTTCAGCCCGTCCAGGGGAGCCGGTTCCAGCCCACGGGCTTCCCGGACCTTGGCGCCGCGACGTACGAGCTGCCCGACGGCACGCAAATGCTGCTGCTCGAGTCGGCCCAATCGGTGGCGAACCGACTCGAGTCCGTGTGCTGGTCCGATGTGGATGACGACATGGTCGCGCCTCTGCGCGGAGTTCCCTACGTGAGGGTGGTGAACGAAGAGGGCGTGTATCTGACCAGCTCGGTCACGGAGTCTCACCGGCTCAACTCCCCCTACATCCTCGAGTCCAAGGACAGGTCCTTCTTCGACACCCTCAAGTCCGAGGTCGGCGTGATGGAGAAAGGTCCCGTCAGCCGTCAGCTCCTCGCTGAGGTGCTCGCACGGTACGACCTCAACTGCCTTCTGCACGGCACCTTCCTCGCGAAGAAGGAGCTGGCGGGCGGTCGCCTGCGCCTCGCCCGCGCGCTGTCGGGCTTCATCGAGGCTCGGGACATCCGAGTCGCCTCCAGCGGCGGCGTGAAGAAGGACCACGTCGATCCACAGGGCGACACCAAGAAGGGCTTCGGGCACGTCCCGTTCCACCGGGACGAGTACGTCGCGGGCGAGATTGTCGCGTCGTTCAATCTCGACCTGACGCAGCTCCGCTCCTACGGCCTGCCCGCTCCGGTGACCCGGCTGCTCTATGCGCTGGCGCTCTTCAAGATCCGCTCCTTCCTCCATGAAGGTCTGCGCCTCCGGACGGCGTGCGATCTCGAGCCGGTGGAGGACATCCTCCGTGCGCGACGCCCCGCAGGTTTCGAGCTGCCGAGTCATGCCGCGCTCGTCGAGGTCCTGCCGAGCCTGGTCGAGGCCGCCGCCGCCACCGGGACGTTCGCTACTCCCGCGGTGACGACCGTCACCTACAAGAAGTGAGGCCGGCGTGATCGGCCTCCGAATCGAGTTCACCAGTGGGCGCTTCCACGCGACCCCCTGGGGACACCATGTGAACGAGGGTCAGGTCGAGTGGCCACCCTCGCCCTGGCGGATCGGTCGTGCCCTTGCGTCTGCCGCCTTCGCCGAGTGGGGCGACGTGCCACCAGCGGCCCGCTCGCTCTGCGTGAAGCTGGCGAGCGGACGGCCCGAGTACGCGCTCCCCCCGTCCACGGAAGCGCACACCCGGCACTACATGCCTTCGGGCAAGTCCACAGCGAAAGTGATCGACGCGTTCCGTGCGTTCGACCGAGACGACGCCGTGGTTCGGATCATCTGGCCCGACGTCGTGCTTGGTGCGGAGGAGGCGAAGGCGCTCCAGGTCCTGCTCCCGGCATGCTCCTACCTCGGTCGGGCCGAGTCCTGGGCGGAGTGGACCACCGGGAACGGGGATCTCGGTCAGAGACACGCCTGGCCTCTGGCCACCGAGGAACTCGAGCCCGCCGCTGTCGAAGTGGCTGCCTTGGCCTCGCACGAAGCCTTCGCTGCGTGGCTCGATGGCTTCCAGTCGGGGGGCGGCAAAGCCGAAAAGGCACCGACTGATCGGTGGGCCGCCCTGACGTTCGACACCGGGACGCTCCACCAGGGTCGCTGGTCGGGGCCGCCTGGGATGACCCTCGCGCGCTATGCGCTCCGCGCCCCACAAGCGAGACGCGCGACGCAGCCGAGTCGTCGCCAGGTCCCCGCGTCCACCACTGCGGTCTATGTCGTAAGCAGCCGCGTGCTCCCCCTTCAGTCGCACGCGCTCGCGCTCGGGGAGTCCATGCGACGGGCCCTGATGGCCAGGTCCGATGGGCATGCTGTGTTCAGCGGGAAGGACGATGCCGGGCAGCCACTGCAGGGAAACCGCCACACCTACGTGATCCCCTCTTGCACCCACCGCACCTCCGACGGCGTGGACCGGATCGCCCTGTGGTGTGCGGGCGGGTTCCCCCGCGACGTGGAGGGCGCCATCTCCGGGTTGAACTGGCTCCGCAGGACTGACGGTCGGGGTTCGGGCGACGAAGCCGAACAGCTCTCATTGACCTTCGTCGGGTTCGGAGAAGCCTCGGACTTCGGAGCATCCCGCCAGTCCGCTGACACCCCACGTCTCCGGCAGCTCGGGGAGTCCACAGTGTGGGAGAGCGTGAGCCCCTTCGTCTGTACCCGCCACGCCAAACGCCGCGGGGGCGTCGTTCTGGACGCCCCGGAGGAGCAGGTGCGCCGCGCGCTGCTCCGCACGCACCCCGAGGCGGAGGTCGAGCGGATCGAACCTCGGTTCGCGCGGCCAGAGGAAGAGGTCCGCTGGGCTCGACCGTTCTATAGGAGTCGGCTCCGAGGAGGCGGCAGCCAGGGCGGGTCGCGTGGATACGCCTTCCGAATCATCCTGCGAGGACCGATTCGGGGACCGCTGATGCTCGGCTACGGGGCGCACCTCGGACTCGGCCAGTTCGCTGCGGTCACTCCCGGCTGAGCTGACATGGCGCAGCCACTCCCGGCTCGGATGCTCAACGAGTACGCCTACTGCCCGCGGCTGTTCGCCCTGGAGTGGGTGAACGGCGACTGGGCCGACTCGGCTGACACGGTCGATGGACGTACGCAGCATCGACGCGTCGACCGTGAGGAGGGGACGGTCCCGGAGCCGGGCGGCGAGCAGGATCCTGACAAGCCCAAGGTAGCTCGAAGCGTTCTGCTTGGAAGCGAGCGGCTCCGGCTGGTCGCCCGCCTCGACCTCGTCGAGGAGGACGGGGGCGGCGTTGCGCCCGTCGACACCAAGCGGGGCGCCCCGCCGGACGTGCCGGAGGGCGCCTGGGAGCCGGAGCGGGTGCAGGTGGCCGCCCAGGTGCTTCTCCTCCGGGACCACGGCTACCGCTGCGATCGGGGGTTCCTCTGGTTCGCGGGTGGACGCCGGCGCGTCGAGGTGATCGTCGATGAGGCCCTGGAGGCGCGGACCCTGAGCCTCCGGGATGCGGCACTCCGAGTCATGGAGCGGAGCGAGATGCCAGCTCCGCTCGAGGACTCCCCGAAGTGTCCGCGGTGCTCGCTCGTGGGGATCTGCCTGCCGGACGAGCACCATGCTCTGCACGGACAGAAGCGGGTTCGCCCGCTGATCCCACCTCGGGACGACGGCGTGCCGCTGTACGTGCAGATGCATGGCGGTACGGTCGGCCTCCGGGGCGAGGAGATCGTCGTGCGGGATGCCAGGAAGCGCGAGGCCGGGCGCGCACGGATCGCGGAGACCACGAGGCTCGTCGTCCATGGGAACGCGACAGTTACGACGCCGCTGCTGAGGGCGTTGGCCGAGCGCGACGTGCCCGTGGCGTTCCACAGCTTTGGCGGGTGGTACGCGGGCACGCTGGTGCCGTCGTCCGGCAAGAACGTCCTGACCCGGATCGCCCAGCACCGCGTCGCGCTCGATGACGAACAGTCGTTGCGCATCGCTCGGGCGCTCGTTCACAGCAAGATCCTCAACCAACGCGTGCTGCTGCGCCGCAACGGCGAATCCGTCCCGGCGGAGGCGCTCCTCCGCATGAAGGAGCTCGCGGCGCAGACACGTCGGGCTCCGGCGACGGACGCGCTGATGGGTCTGGAGGGGACGGCGGCGCGGTTCTACTTCCAGAACTTCACGAGGATGCTGAAGGGGAACCTCCGAGACCGCTTCGTGATGGAGGGGCGGAATCGTCGGCCTCCGACAGACCCGGTCAACGCGCTGTTGTCCTTCGCCTACGCGTGCCTTGCGCGGGAGCTGACCCAGATCGCGCACGGGGTGGGCCTCGATCCGTACGTCGGGTTCCTCCACGCGCCGCGACCGGGCCGACCGGCCCTGGCCCTGGACCTGATGGAGGAGTTCCGGCCCGTCCTGGCCGACTCCGCGGTGATCACGGCGCTGAACAACGGCACCTTGGACACCGGGGACTTCGTGGTCCGGTCCGTAGGGACGGCACTGACGGACAGGGGCCGGCGGCGGTTCATCCAGACCTGGGAGCGACGCCTGGATGAGCTCGCCACCCACCCAGTCTTCGGAACCCGCCTCTCCTACCGTCGGATCCTCGAGGTCCAGGTGCGGCTTCTCGGCAAGCTGCTGCTCGGTGAGATCGAGGAATACCCGGAGTACCGGATCCGATGACGCACGGCCCCCGCGTGTGGCTCGTCTGCTACGACGTGGCCGACGACAAGCGCCTCCGGCGCGTCTACCGGACGATGAGGGGGTACGGCGACCACCTCCAATACTCGGTGTTCCGGTGCCAGCTCTCGGACCTGCAGCTCGCCCGCTTGAAGGACAAGCTGGTGCAGACGATCAAGCCGAGCGAAGATCAGGTGATGTTCGTGCCGTTGGGTGCGCCGGAGTCGCGCGCTGCCCAGGGCATGTTTGCGCTGGGCTTGCCGCTGACGCACCCCGAGCGCGTGGTGCGGGTGATCGGTCCGTGACCAGCCGAGGCCGTCGTGCTTCCGCTCTTTGACAACCGCGAGCGGTCCGGTGGTCGCCGAACACCCGGCGCCGCTCGCGAACCAATAGATCACTGCATGAGGGGAGCATGGGGGCGTCGACGATGGGCCGGCACGCCCCTCGCGAGCACAGCTCCCACGACGCCGCTCGCAACCCGTGGCGACAATGCCGTCACAGACGCTATCCTGAGTGGGTGGCCTCTTCCCGGTCCACGTGACCGGGCCCCGTTGAAGCACCACACGCAGGCGAGAAGCTGTCTCGACGGTCCGGCCTCTTCCCGGTCCACGTGACCGGGCCCCGTTGAAGCATCCGCGTGACCGGCAAGGCCGGCGCGGTCCTGACCCTCTTCCCGGTCCACGTGACCGGGCCCCGTTGAAGCGCAGCCCTCGAGGCCGCGGAGCTCGATCTGTCCGCCCTCTTCCCGGTCCACGTGACCGGGCCCCGTTGAAGCTAGGC
>CALAGR010000220.1 GCA_937891735.1 uncultured Pseudomonadota bacterium | reverse complement strand
CGCGGTACCGGCGGGACAACCCGTCCCTCATCCGCCTGGGAACCGCGGAGCTCGCGCTGCGCGCGCTGACCTTGATCGCCGTAGGGAGCCCCGAGGAGGCCGCAGCGGCAATGGCGGCGGCCACGGGTGCCTCTCCTGCAGACGCGCCAGCGGACCGCGCCGCGATCCTGGAGCTGCTCCGCGCCCGGAACCAGGACGGAGATCCCCGCGCAGCCGTCGTGCCCGGATTGCCCGAGCCCCTCGCCTCACGGTTGGCGCTCGGACAGCGCCTGGTCGCCGGCGGCCCTCCCGAGGCCGGTGACCTGCAGGCCGGCGCCCCGGATCTCCTCGACGATCTGGGCTCCGATCCGGACACGGGCCTGCGGTTCGACGCGCCGTGGTTCGACCCGTTGCTGTTGAGGACCCTGGCCCGTCGCGAGCTGCTCACGGCCCGCGCCCTCGCGGCTGGACTCGGCGCCCCCGGGGAGCTCATCGAAGCCGCGGTGACCTCGAGCTGGGGCGGTGGTCCTCCGGCCCAGGCGCGCCCGGCCCCCGTAGACGGCGTCGATCTTCCAGCCTGGGTCGCCCTGTTCGCCTCTCCCGCCATCGACGCCACCGACTGGACCGCGCGCTGGACCCGGCTGGGAGGCGAGGGGACCGCCGCCAATGGCCTGCTGGCGCGGCTCGACGCGGCCTGGCCGGGGGGCGAGGTCCTCGCCGGTGAGGGCGCCTCCGCCGTGGACCTCCTGCTCCGCAGCCAGGAGCCCCTGACCGAGTCCGCGGCCCGCGCCCTGCAGGTGGACGCGCCCTCCGACGGGGTGTCGCTCGTGCAGGATCTGGGCCTCGCCCGCCGCTTCTCCGACGCGGTGCTCCGGGATCGCATGGACGTGCTCTCCGCCGCCGGGGGGGCCTCGCAGGCACGCCGGCTCGGCGACCGCTCCATGGATCCCAACCCCGGTGCGCGCGGCGAGCGGGCCGGCTTCACCCGGGTGTCGCACCGCAACGACCGGCAGTTCCTGCTTCGCTTCGCCGGATGCCTGCTCGCCGGAGGTCGACCGGGGCTGGCCCGGGAGTACGTGCACCCCCTCGCCGAGGAGACTCCTGCGCTGTCCGGCGTGGCCTGGGACCTCGGACAGCTGGACGCCGCATCGGGGATCGGCGTGCGCGGCAACGTCAGCCAACAGTGAATGGGGCGCACCGCGCGCACAGATCGCCTGACTTGCGTACCATTCGGCGGGGATTTGTACCGAGATGAGTGAGCGCGCGGGCCGCAACGCCATCACCGGACTGCTCGTCGCGCTCACACTGGGCGTGGCCGGGCTCGCTGGTGCTGGCGGCTTCGAATACGCCGAGGATGAGCTCGCCTACTCCTTGAACCCCCTGCACGAGCTGTCGATGGCGGAGACGCGGCTCAACGAGCTGCTCTTCGAGTCGCTGTGGGGCCCTGGGTACGACGGCTATCCCGAGCCGCGGCTCGCGGACGCGTTCGAGCAGTCCCAGGACAAGCGGTCGATGACGATCTTCTTGCGGGAGCGGCTCACGTGGTCGGACGGGGAGCCTCTCACCGCGGACGACATCGAGTTCACGATCAAGGCGTACCAGAACCCCAAGACCGGCTCTCCCGACCGCTCCCGACTGGCCTTCATCAAGAAGGCAGAGGCGGTGAACCGCACGACCGTCAAGGTCACGTTCGTGGATCCCGAGCACGACCCCCTCGAGAAGTTCTACTTCAAGATCCTGCCCAAGCACCGGTTCGAGTCCACCGCGGTGCTGCGCACGCACCCCTTCTGGTTCAAGCCCACCACCTCGGGCCCCTACGGGCTGAAGTCGCAGGACCTGGGCACCTGGTCGCTGGAGCGCAACCCGAACTCCATGCGCGAGCCTGGCATCGGCGAGATCAAGGTCCGGGAGATGCCGGACAAGAACCAGCAGGTCAGCTCCCTCGGGTACGGCTACATCCAGGCCATGATCAACGTGCCGAGCCAGTACCTGGCGGAGGTCGAGCGCTCGCGCAACGCCGACCTGATCCCGTACCAGAGCAAGTCCTGGTGGTACGTGGGCATGAACATGAAGAACTCGGATCTGAAGAAGCCGGCGGTGCGCTCGGCGCTCGCGCGGGCCGTGGATCTGAACGAATCGCTTGCCCTGATCGGCGAGGGTTACCGGATCTCCGGGCCCTTCGTGCCGTCCAGCAAGTACTACAACCACTCCGAGTCGGTGAGGCTGGTCGACAAGGACACCGAAGAGGCAGGCCAGCTGTTCCACACCGCGTCCCTGACCCGCGAGGGGGAGGGGATGTGGCAGAACAAGGGCAAGTCCCTCAAGCTGCGGATCTTCTACCGGGCGGGCATGGGCGACCAGGGCCAGACGGTGGCCTTGAACCTGCAGGCCCAGCTGCGGCGCTTCGGCATCGACGCGGCGGATCCCGTCGCCATGGACAAGGCCGTCTGGAACGAAAAGGTCTTCGTCGAGCGCGACTTCGACCTCGTGCTCGACTCCTGGTCCTTCGACAAGAACGAGAACATCTACGACCTCTTCCACTCGTCGGGCACCCAGAACTTCGTGGGGTACGCGAACAAGGACGTGGACAAGCTGCTCGAGAAGGCCATCGCCGAGACCGATCCGGCGGACAAGGTCGTCTTCATGCAGGAGGTGCATCGCCAGCTGGCCCAGGAGCTGCCCTACATGTTCCTGTGGAGTCTGCGCAGCTACACGGCCCTTCGCCGTGAGGTGGAGAGCGTCTTCATCCAGCCGTTCTACTACTTCTCTCAGTTCCCGGACTGGCAGCTGAGGGAGTGAGTTGAGGGCCCGATGAGCGCGGCCACCCTGCTCCTGCGTCGGGCGTTGACCTTCGCCCTCGTCGTCCTGTCCTCCTCGATCGTGTTCGGCGGCCTGCTGTGGTTCGCCCCCGGCAGCAAGCTCGCGTCCGCCGACGGCAGCTTCGTGGGCTGGCTCGCCCGCTTCTGGCTCGGGGTGTTCACCGGCGACCTCGGCGAGAGCTACCGCGGCTACCCCGTCAGCGAGATGGTGTGGCGCGGCGCTGGTCACTCGCTGCCCCTGATCGCCGGCGGTCTCCTGCTGTCGTTGACGGTGGGCCTCGCCCTGGCGCTGGCGGCCGGGCCCCGGCTGCGGGTGGCAGGACGCCTGGCGCGCATCGGTGTGCACGCCCTGTCCCTCTGTCCGGTCTTCCTGCTCTGCTATCTGGCCCAGGTCCTCTTCGCGGTGCCTCCCTTCGGGACGGGCCGGGCGGTGGCCGCGGTGGCGATCCTGGCGTTGGGCGACGGCATGCTGTCCGACGTCGTCCTGGGGATCGACGCCGAGCTCGCGATCCTGCGCCGCCGGGACTTCGTCCAGTCCGCCCGGCTGCGGGGGACCTCGCTGTGGCGCCACTACGTGCCCCACCTGGCGCTGCCCCTGGCGCAGATCGCGGCGTCCCGCATGGCGTGGCTGATCGGGGGCGTGCTCGTGCTGGAGTGGGTGCTGGGCATCCAGGGGATCGGGCTGATCGGATACAAGGCGGCGGGGGCTTCGGACTTCCCCCTGCTGGTGGCGATCACTGTCTTCGTCACCGCGGTCGTCGCCGGCAGCAGCCTGCTCGTGGACGTGCTCCGGGTGCTCGTCGATCCCCGGGTCCGCAAGGACCGTCGCGCCGCAGGCCGGGCATGACGCAGGACCGCGCCGGGCTCGTGTTTGGCCTCGCTGTCGTGGGGGCGCTGCTCCTGCTGCGGCTGATGGCCGTGTTCGTGCAGGTGGATCCGGGCGCCGCGACGGACGCGCCGCTGCTGGGTCCGTCCCTGGGGCACCTGTTCGGCACCGATCAGCTGGGGCGCGACGTGGCCCTGCGCATGGTCGAATCCACCGAAGCCTTCGTGCTCCCGGGGATCCTGGCCGTGGTCCTGACCCTGCTCATCGGGGTGCCCGTGGGCAGCCTCACCGGGTACTGGCCCGGTCGGCGCGCTTCGGCGGCGGCGCGGTTCGCACTGACGATCATCGGCGCCTGGCCCCGCCTGGTGCTGGTGGTGGTGGTGGTGGCGATCTTCACGAGCTCCGTGTCCAACCCCGCAGACTGGGCACATCTGCGCCTGTATGGGCTCGGAGCCCTCATCGCGCTGTCGTTCGTGCCCCAGCTCGCCGCGGAGCTGGCGGAGAAGGTGCTGGGCTTTCAACGGGAGCAGTTCGTCGAGGCGGCCCGCGCACACGGTCTATCGGACAGCCGGATCCTCGGACGCCACATCCTGTGGGCGAACTGCCGGGAGCTGATCCTGCGCCAGTGCTGCCTGGTGTTCGCGGCCTTCCTGCTGGTGGAGACGTCCCTGTCCTACCTGGGCGACTACGGGGTGCCGCCCCCCCGCCCGTCCTGGGGGAACATCCTGTCGGACGTGCGCTCCCAGGTGATTCACGTGCGCTCGCTGGCCCGCCCCGAGAGCTTCGCGCCGAGCGACCTGCTGGCCGGGGTGGGGCGCGCGATCAACGAAGGCGCAGCCCTGGCCCTGGTGGCCCCCACGGTGGCCATCGTCGTGTCGATCGCGGGGCTCCTGGCCCTGGCCCGGCACCTCGGCCAGAAGGCCCAGCGATGAGCGCGCTGCTCGAGGTCCGCGACCTGCGGGTGCAGGTGACCGATCCTGTGACGGGCGCGCCGGTGGAGGTCGTCAGCAGGTGCAACTTCGCCCTCCCTCGTGGGGCCGTGGTCGCCCTCGTCGGCGAGTCCGGGTCGGGCAAGACCATCATGATGCGCAGCCTGCTGGGCATCTCGGACGCGTGGCCCGGGGTGGTCGGTGGGCAGGCCCAGGTGTTGCCCGAGGGTGGCGCCCCGGTGCCCCTGCTGGGCCCCAGCCGACGACGGCGAGCGCTCCCGGGGCTCCGCGGCGGCTGGGCTGCGTACGTCTTCCAGCACCCGCGGGAGGCGCTGGACCCCTACCAGACCGTCGGCCGGCAGGTGTCTGACTCCGTACGCATCGCGCACCCAGGCTGCCGGGGAGCGGAGCTCGCGGACCGGGTCAGGGAGTGGCTGCGCGCCGTGGCGCTCCCGGATCCCGACGAGGTCGCGCAGCTGCATCCCCACGAGCTGTCCGGGGGCATGGCCCAGCGGGTGGCGATCGCCGTGGCCCTGGCCACCGAGCCGGAGCTGCTGGTGGCGGACGAGCCCACCACGGGGTTGGACTGGTCGGTCCGGCGCGAGGTCCTGGACCTGCTGATGCGCCTGCAGCGGGAGCGGGGCATGACGCTGCTGCTCATCACCCACGACTTCGCGGTGGTCCGCCACATCGCGGATCGCGTGCTCGTGCTGTTTCGCGGGCGGCTCATCGAGGACGGGCCCCGGTCTGCGTACTTCGATCCGGGACCGGGCCGCCATCCGTACTCCCGGGAGCTGCAGGAGCGGGTGCGGGCCCTGGAGGAGGGCGCGGTGCCACCGGAGATCGTCGTGGATCCCGAGCTGGCTGCGGGCTGCGCCTACCGGCACCGCTGTGGCGCGCGCCGGGCCGGGACCGAGGCCCTGCAGGCGCTGTGCGCCACCCTCGATCCATCCCTGCTGGACATCGAGCCGGCCCACCGCGTCGCCTGTCACGCCCTGGCGGTCCTGCCGTGAGCACGCCCATCCTGCGCGCGCGGGGCCTGCGTCGAACCTTCCCCAGCAGCACCCCCGGGGGGCCGCCGGTGGTGGCCGTGGACGACATCGATCTGGAGATCCAGCCCGGCGAGATCGTGGGGCTGGTGGGGGAGTCGGGCTCCGGCAAGACCACCCTGGGCAAGGTCCTGCTGCGCATCGTGGAGCCCCAGGACGGAGCGCTGCACCTGGGCGACACGGACCTGCGGGCGCTGGACGCCACCCAGCTGCGGGCCGCCCGACGCCGAATGCAGATGGTCTACCAGTCGGCCTCCGCGTCCCTGAACCCGGGGATGACGGTCGTCGAGCACCTCGCCGAGACCATCTGGCTGCACCGCCCCGATCTGCGGGCCGACGCGGGCCGGGTCATCGAGGAGACCCTCGCCCGGTTCCGCCTGCAGGGCCGGGGAGACCGCAGACCTCACGAGCTGTCGGGCGGGGAGCGCCGGCGCATCGGCGTGGCCCGCTGCCTGCTGCCGGACCCGGATCTCGTGATCGCCGACGAGCCCACCGCGGGCCTGGACGCGTCGGTCAAGGCGGACGTCCTGCAGGTCATGCTGGAGGCGCGGCGGCCCGATCAGGCGTGGATCTTCATTTCTCATGAGCTGGATGTCGTGCGATACGTGTCCGACCGGGTGTTGGTCATGTATCGAGGATCCATCGTCGAAGAGATGCCGGCCGATCATCTGGACCCGCGCGCCGCGGGACAGACCGGTCATCCGTACACCCAGAGGCTTCTGTCCACCGGCCTGGGCCGCGACGAAGCGCCGATCTCCGCAGCCCGCCGGGCGCACGCTCCTGCCGGCTGCCGTTACGCTTCTGCTTGTCATGCGGTGCAACCGGGCACGGACCTGTGGTCCCGCTGCTCCTCGGCCGCGCCGGAACTGGTCACTGTGGGATCGGGTCATCGACTCGCCTGCCATGGCCGCACACCGGCCCTGGAGTCTTGATGTTGTCGCGCTTGTCGCTCTTTGCGGTGCTCCTGTTGTCCGTGCCCACGGTGGCCTCGGCCGGCGCACGCGCTGTCTCGCCGGTTCGCGATGGCAACGCCATCAACCCGCTCTGGTCGCCCGACGGCAGCCAGATCGCCTACGAGGTCACCTCGCCGCAGGCCCGCGTGACCGACCTGTACCTGCTCGACGTGAAGGCCGGCCGGGAGGTCGTGGTGACGCCCCCGGCGTCGTCGGGCGGCCTCGGTGATCGCTTCCGGGAGCGAAAGCAGGTCAACCACGAGTTCGCGTGGTCGAGCCGGGCCGGGCTGTACGCCTTCGCCAGCTCGGGGACCAAGGACGAGTTCGACATCTATGTCAGCGGCGTCACCGTGCCCATCGGCTCCGACGAGAAGGAGGGCGGCGCGGTCTTCTCCAAGGACTCCCGCAGCCTCGTGTTCTCGTCGGCGCGGACCGGGGAGGGGGACCTGTACCTGCTCGACATCTTCGAGCTCGAGCGCGCCCCCGTCCGCCTCACCCAGGGCGACGGCCTGGAGTTCTACGCGGCGTTCGGATCCACGGGCGGGCTCGCCTACGCCGCGATGAGCGAGGACGGCGCCAACATCCGGGTGATCGACGATCCGGCCCGGCCCGAGCGCACCGACCGGGCCCTGACCTCCTGGAAGGCCACCCAGCTCAAGCCCTCGTGGTCTCCCGATGGCCGTCGGATCGCGTTCTACAGCAACCACCTCAAGGAGGACCGCACCCGGTTCGACCTGTACGTCGCGGCGGCGAGCGGGGACGGGGTGCCCCAGAAGATCGTCGAGAACGTCATCCCCAACGAGCGGCGCGGACCCTCGTGGACGCCCGACGGACGCAGGATCGCGACCGTCCTGAACGACGCCAACGCGGGCGACCCGGTGGTGCTCGTGGAGGTCGCCTCGGGGCGGGTCGTCGTCCTGGACACGGGCACCGTGAACAACGCAGAGGCCGACGTGACCGCCGACGAGCGGGGCCGGGTGCGGGTGGCCTTCGTGTCCCAGGGGCAGCGCTCCGCCGCTGATCAGTCCTGGCGCCGGGTCTGGGTCTTCGAGGTCGAGTAGCGCACCGCCCGCGAGGGGGTCAGAGCGTGCGCTGCAGCAGGATCAGCAGCCCCACCGCGGCCACCAGGGCCGCCACCGCCAGGGCCAGGGAGCTGACGCCGCGGGCCGCCTCCGGGATGGTCCCCAGGTCGAGCTGGTCCCCGGGGCACGTCCCGCTGGCCGCGATCACCCCCACGGGGAGCTCCACGGTGTGCCGCGCGCGCAGATGGATCCTGGTGAAGCGCCGGGGCTGCAGCTCCGGAACCACCCGCACGACCCGCCGGTCCCGGTCCACGAACACGACGTCCAGGGCGAAGGCCATCCCGAACATGTGCACGCTGTTGCACGGCGAGATCACCAGCGCCTCACCGGGGGCGAGGCCGTCGCTGTCGAGCAGGCCCCGCGTGCGCTGCTCGACCGTCACCGCCCAGCGTTCGTGGGTCGCGAGGGTCGTTCCCCGGGTCAGGTTCTGGATGGCCACGGGCCGAGGATAGCGCGTCGTGGTTGGCGGCTTTTTCCATGGCGCGGATCGGATCACAGATCCACAACATGCCCGTCATCAACGTTTGACAACGACCCAACCGCCGAGAACTGCTGGGGAAAGCCGGGCTTCAAGGCCGCTCTGTCAAGGAAATGCAAAGAGAACCCGAACAATTCGTTGACGCAACTCGATGGGGCCCGCTAGCTTTTCCGTGCCGGAGACAGTTGAAGACAATCAACTCGACCGGCAATCCTTCGGGAAGGACCGCGCAATGAAGCTCCTCCGCACCGAGCCCCGCACGTGGACCAGGCAGGTCGGTCAAGCCATGACCGAGTACATCGTCCTGGTCGTCGCGGTGTTCATCGGGCTCATCCCCGTGATGGGCGCCCTCCAGGAGGCATTCGAGCGCTATTACGCATTCCTTGCCACCTGGATCTCGCTCCCGATTCCGTGAACGACCCTTTCCACCCTGGAGACCGAACATGATCGCTCGCAACCTGTCCCTCCTGCAGAACTCCGCCCGTGACGCCATCTCCCGCATCCACCGCGACGAGCGTGGCCAGGGAATGACCGAGTACGTCATCATCCTCGTGGCCATCGCCGTGGTCTGCATCGCCATCGCGGTGTCCTTCGGCGGCAAGATCAAGGGCCTCTTCGAGACGGCTGACACCGAGATCGACAACGTCGACAGCAACATGTAGTTCGGCCCCGGTCGGGTCTCCGGTTCTGTGGGCCGGAGACCCACCACCCCCTCGGACGGCCGCCGACCCCCAAAGAACGAGGAAACGCGGCTTTGGAGCTCCCTGAGATGTTGACCCTTGGCGCCAGCGCAGCCGTCATGGCAAGCGCGCTCTACACCGACCTTCGGAAGGGCGTGATTCCGAACGCCCTGACGTACCCGGCGGTGTTCCTGGGCGTGGCGCTGGCGTACGCCGCAGGAGGCACCGACCAGGTCATCTCGTCGGTGCTGGGCTGCGGCCTGGGCTTCGGGGTCCTCTTCCTGGGGTTCATGTTCGGCGGCATCGGCGGCGGAGACGTCAAGCTGGCGGGGGCCCTGGGCGCCCTGACCGGCCTCGGCGTCACGGTGCTGGGGCTGCTCTACATGGGGCTGCTGTCGGGCGCGATGGCGCTCGCGATCATGATCTGGAAGGGCAAGCTCCTGGCGTCCCTGAAGAACATGTGGCGCTTCATGTACACCTCGCTCATCCCGTTTCTGGAGACCGAGTCCCTGGATGCGGAGAACAGCGAGAAGTTCCCCCTCGGCGTCGCCATCGTCGGCGGCTGGGCCTGGGCCCTGGTCGAGCAGTACCGGGGCGTCAGCTCCATCCTCGGCATCGACCTGTGAGACACGAACGGAGGCAGGGGACATGACCGCCAAGGGATTCCGCATCGCCCTCGCAACGAGCAGCTTCGTCGGGCTCGCCGTGGTCCTGTCCGCGGCGGCGGGCAAGAGCACCTGGGGACGCGAGAGCGCGGCCCTGCTCGGCGATCACATGGCCGCTGCCTACGAGCGCTCCACGCCCCTGGTGGGTCCGCTCTACAACCTCGACGTCGTCCTGTACGGCCTGCTCGGCGCCGCGGCCCTGTTCGCCTGCGGCAAGCTCCTGTGGAGCTTCGCTGCCTCGCTGCTGCGCTTCGCCCGGGGCTCGGCCCGCCGACCGGCGATGGCCATGGGGACCCGCGGTCAGGCCATGACCGAGTTCGCCATCAGCTTCCCCATCGTGCTCATCACGACCCTCATCCTCATGCAGCTCGCGCTGATGTACCAGGCCAAGAACGTCGTGACCTACGCCGCCTTCGCCGCGGCCCGGGCGGCGGTGGTCTACATCCCCAGCGAGCAGGGCGGCGAAGCGAAGCACTCCATCAACCTCGACGGCGGCGAGAAGCTCGACAAGATCCAGCAGGCGGCAGCCATGGCGTGCATTCCCATCTCGCCCCGGGCGTCGGTGGTGCTCGGCGGGCTGCCCTTCGTAGGCGCGATCATCGCGAACGCCTTCAGCGCGTTCTCCCAGATGATGTCGGCCTTCGGCATCGCCGGCGAGTACGTGGACTCGGCCCTGCAGAGGTTCGCCTTCAGCACCTTCGCCACGGAGGTGGTCCTGTACAAGGCCGACGAGAACGGGTACGTCGAACAGAGCGGCCAGGTGAGCTGGAACTGGCCTGACGAGAACGACGTCGGAGTCCTCGTCAGACATCGGTTCTACCTGTCGATCCCCCTGGTGAACCGGTTCATCGGAGACGACTGGAGCATCCTGTCGATCCCGCCGTTCTTCAGCCTGAACCTGCCTGGCCAGTACACCTTCATTCGCGCGACGTCGGTCCTGCCCCTCGAGGGTGAGACCGGAAACCCGCCGATCACCGGCTTCTGGGACTTCTAGCCATGAACAAGCACAACAGCCTCATGGAACGAGTCCGCGCCAGGATCACCGGTGTGCACACCGATGAGGGCGGCCAGTCCATCGTCTACATCGCGCTCATCCTGTTCCTGCTCGCGTCGTTCACCTTCATGGTGATCAACAGCGGGGCGCTCATCCACGACAAGATCCAGGTCCAGTCCGCGGCCGATGCGTCGGTGCTGTCGGGCAGCACCTGGATCGTCCGGGCGATGAACCTGAACTCGATGATGAACATCTTCATGGCGATGCTGCTCGCCGAGGAGATCTTCATGAAGGCCGTCTTCTGGACGGCCCTCACGGCGCTGCTCATGTCTCCCGCCATCGTCGCGTTCTGGGGCGTGGTGGCGGCGATGACGGGCCAGATCCAGATCCCCATCGACGCGTCGATCGACAGCTTCGAGCTGTACCCGGTGCTCTGGGAGACCGAGGACGACGAGGACTTCATCTGGGACATCATGGAGACGCTGTCCGACGTGGAGCAGAACGTCGACAACCTCTTCCCCTGGGTCGCAGAGATCGAGTCGGTGCGCATCGCCATGACCAACGGCGCGGCGTTCGGGATCCTGTATCCACCGTCCATCCCCCAGGAACAGGGCGAGCTCACCGACCTGTGCGCCTGCACCATGTCCGGGGTCCAGGACGGCGGCTACGACGAGGTGCAGTACAGCGCCTTCGGCTCGATCATGACCGCCGCGAACGAGATCTCCGGGTTCTCCTACGCCGGCGACCTGCGGGACATCGCCTCGAGCCTGCTGAGCTCGGTGGGCCTGGGCGGTCCGCTGTGGGGTGAGCTGCAGATCCCGTACCACGGCTTCTGGGCCAGCAAGGCGCCGTACCACTTCACGAACATCATGTTCATCCTGGCCGTCTGGGCACGCTACGCGGTCATGTGCGGCGGCAGCTTCGGCCCCGCCAGCGTGAACTTCGGCGTCGAGGCGCCGTGGTGGTGCGGCGTGTGGTGTGACGACGAGCCCTTCTCGATCCCCAACCCGTTCTATTACCTGGGCGCCTTCTTCGCCTTCCTGGACTCGGGGAACCCGAACGTGCAGCCCTACAAGCTCACGGACGACTGGGAAGACAACAAGAACTACTACGGCTTCGCCTACAAGACGCCGGACGACATCGCCGCCCGCTTCATCCCCACGGTGTTCGCGAACACCTACGGGGACACGGTCGGGATGATCACCGTGGCCCAGGCGCAGATCTACAACCCCCACGAGGATGGCGGGCTGTTCAGCCCCCACTGGCGCACCCACCTGTCGCCGGTGAGCCTGGGCTCGGACGTCGCCAACGCGGCCGGCGGATTCATCAGCGGGACCCCGAGCACCTCGGAGTCCGCCGCAGGCGGCGCCAGTGGCCTCGTCAACGCCCTCTCATCCCTCGGCGGCGCCGTCGACGAGATCATCGTTCACTAGGAGCTGGACATGCTGCGCATCCCACGCCTGCGCCGATCACGGCCCCAGTCAGCAGCCGGCCAGGCCATGGCCGAGTTCGTCATCTGGGTCTTCGTGCTGCTCCTGATGATCGAAGGGATCCTCTGGTTCGGGAAGGCCTTCGAGCTGAAGATCAACTGCCACATGGCGGCCCGCTACATGGCGTGGTCCGCCGCCAACGTGGCGGAGACGGGCATGGAGGACGACACGATCCTCGCGCGGGTCCAGGTCTACTACCCGATGACCGACAACAACCCTGAGTTCAACGAGCTCGCCCCGATGGATCCTGCGTCCGACCCCAGCGCCGCCAACGAGAACTTCCCGAGCAGCGGCCCGCTGAACTTCTTCAGCCTGCTGAGCCCGCTGATGTCCATGGCGAGCCAGACCCGCGGATACGAGGTGGGCGCCACCTACGCCCCCAACAGCATCCTGGACGAGACCCTGCCCGGAGGCACGCACGTGCGAAGCCGCCACTTCGTCAGCGGCGGCTCGTGGCACAAGAAGCAGACCTACGGCGACCTGCAGATCATGGCCGTCAAGACCGGGCTGTTCGCCTGGTCCAGCTACGCGCTCAGCCAGTACTGAGGCCGGAGGAGATCATCATGTCCGAACGCTTCCGCACCGTGGTCCGCAAGGGCCTGCGCGTCTCCCTCATCCTGTCCCTGGCAGGGGGCGTCTTTGCCTTCGGGCACTTCATGACGCCGGAGCCGCCGGACGCGCTCGCCGAGTGGTTCCTCGATGGCGGCGGAAGCCTCGAGGGCGTGCCGGCCCACATGCAGCTGCGAGTCAACGAGGGGGACGTCAACGAGGTCTTCCTCAACGGCAACACGATGTACTACACGCAGTACAGCTCGGACAAGCCGGTGGGCCAGCTGCTGGACTACTACGAGAACCTGTACAAGGGCGACACTCGGCCGTTCGCCGACGACGCCACGAAGAAGCACCTGCTGCAGTACGTCAAGGACCCGACGGACCGCGCCGAGCACGCCCGCCGGATCGACGAGACCGAGCGCCTGATGAACGAGCGCTACGTGCGCCTGGAAGGGGAGAGCTGGGGCGCGTTCGCCACGATCGTCACGGGGCGCGAGGGCGAAGCCGACTGGGCCACGGACATGAAGACCCGGTTTCAGGCGTACGACGCCAGCCGCAAGGTCGGCGACCTGGGCGACCCCAAGATCGTCGTCGCCTTCGACCAGGCGGGCGGTGGCTCCCAGTACCTGAACGTGTGGCCCGACAAGGAGTTCGACCAGCGTTCGCTGCGTCCCCGCAAGGGCAAGGACGCTCCGGGCTACGACATCGACGACATCCAGCGCCCCCGGGATAGCTTCCGCATGGTCACGTTCGGCCAGGAGCAGTTCGGCCGGGACTACTCGATCATCGTCTACCGGGGCCCGGGGGACGTGCCGTCGGTGCAGGCGCACTTCATGTCCGAGATGCAGACGGACGGATGGGGCGTCTCCACCCGTGTCCTCGACGGCAAGGAGCTGATGGAGGAGCAGGAGGAAGCGCCTCCCGCGATGCTGTTCGCAAAGGACGACCGCGAGGCGTACGTGTCGTTGAAGCAGACCACCCACGGCTGGGTGACCTCCACCATCGTGATCTACCGGCGCGGCTGAGTCTGTCGCGCCATCTCATCATCGGTTCGTCGCATGCCTGTGTCTCGCCCTCGTCGGCGCCGACCCAGGCTTTGTTGTAGACTCGCCGACGCACCGAGGCAGACCCCCGGACGACGTTTACGGCTGGGTTGTGCGATGAAGGGGCGGGGTGCGGCCCCGCCCGGAAGGGCAGCGGCAAAGTGAACCGCAAGATCGTACTTCTCTTCTCCGGCATCCTCGCCTTGTTGGCGGTCGTGCTGATGCAGCTGTACAAAGCCAACCTCGCAGAGGAACTGGGCGTCGCCGGAAAGCGCGTGCCCATCCTCGTGGCGAAGGAGGACATCGCCTCCTTCACGATCATCGAGCGGTCCATGCTCATGGTCCGCGAGTACCCCCAGAACTATCTGCCCCCCCGGTTCATGTCGAAGCTCCTGGCGGACGACATCATCGGGCAGACGACGTCGTACTCGGTCAAGAAGGGCGACGCCATCTTGACCACCGATCTGGCGTCCACCCAGAGCGAAGCGAAGCTCTCCCGCGTCATCTCCGAGAAGATGCGCGCGCTGGCGTTGCCCGTGGATCGGGTGACCAGCTTCGGCGGTCTACTCAGGCCGAAGGACCACGTGGACATCCTCGGGACCTTCCAGAAGCCGGGCGAGGGAGACGTCGAGACGGTCACCCTGCTGCAGAACGTCACCGTGCTCGCGGTGGGCGCGCAGCTGGGCTCTGGCCGCGCCGGGGGGGATGCAGGCCCCGCGGGACGGGGCCGCGCCCGGGTGGACACGGTGACGGTCCTGGTGACCCCGGAGGAGGCCGAGCTCCTCGTGTTCGCGCAGGATCGGGGCGAGCTGTCCATCACCATGCGCAACGAAGAGGACGTCAACACCGAGATGGAGCTGTCCGGCAAGAACTTCGCCGACATCTTCCAGCCGAAGGTGCGGGCGCGGATCCAGGCAAAGCGGGACGAGGGCGTGACGATTCTCACCCCGGGTGCGAAGAGGCGGCGTTGAGCCGCACCGAGGAGGCGCAGACGGACGTGCAGAATTCAACGCGGTGGACCGTGAGGTTCCTGAGCCTGCTGATGGCGATCAGCACGGTGCTGGCGGTACAGGGGCTGGCGGTGCGTGACGCCCACGCGGGGATCGAGAAGGTCCTGCGGGTCGGTGAGTCCATCACCATCTTCCTGGGCCGGATCCGCACCGTCTCCGTCGGCAACCCCAACGTGATCGAGGCGAAGCAGCAGGACGACAAGATCGTCGTGTTCGCGGTGCGGCCGGGCTACTCCAGCCTCACGGTCGGCGAGGTCGACTACGACATCACGGTGCTCGGCGACGTGGAGCGGCTGCGCCGCGACATCGAGACCCTGCTCATCGACGTGCCCGGGGTCGAGGTGCTCACCTCCGGCGAGCGCGTGGTGATCGACGGCCTCGTCAAGCGACGCGACGACTACGAGCGCGTGCAGGGGATCGTGACGTCCAACCCCGCGGACGTGTACTCCCTGGTGCTGCTCGACGAGCGGGACATCGTCAAGAAGGCCCAGATCCAGCTGCACTTCCAGATCCTCGAGGTCAACCGCAACCAGAAGCACGACATCGGAATCGACTGGAGCGGCAACGGTCCCATCCGGCTGGTCCTGGACACCCTGAACTACGTGCAGTTCGGCCTGGGCGGCGTCACCGATCCGCTGGGCGTGACGCGGGTCCCCGACGACTTGCTGGACTTCTCCCAGGAGACCGACGTCCGCCGGGTGCTGGACAAGGACTTCTTCACCACCGTGTCCGGTGAGGAGGTCGAGTTCCACCGCGGAAAGACCCTCATCTTCACGACGAGCAACAACCTCACCGGCAACGTCAGCTACCACGAAAAGGAGGTCGGGCTGGTCGTCATCGCGACCCCCCTGATCGACGACGACGGCGACATCGATCTGCTCGTCCAGGTGGAGTTCAGCACCGTCGGCCAGCTCGAGCTGGGCGGCCTGGTGCCCTCGATCAACACCCAGAAGCAGAAGGCGCACGTGCAGCTGCGGGAAGGGGAGTCGTTCGCGTTGAGCGGGTTCCTGCGTCGGGAGAACGGGCGCGCCATCACCGGCCTGCCGGGCCTGTCGCAGATCCCTGGCATCGGGGTGCTCTTCGGGTCCCGCGCCTTCCAGAAGGGCGACACCGACGGGATCATCGTCCTGACGCCGGTGCTTCTGGATGCGGACCGTCGTTCGATGCGCAAGCAGATCCGCGAGACCCTGGACATCTACGACGCCGCAGAGACAAAGTTCTAGGAGCAGCCTGAGTGATTCGCGTCGTCTATCGGGATCCGGAGAGCCAGCGCGAAGTCCAGGCGGACTTCGAGGCGACCCACATCCGCGCGGGGCGGGAAGGCAGCAACGAGCTGGTGCTTCCCTACATGGAGGTCTCGCGCTACCACGCTGAGTTCCTGGTCGGCGAGCACGCCGTCACCCTGACGGACCGGTCCACCAACGGGACCTACGTCAACGGCGAGCGGGTGTTCGGCAAGCAGATCCTGAACGCCGGGGATCGGGTCGGGATCGGCAACGTGGTCCTGACGGTCTACACCGAGGCCCAGCTCCAGCAGGCGTGGGACGAGTACAACCGCCAGCAGGCCGCGGCCCAGGGCCAGTACCCGGCGGAGTACTACGACCAGGAGGCGGTCGTGCCCGCCCACGGCGGCGATCCGGGCCACGCGGCAGGGTACGAAGCCGACCGGTACGGCGCCGACCACTACCAGCAGGACGCCCACCACCAGGGTGGGGCCACCGACGATCACGGCAACGCCCTGGTGGTTCACCAGCAGACCCACGGCGACATGCTGCCGGTGCCCGCTCGCGACGTGGACGCCGTCAACTACTACGGCGGCGAGTCCGCGCCCGTCGATCTGAAGCGGCGGGTCCATCGACGCCTGCTCCAGTACATGGACCTCAAGACCCTGGACATGGCCAAGGTGGCCGAAGAGGAGCTTCGGGACCGCGCCCGCAACCTGCTGTACGACATCATCGCCGAGCTCGAAGCGGACCTCGATCCGACGATCGACCGCGACCTGCTGGTCAAGGAGGTGCTGGACGAGGCCCTCGGCCTGGGACCGCTCGAGGACTTCCTGGATGACGACTCGATCACGGAGATCATGGTCGTCAACAAGGATCAGCTCTACGTGGAGCGGAACGGCCGCATCGAGTTCACGGGCAAGACGTTCACGTCCCATGAGGCGGTGCTCGCCGTCATCGAGCGCATCATCACGCCCCTGGGCCGACGCATCGACGAGAGCTCCCCGCTGGTGGACGCCCGCCTCAAGGACGGCAGCCGCGTCAACGCGATCATCCCGCCCCTCGCCATCAAGGGCCCGTGCATCACCATCCGCAAGTTCGGCAAGAAGTCGCTGCGCATGGTGGATCTGGTCCGCTTCGGCTCCGTGAACGAGCAGATCGCCGGCTTCCTCGAGAAGTGCGTGCTCGGGCACAAGAACATCATCATCTCCGGCGGCACGGGCTCCGGAAAGACGACGCTCCTGAACTGCCTGAGCAGCTTCATCCCCAACTCCGAGCGCATCATCACGATCGAGGACGCGGCCGAGCTTCGGCTTCCCCAGGACCACGTGGTCAGCCTCGAGACGAGGCCCGCGAACCTCGAAGGGAAGGGGGAGTACGCGATCCGCGAGCTGGTCAAGAACTCCCTGCGCATGCGCCCGGACCGGATCGTCGTCGGCGAGTGCCGTGGCGGTGAGGCCCTGGACATGCTCCAGGCCATGAACACGGGGCACGACGGCAGCCTGACCACCGGACACGCCAACTCGCCCCGGGACATGATCGCGCGGCTCGAGACGATGGTGCTGATGGCCGGCATGGACCTGCCCATCAAGGCGATCCGCGAGCAGATCGCCTCGGCGATCCACGTCATCGTGCAGCAGAGCCGGTTCAGCGACGGCACCCGGCGTGTGACCCACGTGACCGAGTGCGTGGGCATGGACGACGACGGGCGTCTGCACCTGGAGGACATCTTCAAGTTCCAGCAGCGGGGCATCGATCCGGACGGACACGTCGTCGGCGAGATCGTGCTGACGGGCTACATCCCGAGCTTCATCCCGGACCTCATCAACTCGGGACTCATCGCGGACGGGAACTTCCTGTGACCTCCGCAAGCACCGTCCTGGCGCTCATCTCCCTGGCGATCGCGGCGATCGTCTTCCTGGTGTCGTGGCTCAACGGGCCCCAGTTCATCACCGGCTGGAAGCGGTTCGAGCGCAGCTACCTCGAGCGGCTGCATCTGGCGCTGGACGCGATCTACTCGCGCACGGACCCGAAGAAGTACTTCTATACGCACGTCGGCGTCGCCACGTTCTTCTTCCTGATCATCAGCTGGCTGCTCGGACCCGTGAACGGGTTCCTGGTTGCCTTCCTGGTCGGCATCTTCCCCTGGTTCTCGCTGAGCAAGGCCAAGCGCAAGCGCCTCGAGCGCCTCGAGGAGCAGCTCCCGGACGGGCTGATCTCCATGTCCAACTCGCTCCGAGCGGGCCTGACCCTGCCCCAGGCCGTCGGGATCCTCGTGGACAACACCTCACCGCCCATCAACCAGGAGTTCGGCCTGATGCTCAAGGAGCACCGGCTCGGCCTGACCCTGGATGAGGCGATGAACAACATGTCCGAGCGGTGCCGCAGCAAGAACCTGGACCTCGTGATCACCTCGATCCAGGTCGCCCGGGTCGCCGGTGGCAACCTGCCGCAGGTCTTCGAAGACACCGCCGAGGCGATCCGCGCGATCCGGGTGCTCGAGGACAAGATCGCCACGATGACCGCCCAGGGCCGCTTGCAGGCCTGGGTCCTGGGGGCCCTGCCGGTGGGCATGGCGGTGATGATCTACAAGGTCGATCCGACGATGGTGGAGCCCCTCTGGGAGGACCCCATTGGCTGGATCATCCTGTTCTTCATCGCGATCCTGGAGATCGTGGGGATCTTCATGATCCGCAAGATCGTCTCCGTGGACGTATAGGCCGGCGTGTCCAGCAGCACCCTCATCAGCATCTTCGCCGGGCTCCTCGCCGTCAGCGCGGTGTTCCTGTTCGGCATCGGGTTCTTCCCGGACGAGACGTACCGAGGCGCGGCTCCCGAGCGCGGCTACCTGAGCAACAAGCGCTACCAGCTGGAGCGCAGCTCGCCGATCTACCGGATCTTGATCCAGGTGCTCAAGGTGTTCACCTTCTGGGCCGAGATGCTTCCGATCACGAACCTGCGGGCGGGGCTCAAGGACCGGCTGGCGCGAGCCGGACACCTCGGAGGGTTCACCCCCGACGAATATCTGGCGTTCCTGTGCGTGTCGGCCATGTCCTTCTTCGCGCTGGCCTTCTTCTTCAACACCAGCGTCACCGGCGCTCCCCGCCTGCCCCTGTGCTTCGTGGCCGCCATGTTCGGCGGGTACTTCCCTGTGATGTATCTGGACGAGCAGGTGATGACCCGGCTCACCAGCATCAACAAGGACCTGCCGTACATGCTCGACGTGCTGGCGCTGTCCGTGGGCGCGGGCCTGGACTTCAACAGCTCCCTGGAGCGGATCGTCAACAAGGACTCGACCAGCAGCCCGCTGGTGGAGGAGATGCGGTACGTCCTGCAGGAAGTGAAGATGGGCACGACCCGCCGTGACGCGCTCATCAACCTCAAGGACCGCATCCCCTCGGACTACGTGTCGGGTCTGGTGAGCTCGGTGGTGCAGGCAGAGCAGATGGGCACGCCCCTGACCAACATCCTGCGCATCCAGGCCGGCGCGATCCGGCTGAAGCGAAGCCAGCGCGCCGAGAAGCTCGCCGGTGAAGCCCCCGTCAAGATGATCGTGCCGCTGCTGTTCATCGTCGGCGCGGTCCTGCTGACGCTGTTCGGATCCATCCTGATCCGCTCGATCCGAGGCGAGCTGTTCTAGCCCTCATGCGCTCGCGGACTCCCAGCCTGGGAGACACCGGCCCATGCCTCCTCCCCAGTCCCTCCGCGCGCGTCGGGGGTGGGCGACTGGTACTGTGTAACGACCTGCAGGGATGAATGTGACACGCCGGGTCTTGGTTGAAGTCCTCGCTGGCCCATCGGTCGGCGAGACCTACGAGCACCGCGAGGAGAACATCCTCGTTGGACGTGGTTCCAATTGCCAGCTGCAGGTCACCTCCCCGCACGTCAGCCGCCAGCAGTGCGAGTTGATCTGGCAGGGCGACCAGCTGGTCCTCGAGAACCTCGGCACCGTCAACGTCACCTACCTCAACGACCGGCCCATCGAGCGCGTCTACGTGCAGGACGGTGACCTGATCACGTTCTGTGACGTGGCCTTGCGGGTGCGGATCCCCCGGCCCGGCGCCCCCCAGGCGGCTGTGGATCCGGACCGCACCGTGGCGTTCGCGAAGGGGCAGGTCCCCTCCAGCGCACCTGCGGGCCACCCCCTTCCCGCCCCGGGCAGCGAGTCCACCGTCGTCCGATCCACCCCTCCGGGGCAGGACACCCATCCGCCCGGCCCCCTGGGCGGCCTGCCTCCCGGGCCGCCGCCCGGCGTGGCCGTGCCCGGAGCCCTGGGCACGGGGATGTACGGAAACCTGTCGGGGCAGCACGCCGCGCACTCGCCTGGTGGCCCA
>CALAGR010000219.1 GCA_937891735.1 uncultured Pseudomonadota bacterium | reverse complement strand
GGTCGTGCCGGCGGCGACCGGGGCGGCACCACCCCCGACTCGCGCCAGCGCATGCAGGCGGTTGCCGCCCTGGGCATGGTCCGGGACGCGGCCACCGCCCAAGGCTGGGCCCGGCACCTGGCGGAGCCGTTCTGGGACCGCTTCGAGGTCCATGACACGCAGACCGCGCTGTGGCAGCGGGTGCTGGCGCTGCACGGGCTGCCCGGCGACACGCCCCTGGTGGCCTCGGGGCTCGTGGCGGGGCTGGAGGAGCGGGTGCTGCTGGTGGTGAGCCCCGCGGAGTTCGCGCGGCTCCAGCCGGTGTACGCCGCGGGGGAGCAGGCCTGGACGCGGCTCCTGGCCCACGAGATCGCCCACCGGCTGCACGTGCGGATCCTGGACGGAGACGAGGACGCCATGGGGCCGAGCTGGTTCTTCGAGGGCTTCGCCACCGTCATCGCGGGCCAGGAGCTGGGGATCGAGGTCGTCATCGGATCCCTGGACGACGCGCTGGCGGCGGCGCGGTTCACGGGGGACGGCTCGTACGCGCGCTACCAGGCGGCGGTGCTCTGGCTGGCGGAGCGGATCCCCCTGCCCGAGCTGGTCGCTCACGCCGCGGACGAGGACTTCGAGGACTGGCTGCGGGCCCGGATCTAGCGGGGAGCCCTCAGGGCAGCGCGTGGTTCAGCGCCGTGACGGCGAACGCGGTCGCCACCAGCGGGTCGTCCTCCTTCTGCAGGGGGCTCTCGCTCTGCCAGCGCCCATCGGGCTGCTGCTCCGCGAGCACCGCCTCCATCAGGGGCGCGCGCCAACCGTCGGGGCCCCCGGCGACCCGGAACACCTGCGCCGCGGCCGCCCGGTACGAGCCCCGCATGGCCACGGCGAAGGGCTCCATGGGTCCGCCCCGCACGCCGGGGTTCTCGTCCACGCGGTGCAGGGCGCTCAGGCGCAGCAGGGCCCGTTCGATCATCGGAGGGCGGGGGCTCAGGTCGGGCCAGCCGGGACCCCACACCGCGAACGCCGCGAGCAGCCCGTCGGCGGTGGCGCTGCCGTAGGACTGCTGGACGTCGCCGATCACCAGGCCCTTGTTGAGCGCCACCTCCACCGGGGAGTACAGGAAGCCGCCGTCCTGGGCCTGGCACCGGGCCAGGAACCGGTTGGCGAGGCGCAGCGTCGGGTCGCCGTCGGGCACGCCGCAGGCGCGGAACGCCTCGATGGCGCGTCGGCTCATGGACAGGTCCACGTGGCCCGCGTTGGGCGGCTCGGGCTCCGTGGTCCAGCCCATGCCGAAGCCCCCCAGCGCAGGGTGCGCGCGCCACTGGGGCCCCGAGAACTGCTGGGTGCGCAGCCACGCCAGCATGGGCGCGACGGCCTGCTCCCAGCCCGCGGGCCGCACCTGGCCGAGGCAGAAGGCGCCCATCCCGGTGGCGTAGACGGGGTAGTCCGGCCCGACCCCGCCGAAGCCGATGGCGCCGCTCGTGTCGGGCATCGTGGCGATGGCGCGGAGCGCGCGCTGCACCGGCGTGGCGATGTCCGCCAGCGCGTCCGGGGGCAGGGTCAGCAGCGCGGTCAGCGCGAACGGCGTCAGGGACTCGCCGCCCGACAGGAAGCCGTAGGTGCTGGAGGGGAAGCGGCCGCCGGAGTCCTGCTGCCCCACCAGCCACGCCACCCCGCGCTGCACGGCGTCCCGGGCCCGGGCCCGCAGGGCCTCTTCGGGGGTCTGGCGACGCGGGCACCCGGCGAGGGTGAGGGACGCGGCGGCCAGCGCGGTGAGCACCGACCGCCGCGTGGTGAGGGGCTGGGTCATCGCGGGGAGGGTACCGCGGACTCAGCCCTTCTTCGGGCCCTCGCCGTCGGTCACCAGCGCGGCCTGGCGCTTCGCCCAGTCGCCCGACCCGAGGGTCATCACGGCCGCCGCGGTGGTGAACGTGGTGCTCGTGATGCAGTGGTGGCCGGCCCAGCTGCCGTTGGCGTTCTGGATCCCCACGAGGTACGCGCCGACCTTGTCGTCCCAGGTGCTGAAGGCCTTCTGGTCGTCTTCTTCGGCCAGCGTGTCGCTGATCATCATGTAGCCCAGCATCTCCTCGCCGCCGATGGAGCCGAAGCCCGTCATGAGGCCGGTCGCGTCCGCGGCTACGCGGCTCACCGAGGCGTCCGAGGCGCGCTCGGCGGCGGCCTGGTTCACCGAGCCTTCACGCTTCTTGGCCATGGAGTTGGTGCGCAGCGTGCTCGCCACCGAGTACAGCTCGACCCCCGCGCCGGTGCTGGTGTCGAAGGTGCCGTCCCCGCTGACCTGGCCCGCCTGGTACGCCTCGGACTTCTCGAGGACCTTCATGTCGATGGCCACGCCCTGGTCCCGGGCGCGCATGAGCGATGTAGCGGCGATGGAGTTGGACAGCACCGGCGCCCAGCCGTCGCCGTCGAAGGAGCCGTCCTCACGCTGGGCGAGCTGGACCTTGGCGATGACCTGGCCGAGCCCCTTGTCCATGGACCGGTTCGTGTCGGCGTCGAGCTTTCCGGCCAGCTCGGTGAGCATCATCGCGGCCATGTGCGTGTCCACCAGCTTGCCGAGCTTGTACTGGGGCTGCGTGCTCTCCGGGGTGCTGACCCGGGCGGAGTCGCGGGGGGCGTCGTCGATGGCCTTCAGGACGTAGCGCACGCCCTTGTTGATGGCCTCGGAGTGGATGTCGGTGCCGTCGGCGTCCCGATGCAGGGCGAGGATGACGATGGCGGCGGTGGCCACGTCGGACGGGGCGCCGTCGTCGGCGTTGCCCCAGGTGCCTGCGCCCCAGCCGCCGTCCTTCTTCTGGATCGTCTTGAGGTAGGTGGCGCCCAGGCGCCGCGCCTGCACGCCGTTGGTGGCTGCGGTGGCTCCGTTGGTGGCGGTCTGCTCGGGGGCGTACTCGCCGCGCACCGCCACCGCGTCGCTCTCGTACAGGCTCATGCCGTCGAACGCGGACCGGTCGATGTGGGTCTGCGTGATGGTCGCGTGGTCTCGGGGATCGGCGCCCGAGCCCGCGACGGCGGAGCCTCCGAGCAGCGCGGCGGCGGACAGGGCGAGGCAGGTGCGAAGGACGAGGGTGCGGAAGGGGAAGCCCATGGTGTGTCTCCTGGAGGCGACGGGGTGTGCGTCGCGGTTGCAGGGAGACAGACCCGAGGTGCCCGAGGGGGTTCCGTAACGCGTTCGTAAACGCCGGGAGCCCGTCTCCGGCCTGGGGTCAGGGCACGGTCAGGGCGCTCAGGGACGTGGAATACGTGGCCAGCAGGACGCCGCTCGCGTCGATCATCCGGGCCTGCAGCGTGGGGTCGGCGGCCAGGGTGTCGATGTCCACCACGACGAAGTAGTCGTCGCTGTCTTCGCAGGCCAGGATCTCGGCCTCGTTGGGGCAGGGGCTGTTCACGTTGGCCAGGGGGGAGCTGGTCAGCTCCGGCAGGTCGTAGCCGCCCGCCGAGGCCCGCTCGATGACCCGGAACTCGCTGCGGTGCACGTCGCCCGACAGGAGCACCACGCCGTCGATCCCCGCGTCCCGGATCGAGTCGAAGATCACGTCCCGCTGGGTCACGAAGGAGGCCCAGCTGTCGTTCGATCCGTCTGCGGTCCACTGGCTGCCGCTGGCCACGAGCTTGAAGGTGGCGGTGGACGCGGCCAGCTCGTCGATGAGCCACTGCTGCTGGGCGGCCCCCAGGATCGAGTCGTCCAGGCCGCGGTGGTAGCGGTCGTCGAGCATGAAGAAGTCCACGTCGCCGTGGGACTGGCGGAAGAACACGCCGGGGAGGGCCGCGGTGCCCACCGAGGGGTTCGCCCAGTACTCGCCGAACACCCGCAGGGCGTTGTCCCGCCCCACGCCCGTGGCGTCGGTGTTGTTGCCGACGTAGTCGTGGTCGTCCCAGATGGCGATGGTGGGGGTGGTGGCGAGCAGGTCGGCGCGCTCGGGCCGCTCCAGGGACCAGCGGTAGTGCCAGCGCAGCGCGTCGGTCACGCCGGTGTTGCCGTAGTGGTTGTCCCCCACGAACACGAAGTAGTCGGGATCCTCGGCCGCGATCACCGCGAAGATCGGCTGATCCTCGACCTTGGAGCAGGACCCGAACGCGAAGCTCATGGCGCCCGAGGCGCCCAGGGGCGGCGCCGTCGTCAGCTCCCGGGCGGGACCCTTGAGCTCTCCGTCCACCTGTACGCCGTACCAGTACAGCGTGTCGGGGGCGAGGTTGCCGACCTGCAGGGTCGCGCTGTAGTCGTTCAGGGGCGAGGTCCACGCCCAGTCCACGACCACCGCGTCGGTGAGGTCGGACGTCTCGGACACGCGCAGCCCCAGCAGGCGGGTGGCGTCGGTGCGGGCCCAGATCCGGCCCCCGTCGGGCTCCAGCGCGCCGATCATGGGGCCGTGGGTGAGCACGTCGGGGTCGCAGGAGGTGCAGTCCAGGCTCAGCCCGTTCGGCGCGGTCCAGCTCTGCAGCTCGTCGGACTCCTCGCCGAACTGCAGGCCCGTGAGCGGGCTGCAGAACACGGGCTCGCCGTCGAACTGCACCGCGAGGCACGACGGCTCCCAGCGGTCCACGCCGTTCGCCGACCGGATCTGCACCCGGTCCACGCTCGCTCGCGGCAGGCCCGTGCCCTCGTAGTGGTGCACGTTCGTCTCGCCGCGCTCGTGGTCGTTGAGCTCGGGCGTGTCCAGGGAGAAGCAGTCGGTGTCGCTCAGGCACACCGAGAGCTGGTTCTCGTCGGTGCCCGCGTAGGCGAGGTCCGCGGTGACGATGGTGATCGACACGGTGTCGATGGTGCTCGGGAAGCTCGGCGGGGGCGGCTGGGGCGCCGCGATGGGGCCCGGGAGCGGGTCGGTGGCGTCGTCGTCGTCCGCGGAGTCGTCATCGCCGGAGTCGTCGTCGCCGGTGTCGTCGTCGCCGGTGTCGTCGTCGCCGGTGTCGTCGTCCCCGGCGGTCAGGTCGTCGTCGTCCGCGACCGTGTCGTCGTCGTCGCCGGGGCAGCCGGGCAGGGTGAGGAGGAGGGCACCGAGGAGGAGGAAGGCGGAGCGCATGCCGCCATCCTATCGGTGGGCAGCCCTCCGGTGGCGCCGCAGCCTGGCCAGGGGGAACAGGCCCAAGAGCACCAGCAGGCCTGACGACGAGCGCCTCGTCCCCGCTTCGGTGCAGCCGCCCGACTCACACCCGGCGTCGCCGGACGGGACCGTGTCGTCCGTGAAGAACTGGATGATCGCGGGTGGGGCCTGGGCCGTGCCGTTCTCCCGCTCCGCCACGAGCAGCCCGAAGATCTGGGCTTCGGCGGGGAGGAGCTCGCCCAGGCCGGCGAGGTTGAACCCTCCGCGGATGTTGCGGTCGAGATCCCCCTGCAGCTCGACCCCGAGCTCGACCCGGTTCGGCCCATCCATCGAGGGCACCGAGTCGAGGGTGAGGACCAGGCCGCCGGGCTCCAGGTCCCTCACCCGGTACTGGACGTTGGGGGCGCGGGGCAGGACGTCGTCCGGGTCCGGGCTGGTGATCTGGACGTCCCCCCGCAGGCGCGCCGCGTTGCCGAGGTCGATGCTCACCGGCGCGGACTCCACTCGGTTGCCCCCGGGGTCCTCCGCGGCGATCCGGATCCGGGTGGGCCCCGACCCTTGCAGGCTCGGCGCGATCATCGTCGCGAGGGGGCCGAAGACCGCGGTGCCCGGCAGCGTCCGGCTCCCCAGCACCACCCCATCCGCGTCGATCTGCTCGGCGGTCCACAGCAGGGTCTGGCCCTCGGGATCCTGCGCCGTCGCGGCGAAGAGGATGGACAGTTCCTCGTCGCCGATGACGTCCCCATCCCGCGGGAACAGAAGCACCGGGCGGCCCTGCGGCGGATCGTCGAACGTGTCCACCCTCAGGGTGCGCTCGGTGCCCCAGGGGCCCGCGACGTAGGGATCTTCGGCCCGGACGTGCCAGGTCCAGATCCCGTCCTCGATGAACTCCGTGAGCAGCTGGAACCGGGCCGTGCCGTCGATCTCGGGCAGGCCGCCGACCTCCAGGAACACCACATCGTCCTGGAGCAGCTGCATGCGGTAGGTCATGGGTGCGCCCACCGGAGAGGTCGCCGCCGACGCGCGAAGCTGCACCTCTTCCCCCGTCACCAGGGTGCCGTCCTGGGGAGACTCGGGTTCGGGGGCGGTCGGACCATCGAACACATCCGGATCCGAGCCGTCCAGGAACTCCTGCAGGTTCGGTCGGCCGTCGCCGTCCGGATCCTCGGCCGTGTCGTCGACGGTCGGATCGAGCCCGTGCTCGACCTCCCAGTCGTCCCCCATGCCATCTGCGTCCTCGTCCGGGTCCACCAGGACGAACAGCAGCACCGTGTCGAACCCACCTTCGTCGTCCGTCAGCAGCACGGTCAGGTCGAAGGGCCCGTTGGCCAGGGGGGTCCAGGTGATCGTGCCCAGCAGGGGATCGATGGACGCGGTGCTCGGGGGAGCGCTGATCAGCGACCACGTCGTCGGGTCCTGGGGGCTGACGTCATCCCCGTCGAGATCGAGCGTGAACGGGCGGAACTGCACGGCCTGCAGGGACGTGCCGGTCGGCTCGATGACCGGCGCCTCGTTCGACACGGTCACCACCGCCACGTCTGTCGCGGTGTGGCCGCCGCTGTCCGCCACCAGCATGGGCACGAGCTTGATGCCGTCGTCCTGCCAGACGCAGGCGATGCCGTCGAGCATCTCGAACTGGCCGTCCCCATCGCAGTCCCAGAGGATGGATACCGGCCCGTCGTCCACGGTCCCCGAGCTGTCGAGGACCAGCGGCGCCATCTCGGGAACGGTGTAGGGCCCTCCGGCGTTCGGGATCGGGGGATCGTCAAACGGCAGCACCGTGATCTGGACCCGCTCGGGCTGGGACGTCACTCCGGCCTCGCTGATCTCGTACAGCCAGGAGTCGGTGACCGAGTCCGTGCCGTCGTGTACGTAGGTGAAGACGCCGTCCGGGGTGAACGCCAGCGTGCCGTGCACCGGGGCCCGGACCAGGGTCGCCGACCAGCCGGCCTCGAGGTCGTTGGCGAGCACGGAGATGGCGCCCGTGTCCAGGACCTCGGCCGCCCCGCCCTCCACCACGGTCAGCTGATCGGGGCTCGTGATCCGCCCCACGCCGCTGCCCAGGTGCACCCCCACGTCGTCGCCCACGCGGACCAGATCCGGGGTCCCGTCGGAGTCGATGTCGCCCACCGCGAGCTGGCCGGCCAGCGATGAGGCCGCGATGCCGAACTCCGGGGCGGTGCCGTTCACGTCCAGGAAGACCAGCCGGATCCCCCCTGGTCCCGGGTCGGAGGTGACCGCCAGACGCGCCGGGATGGCGGTGGTGGGCCCGGGGACCGCGACGATGTCGACGGAGTCGGCGCCGGACCAGCCGTACGCCTGATCGACCTCGATGACCCAGGTGGGGCTGGGCATGGGGCCCCCCGCGCTGCCGCTGTAGATCTGGATCGCGCTGGGTCCGCCGCCGTCGTCGGGGGCGTAGGCCGCGATCTCGCCGAAGCCGTCCTGGTCGATGTCGCCCAGGCCCCACACCTCCGTCCCGAGTCGCTCCAGGGAGGACGAGCGAGAGGCGCTCCAGCTTGGGGACGAGCCCAGGCCGCCGCTGCCCCCCGAATACAGCGACAGGTTGCCGCCAGTGGCGAACGGGGCTCCCACGAGGAGGTCGTCGAAGCCGTCCCCGTGCACGTCCGGCACCACCGCCACGGCGTATCCGAAGTTGGCCCCGGAGCTGCCCAGGGCAGACCAGTCGGCCGCCATGGGCAGGCCCAGGGGGGCGCCGTAGCGCACCTGCACCGATCCGGCGCCCCAGCCCGGCACGAAGGTCCAGTGGCCGTACGTGCCCCAGCCGGGGGCCCCCGCCACGAGATCGTCGATCCCGTCCCCGTCGAGGTCGCCGACGCTCACGCTCCACCCCAGCGCGGCGATCGTGTTCATCGATGACACCGTGCTCCACTCGGTGGACAGGGCCGAGGCCGGGTCGCCGTCGAAGACCTTGACGACCCCCGTGGCGGGAGCGCCCGGGCCGGACACGTAGGAGCCGGCCACCAGCTCGTCGTCGCCGTCGCCGTCCAGGTCACCGCTGGCGAGCCGCATGTGCACCGAGGTCGTGCCAGGGCCCGGCCAGGCCGGGGAGAAGGACGCGCCGGAGCCCGCGCCCAGGCCGTCGAACCAACGGATCGTGTTTCCCGCGGAGGTGCCCGCGGCGACCTCCAGGAGTCCGTCTCCGTCGAAGTCGCCCATGGCCACCGAGTCGGCCGTCGCGGCCGTCAGGATGGACGAGGCGGTGGCCTCGAAGGGGATGAGGCCCCCGGCGATGGTCCACACCGCTCCTGTGTTCGCGCCGCTGATGCTGGAGCCCGGCGCCCCCAGGACCAGCTCCGTCGCCCCGTCGCCCGTCAGGTCCATGCTGGCGAGGCCCGCCCCGAGCTGCGCCCCCATGGCCGAGGCGGGCAGCTCGGCGATGACCGTGGTGGGGCCCGCCGCGCCGATGCTCCAGGCCGTCACGACGTCGGAGACGCCGGGGGCCACCGCCAGCAGGGTCGGCTCGGATCCGGGCCAGGCGGCGATGATCAACGCCGAACCCAGCCGATCTCCCGCGATGGTGCCTGCCTCGCTCCAGGCGCCGCCTCCCACGAGCCCGCCCGCTGCGCTCGACCACCCCACCAGGCGGCCCGCGTTGATCAGCAGACCTGCGTCGTACCTGGGGCAGCCCACGATGAGGTCCGCGAGGCCGTCCGCGTCGATGTCCGCGAGGTCCAGGGCGGTGCCGCAGCCCTCGGCGGACTGCACGCCGCCCAGCAGCCCCAGGGGCGCACCGAAGCCCGTGGGAGCCCCGGCCCACAACGACACCGAGCCCGCGCCCGCCGCGTCCAACGGGCTCGCCACCGCCGCGTCCATCACGCCATCCCCGTCGACGTCGCCCACGGCCAGGGCGCTGCCGGTGCGGGAGCCGGGCCAGCCCGGCGCGACGTCCAGCGGCACGGAGTCCAGCCCCGCGACGGAGCCGGCGAACAGGCTCACCGAGCCGGCTCCCCAGCCCGCCGACGGATCCAGGGGCGCCCCCACGAGCAGGTCGGCGAGGCCGTCCCCGGTCAGGTCCCCACCCGCCACCGCCGCGCCGAAGGAGCTCGCCGGGCTGCCGGTCAGCACCAGGTCGGGGCTCGGGGCGAGGCCGCTGGGGCCCCCCAGGTACACCTGCACCACGCCGCCCCCGAAGGCGGAGGGCGCGCCGATGGCGATGTCGTCGTAGCCGTCGCCGTTCACGTCGCCGAGACCCGCCAGGGCGGTGCCGTAGCCGGAGCCGGCCTCCGGTCCGGTGAGCACGAGGTCGGGCCCCGCGGTCGCCGGCCCATGCAGCACGAGCACCTCGCCCTCGCCTCCGGCGCCCCCCGTCGGCGCCGCGATGAGCAGATCCTGCTTGCCGTCTCCGTTGACGTCCCCGGCGGAGCTGACCACCGCGCCGAGCCCCGCTCCGGGCCAGATCCCGGCGACGGTGAGGCTTGCGAAGGCGGACGTGGCGAGCTGGACCTGGCCCATCACCGGTGGGGTGGGGGCCGAAGACGAGCAGCCGGCGAGGATCGAGGCGAGGAGCAGCAGGGGGCGGTGTGCGGTCATGGGTCTCTCCCGTGCTTGAGCCTGGGGTCGCGCCGCCCTGCCCGTCATCACGATGTCCGGTTCCGGGTATTCGCTGGTCTCCGGAGCCGGCGGGCCCCTTCGTAGGGACGTCCCCGTGGAGCCGCCATGCGCCTCATCGAGTCCGCTCTCATCCCGCTGTTCACCGTCGCGCTGAGCTGCGCCGGGGACACCGCCCTGGTGCGGCAGCCGGACGACGCTCCGCCCCCTCACGTCGCGCCCGCCATCGAGCTCAGCAGCGAGCTCGTGCACGTCGGGGTGCTCACGCAGGAGGAGATCCGTGACACGACCGTGAGCCTGCGTTCGGTGGGCACGGCCGACCTGCGCATCGACGGGATCGAGCTGCTGGGATCCGCCGGCTGGTCGATCCTCGACCCGGCGGCCAGCGACCTGCCCCGGGTCTACCCGCCCGGCACCGCTTGGGCCCTGCCCCTGCGCTATGAGCCCCTGGTGGACCCGAACCCCGGGGCGCTCCTGCGTGTGCTCTCCAACGACCCGGACCGGGAGATCGTGCAGGTCCAGCTCCGGGCCGAGGTGCGGCTGCCGCGCATCGCGCTGGAGCCGGGGAGCATCGACTTCGGGATCGTGCAGCCGGGCTGTGCACGGAGCGCGTCGGTCCTGGTGCGCAACGTGGGCGCGGCGCCCCTGCGCATCGACTCCATCGAGCTGTTCGGGGACGTGTCCATGACGATGAGCGACCCCCCGGAGCTGCCCCTGTGGCTGGAGGTGGACGAGGCCCAGGGGGTCACGCTGGCCTACGCGCCGTCGAGCCTGGACCAGGTGGTCGGCTCCTTCGCCGTGGGCTCCAGCGATCCCGAAGCGCCTGAGGTGGACGCGGCGCTCTTCGGGGCACGGCTGGAGCCGGACCCGCGGGTGGACCTGTTCGAGGGGCAGGAGGTCTCGGGGGTGGACATCCTGCTGGTGGTCGACAACTCCTGCTCCATGGAAGACGACCAGGTCAACCTCGCCCAGAACTTCCCCGTCTTCATGGACCAGCTCGAGGACCTGGGGCTGGACTACCGACTCGGGGTGACCACCACGGACGGCAATGGCCTCATCGGCTCCCCACCCGTGCTCGACCCGTCGGTTCCCGGAGCGTCGGGCCTGTTTGCCGCGCGGGTCGCCGTGGGGGTCGGTGGCTCGGGCTGGGAGCGGGGCTTCCAACCTGCGGTGGCGGCGCTGCAGCTGGCCGGCCCGGACTTCCCGCGGGAGGGCCTGCCGCTGTCGATCATCGTCGTGTCGGACGAGCCCGAGCAGTCCACCGGCACCGTGAGCTCCTGGCGGAGCCAGCTCGAGGGCCTGCTGCCCGCCGGGTTTGGCTGGTCCGGGATCACCGGTGGGGCGATGGGGTGCATCTCGGCGATGGCGGCGCCGCGCTACATGGACATGATCGCGGCCACCGGCGGGCTCGACCTGTCGATCTGCGCCGCCGACTGGGCCTCGGGGCTCGCCGACCTGGGTGAAGCCACCGCCGAGCTGGCGTTGAGCGCGTTCCCGCTGTCGGCCATCCCGCTTCCGGAGAGCATCCAGGTCACGGTCGATGGACTGCCGGTGTCGGGCTTTTCGTGGATCGAGCAGGGGAATCGGATCGTGTTCGACTCGGCGAGCGCGCCGGCGGGTGGCTCCGAGATCCGGATCGAGTACCTGCAGGCGCCGGAGTGTGAGGGATGAGGAGGCGGTGGCGAACAAGCGGGCTGCTGGCGCTGCTGGTCCTGGGGTGCGAACCGGTGGATCCGCCCGTCGCGACGCTGGAGCCCGAGACGCCGGGCGCGGGGGACGAGGCTGCGGTGGAGCTCGACGTGCCGGCGGGGTGCTTCCTGGGCGCGGCGCAGCCCGGCATGGAGCAGGTGGACTCGCGGTTGCGGGTCCTGCCGTCGCTGCTGCCCGAGCTCGCCCTCGCGCTGCTGTGCGAGACCGCCGATGGCCCGCGTCCCTGGGCCGAGCGGCTGCCGGGCGTTCCCGCGGGGGCTGGGTGCCGTCGAGCCGGCGCCCTGGGCGACGATCCCGACCTCGTCGAGCCCGAGCGCTTCGACGAGCCGCTGCTCCGGACGACCGACTGGACCCGCGACGGGCAGGCGGACGATCAGGATCTGTCGGCGGTGTTCGGCCAGGCCGACGGGTGCGGCGGGCCCGTGGTGTGCGTGC
>CALAGR010000218.1 GCA_937891735.1 uncultured Pseudomonadota bacterium | reverse complement strand
GGACCGCGCGGCAAGCCCCAGGCTGGGGACACCTGGATCAGCGAGTCCACCTGGCACACCACCGGGCACAACAGGGTGCTGGTGGGGGGCGTGGCGCTGCGGGACAAGCCCATCGACAGCCTGAGCCACTACGTCGCCACCGTCGAGATCCGCGAGACGGCTCAGACCGTGATCTCGGCGATGAGCATCGCGCTGGCCGAGCAGGTGGCGCGGGACGGCGACTCGTCCGAGGACCTCGACCTGGACGGCGTGGCCGTGCACGGGCTGGGCGTGCCCGGCGAGCGCTCGTTCTCCAGGGTCGATGGCGGCAAGCTCAAGCGGCCCCAGAAGAAGTGGCTCGACGAGCAGTTCGGGGGCTCGGCGGACCCGGATCAGGTCGATCCCCTGGAGTTCCTGCTGCCGAAGGGGCCCACCGCCCCGGGCGACACCTGGGACATGGATCTGGTCGCGATCAGCGAGTACTTCGACACGGAGAAGTTCCGGTTCGACCTCGCCGCCTCCCGCGCCCAGGTGACGCTGGTGGACGTGCGGGAGTGGCACGGCGTGCAGGCCGGGCGCTTCTCGTTCGACGTCTACCTGGTGCCGAGCTGGATCGACGGCGGCACCATCAACGAGGCGCACATGCACATCACGGGCAGCGCGGATCTGCCGACGGACGGCGCCACGCCGTGGATGGCGTTCGCGCTGGGCACGGACCTGCGCTTCGACGGCTCCGTGAAGCGCAAGGGCATCAAGGCCGACGTGGACCTCACGATGCACTTCGACGGCGCCGAGAGCCAGCTCCCACCGACCCGCTGAGGCGAGCCGGCGGGAGCCGCTGAGCGTGTCCTAGTGGCCGCTGGTGCCCGAGTCGTCGTCGTCGCCGGTGTCGTCGTCGCCGTGGCCGGTGTCGTCGTCGTCGCCGGTGTCGTCGTCGCCGTGGCCCGTGTCGTCGTCGTCGCCGTGGCCCGTGTCGTCGTCACCCGCGGTGTCGTCGTCGCCGTGGCCCGTGTCGTCGTCGCCGGTGTCGTCGTCGCCGTGGCCCGTGTCGTCGTCATCGGCGACGTCGTCGTCGTCGGAGCTCGCGAGCCGGTAGCAGTTCCCGTCGGCAGCGCGACCGAAGCCGTCGTTGCAGGGGGGCTCGCAGTTCGTGAAGCTCATCGCCGCGATCAGCAGGATGGCGAGGGGGAGGATTGAGCTGACAAGGTTCCTCGAGTTCATCCGAGCACTCCGAGTGATGGGCGGATCACTGATTCCGCGGCGGCCAGCGTAGCAGGGACGGAGGGACCCGCGTGGGCCCCCGGGCGCCCGAAGCCCTGACGGGCGATGCAGGCGGAGCGCCGACGGCGCGGCTCAGCGAGCCAGCAGCTCGGTGTACAGACCCTCGAAGGCGCGGATCCCGGCGCTGATCGCCGCGTGGGGGAACTCGTACGACGGCTGGTGCAGCTTCGGCGAGGAGATCCCGGCGCCGAGCCCGAAGTACAGGGTCTGGCACGAGCCCGCGAAGTGCCCGAAGTCCTCCGACCATCGGAAGGGCAGCGGCAGCAGCACCGCTGGCATCTGTCGGTCCGCGCACACCTGGGCCAGGGTGCTGACCAGATCGTCGGCGCTCTCGGTCGATGGGAACGCATCGTGCCAACGCAGCACGACATCGAGGCCGGCCCCGCGGCTGACCGCCTCGACCCGCTCCGCGGCGTCCCGGCACAGCGCCTCCAGCTCGAGCCTCCCCGGCGCGCGGATGGTCGCGAAGAGGGTCGCGAAGCCCGGGGTGATGCCGAAGGACGGCGACCCCAGCCGCGCGTGCGTCACGGTCAGGAAGCCCGCGGCGTCCCGATCCGACAGGGGCGCCTGGGAGAACTCCGAGAGCAGCCTGGCCAGGGCCGGCATCGGCGACCTCGCGGCCTCGGGCTCGGCCGCGTGCGAGGCCTCGCCACGCAGCTCCACCCGCATGCCCACCGAGGCACAGGAGAACACGCCGGGCCGATGCAACACCGTGCCGGCCTCGTAGCCCGGGACTCCGTGCAGCGCGACGGCGAAGTCGGGCCGCAGGTCCTGGAACTCCGGCGCCTCCAGCACCCGCTGCGCGCCCTCACCGGTCTCCTCCGCAGGCTGGAACAGCAGGACCACGCGTCCCCGGGCCGGCGGCGCGGCGCGAAGGACCGGCGCGAGCCCCGCCACCATCGCCATGTGCGCGTCGTGGCCGCACAGGTGGGCGGGCCCGTCCGCGGTGGCCAGCGCGTCCAGCTCGGCGCGGATGAGCACCGTCGGACCCGGACCGGCGCCGTCGAACACGGCCGCCACCCCGTGCCCTCCGACCTTGCGCAGGAGCTGATCCGGCGACCAGGCGCCCACGAAGTTGGAGATCACGGCCGACGTGACGGCCTCCTCACCCGAGGGCTCAGCGCAGGAGCGCAGGTTCGTGCGCAGCGTCGCCAGGTTCTCAAGCGTCTCCGACAGCAGCTCGGGGTGGGGCATCAGCGCTCTCCGTTCCGGTAGTCCCGGCGATCGATTCCGTGGCGCTTGAGCTTGCGAAGCAGGGTTCGGCGGTTCACCCCGGCCCGCTCCGCCGCCTCCCCCATGCGCCCCCCGGTCTTGGCCAGGCACGCTTGCAGGTAGGCCCGCTCGAGCCGCTCCAGGTGGGGCTGCAGAGCCTCGGCCAAAGGCACGTCGATGTCGAGCCCGTCGGGAGCCGCGTCCGCCCACAGGCCCGGGGACGCCGGCGCCGACGCCGCAGCCGCCCGCTCTTCGAACGGGAGCAGCCCCTCGAGCGCGCCGTCGCTCAGCAGCTGACCAGACCGCGTGAGCACGAGGCGCTCGGCGAGGTTCTCGAGCTGCCGCACGTTGCCCGGCCACTCGTAGTTCACCAGCGCCTCGGCGAACTCGTTGGTCAGCCTGGGGCGCTCGACGTTGTAGGTCTCTGCGAGGCGGCTGGCGAAGCTCGCGAACAGGAACAGGATGTCCTCCCGCCGCTCGCGCAGCGGCGGCACCTCGAGGCGGATGACGTCCAGACGGTAGAAGAGGTCGGCGCGGAAGGTCCCCTGGGTCACCTTCGCCTCGAGCTTGGGGCCCGTGGCGGCGACCACGCGCACGTCCACCTCGATCTCCTTGTGCGCCCCCACCGGCCGGACCGCGCCCTCCTGCAGGACCCGGAGGAGACGATGCTGGGCCGTCAGGGGGAGGTTCCCGAGCTCGTCGAGGAACAGCGTTCCCCCGTTGGCGTAGCGGAACAGCCCCTCCTTCGGGGACGCGGCGCCGGTGAACGCGCCCTTTTCGTGCCCGAAGAGCTCCGAGTCGATGAGGGATTGGGGAACGGCCCCGCAGTCCACCGCGACGAAGCTCCCGGTCCTGCCCGACATGCGATGCAGCGCGCGCGCCAGCAGCTCCTTGCCCGTCCCCGTCTCCCCGAGGATCAGGACCGTCGCCTCGGTGGGCGCGACCCGCTCCAGCGTCTTGAACAGGTCCCACATCCGCCGACTGCGTGAGAGCATCCCCGCGAACTCGCGCGCGCCGCTCAGATCCCCGCTGCTGTTGGTCGCGTGGGGGAAGATCTGCTGCGCCCGCAGGATCGCGTCGATGCGATGCGCGCAGCCCGCCGCCGAGGAGGTGAGCACGACGTCCCGCGCGCCCGCGCGCAGCGCGTCTCGAACCACGGGACCTGGGGCCGCCGGGTGCCACATGACGATGTCGACCAGCGGCCATCTGCGGCGCAGCGTGGTGATCTGCTCACCGATCTCGCTCCGAGGGAGCGACTCGCCCGCCAGGACGATCGCCCGGACCGCGTCGCCGCCGGGGGGCAGCTCGTCCCGCCGCGCGAGCGCCGACACCCCGGGGACCGCGGTGGGTCGCCACCCGTAGCCATCCAGGCGCTCGATGAGCGCTTCGCAGTCCACGAGGAGGATGCCTCCTCCGCGCTCGTCATCCACGGGGTCGAACCATGGGACAACCATACCCCGCTTTGGCAAACATGGACATCTGCACCTCATCTTTGGGTCACATATGTCCCAAATATGGATGATTGGGGCGCTCAGGCCCTGGCATGGGTCTTGCTCTACCTCGGGGAGCAGGTCTGACGACGAACGTCGGCCACACGAGCCCCGGGAGCCCCATGAGCAGGAATACGAACAGCGCGAACACGCTTGGAGATCCGCCCGTCAGCGTCGGAGTCTTCGGCGCGAGCGGCACGACGGGCACCGAGATCGTCGCGCTGCTCGTGGGCCACCCGGCCATCGAGCTCGTCTTCGCCACCTCGCGGCGGTCCGCGGGGCACAGCCTGCGCTCGGTCGACCCGGCGGCGCCGGACGTGCCCTTGATCCACCCGGACGAGGTGGACCTGACCGGCGTGTCCGCCGTCTTCATCTGCCTGCCCCACGGCAAGGCGGCGGCTACGGCGAAGCAGGCGCACGACGCGGGGGTGCTCGTCATCGACCTGTCGGGTGACCTGCGCCTGCACGATCCCGAGGTCCACGACGCCGTGTACGGCTCACCGAGGGACGAGGAACTCGCCGCCGCCGCCGTCTACGGCCTGACCGAGCTCTCGCGGGACGACATCGCCCGCACGCGGATCGTCAGCAACCCTGGCTGCTATCCCACCTGCACCGGCCTGGCCCTGGCGCCCCTGGCCCGGCGTGGCTGGCTCGCGGGGCCTGTGCACGTCGACGCGAAGTCCGGCGTGTCCGGAGCGGGGCGCACCCCCACGGAGCACAACCACTTCTGCGCGGTCTCCGACGACATTCGGCCGTACGCCCTGGGTCGGAGCCACCGCCACGTCGCGGAGATCGACCAGCTCCTGGCCTCCCTCGTCCCGGAGGGGATCGCGGCCCCGGAGCTGATCTTCTGCCCCCACGTCGTCCCCCTCGAGCGCGGCATGCTCGCGACGATCTTCGTGACCCTCCCGCCGGAGCGAACGGCGCTCCAGGTGTGGGAGGCCCTGCGCGAGGACTATCGCGACGAGGCGTTCGTGGACGTGCTCCCGCTGGGCGACGCGGCCCGGATCCGCGGCGTCGTGCGCACCAACCGCGCCTGCATCGGCGTGCACCCCGTGCCGGGTTCGTCCCAGCTGGTGCTGACGAGCGCCATCGACAACATCCTGAAGGGGGCCGCGGGTCAGGCCCTGCAGAACTTCAACCTCGTCATGGGGTTCGATGAGAGCGCGGGCCTGGAGCACTACGGTGGCCGGCGCCCTGCCCCCCCCACGCGCCCGGCGCCGCCGACGCTGTCCGACGTGGTCGAGTGGCCGAGCTCAGCGCAGGGCTTCGGCTCGGGGCCGCGGCCATGAGCGGTCTCTGCATCGTCAAGGTGGGGGGAGCGCGGCTCTCCGACCCTGAGTACCTCACGGCACTCACCGTGCACGTCCGGGCCCAGCAGGCCCGGGGCGCGACCGTCGTGCTGGTCCACGGCGGCGGCCGGGAGATCGGCGAGCTCCACGAGCTCCTGGGCGTGCCCTTCCGCAAGGTGGGCGGGCTCCGGGTCACGTCGCCGTCGAGCATGGCGCTGGTCACGATGGTCCTGTGTGGTGCGATCAACAAGCGTCTGGTGGCTCACCTGGTCTCCAGCGGAGTCGCCGCGCTGGGCGTCAGCGGCGCCGACCTGGGCCTCATCCGGTCGGGCTTCCTCAACCGCGACCGCCTGGGCCGCGTCGGTGGCGTGCCTGACGTGAGCGCGGGCGCGCTGAAGTCGCTGTTCGCGCCGGGACGGGTGGTGGTCATCGCGCCGGTGTGCCTGGGCCCCGACGGCGACCTCCTCAACGTCAACGCCGACTCGGTCGCCCAGGCGGTGGCCGTGGCGGTCGGCGCCGAGCTCATCGAGTTCGTCACGGACGTGGACGCCGTGCGCACCCGGGAGGGCAACGCCGACCGGCTGTCCCCCGCCGAGGTGCAGGCCCTCGTCGAGGACCAGGTGGCCCTCGGCGGGATGATCCCGAAGCTTCATGCCGCTCTCGCCGCCCTCGATGGCGGCGTCCCCCGGGTCCGTTTGGGCAGCCTCGGCAGCCTGGCAGACGGAACCGCGACCGAGGTGAGACCATGAGTCCTTCTTTGAGCAGCCTGGCCGACGAGGTGCTGGCGCCCACCTACGTCCGCCCCGACACGACCTTCGTCTCGGGCGACGGCTCCTGGCTGGTGGACACGGACGGGCGGCGCTTCCTCGACATGACGAGCGGAGTGGCCGTGAACGCGCTGGGGCATGGATCGCCCATCATCCAGCGCGCGCTGCGGAGCGCGGCCGATGGCCTCATCCACACCTCCAACCTGTTCCACACCGCCCCCGCGGTGCGCCTCGCGGCGGGGCTCGTCGAGCGCTCCTTCGCCGACCGGGTCTTCTTCTGCAACTCCGGGGCGGAGGCCGTGGAGGGCGCGATCAAGTTCGCGCGCCTGTTCGGGGGGCCTGATCGCCGGGAGATCGTGTACTTCGACGGCTCCTTCCACGGACGGACCCTGGGGGCCCTGGCCGCGACCGACAAGCCCCTGGCCCGCGAGCCCTTCGAGCCCCTGCCCGCCGGCTACACCCGGGCCACCTTCGGCGCGACGGACGCGTTGGCCTCGATCAGCGCCCGCACCGCGGCGGTGATCGTCGAGCCGGTCCAGGGCGAGGGCGGCCTGCGGATCGCGCCGTCCGACTGGCTCCAGGCGCTCCGGATCCGGTGCGACGCCGTCGGAGCCCTGCTCGTGTTCGATGAGGTGCAGTGCGGCCTCGGGCGGACGGGCCGGCTCTGGGCCCACGAACACAGCGGGGTCCGACCGGACATCATGACCCTGGCCAAGCCCCTCGCGGGCGGCCTGCCGATGGGGGCCGTGCTCATGACCGAGCGGGTCTCCGCCCGGGTGACGACCGGCTGCCACGCGACCACGTTCGGGGGCGGCCCCTTCGTCGCGTCCGTCGCGCTCGCGGTCCTGGATCACATCGGTACGCCCTCGCTGCTCCAGGGAGTGGTGGAGCGAGGCGCGCAGCTGCGGTCCGGGCTCGAGCGTCTCCGGGGCGTCTCCGAGGTGCGGGGCCTCGGCCTGATGGTCGGAGCGCGGGTGCAGGGGGGCGGCAAGGACCTCGTCCGGCGCGCCTTCGAGGAGGGTCTCCTCGTGGTGGCGGCGGCCCAGGACGTGGTCCGCTTCCTGCCGCCGCTGAACGTCGGTGCAGCGGACGTGGACGAGGCCGTGGTCCGCTTCGGCCGCGCCCTCGCCCGGGGTGACGGGGGCACCCGATGAACGGCGCCACCCAGAGACGTCGGGCGCCGAGCGTCCCGCCTGCCGTGGTGCTCGCGGACAGCGCGGATCTGCCAGGGCTGTCGCAGCTGCTGTCCGGGGCGATCCCCCGGTGCAGCCCGCTGACGGTCTCGGACCTGCCCTGGTCCTGGCCGGGGTACGTCCTGGTCCGCTCCGACGACAGGCCGGTCGCCGCCGGATCCCTGCAGCCCAACCCCGACCTGAGCTACGAGGTGCGCGGCCTGGTGGTCGACGAGACCGCCCAGGGCCAGGGCCTCGGCAGACGGGTCATGGATCACCTCGTGGCGACCGCGGACCGCCGCGGCGCGGACCTCGTGTGCGTGACCCGCGTCCCGCAGTTCTTCGCCCGCTTCGGCTTCATGGAGACCACTCCCGACTGGCTGCCGCCCCAGCGGCGGGGCCCGGACTTCGACAGGGCCGAGCGGGTCGCCATGAGGCGCGCGCCGCGGGGGGTCGCGGCATGAGCATCGAAGTCATCGCCGGGGGTGGGCTGTTCGACGTGCAGGGTCTGCGCGGCGCGGCCGTCGCTGCGGGCGTCAAGCCGAGCGGGGGCCTCGACGTCGCCCTCATCGTGGCGGCCGAGCCGATGGTCGCCGCGGGGATGTTCACGCGATGCTCCGTCGCCGCCGCCCCGGTGGTGCTCTGCCGGGAGCGCCTCCGGCAGAACCCATCCGTCCGCTCCATCGTCATCAACAGCGGCAACGCAAACGCGCTGACCGGTCCGCAGGGCGACCGCGACGCCGAGGCGATGCTCGCGGCCACCGAGGCGTCCTGCGGGGGCCCCGCGCTGGTGCTCTCGACGGGGGTCATCGGCGTGCCCCTGCCCATCGAGCGCATCGTGCAGGGGATCGGCGCGGCTGCCGCCAGGCTCGACGCGGGAGAGGAGGACGCCGTCGCCCGGGCGATCCTCACGACCGACTCCTGCACGAAGCAGCACGCGGTGCGCCTGGGCCGGGGTGTGGTGGGCGGCCTCGCCAAGGGATCGGGGATGATCCACCCCGACATGGCGACGATGCTGGCGGTCATCGCGACCGATGTCCCCCTGACCGCCGACGCTGCCGACGCCCTGCTCCGCTACGCGGTCGACCGATCCTTCCACCAGATCTCGGTGGACGGCGACACCAGCACGAACGACGCGGTGTTGTTGCTGGCGCCCCCCGCCGTCGACGAGGCCTCGCCCGCCGACCTGTCCGAGGTGCGGCAGGGGATCGTCGATGTGGCCCGCTCCCTCGCCGAGCAGATCCTGTGTGACGGCGAAGGCGTCGCCCGGACCATGGATCTGCGGGTGCAGGGGGCCGCCACCGAGGCCGACGCGCGGGCCATCGCCGCCTCCGTGGCCCGCTCGCCGCTGGTCAAGACGGCCCTCGCGGGAGGCGATCCCAACTGGGGCCGCATCCTCGCCGCCGTCGGAAACGCCGGCGTGGCCATCGCGCCCAGGGACATCACCCTGCGCCTCGGCGATCAGGTGGTGTTCGCGCGCGGGGCGCCCGTCTCCGTCGATGGAGCTGCCCTGGCCCGGGCCTTCGCCCAGGAGCGCGTGCACGTCGCGCTGCGGGTCGGCGACGGCGCCTGCGAGGGCCGGATGCTGACGGGCGACCTGACCCATCGGTACGTCGAGATCAACGCCGAGTACACGACGTGAGCGCCGCTGCGCTTCCCTCTCCCCTTCCCTTTCCCAACCGAGCGAGGACGACCCAGATGACCGCAACGATGACGAGCAACACCACGACCAAGACCCCACGGCCTGGCCGATCCCCCCTGCGCATCGAGCGAGCCGGCCGCGAGGACATGAGCACCATCGCGGGCATCATCAGCTCCTCGGCGGAGTGGTACCGGGACATCGTCGACGAGGCCGACATGAACGAGCACGAGGTCGGCGCAGCCTGGGCGGAGGCGAACTTCGGCCTGCGGGAGTTCTATCTGGGGTACGTCGGCGACACCCCCATCGGGACGATCTCCCTGCAGTACTTCGGGGACCACGCCTACCTCGGGTACATCTACCTGGACGTGGAGCACGTGGGCGAAGGGTTCGGGGGCCGGCTCATGAAGCACGCCGAGCAGGTGGCGCGGGACAGGGACATGGCAGGGCTGGCCCTCATCGCCCACCCCGAGGCCACCTGGGCCCAGCGGGCCTACCTCAAGTACGGCTTCGAGATCGTGGAGCACGAACGCACGGGCGTGCTCGCCTGGCAGGACGGCGCCCTGGAGCCCCACTACGAGGAGGGCTTCCAGCTCTACACCTACTCCTTCGACGACGAGTCCCAGGAGATCGTCTAGGAGTCCGGAGCGCCTGGCGCCACGGGGTGCGTGAAGGCGGGGAGTTCGGCGAAGTCCGGCCCCTGGCGCCCCTGAGCCGGGACTTGCCACGTCACCACCCCTCAGTCGATCCACGCCCCCAGGAACCAGCCCTCCCCGAGCGCGTCGCGCTCCCACCAGATCCGGGCCACCCCTGCGGGCCCCTCCACCTGAAAGGTCCTGCGGGCCCGCGTGCCGCGCCGCGTCCACCAGCCCGCGCTCACGTCCCAGGGTCCGCGCAGCGTGTCCACCCGAAACCAGCCCCCGCGGTGCCGGAAGCGAACCGGTAGCCGCGCACGGGTCTCCACCTCGATCGCCTCGGGGGGCACGACCCGCCGCACGGCCGGCGGCAGGGCACCCTCCGGGCAGCGATCCGGCACCCACAGCTCCGCGTCCGGCAGGAGCTTGCCGGTGCCCTGTCCCTGCCCTGCGCGCTCCTGCCGGTCCTCGGGCCAGATCGCGTCGACAGGCCGCTCGTGGCGGGTGCGATCCGGACCCAGCTCCGCCGCGAGGTGGGCCAGGGTGATGGACCGGGCTCCAGGAGGCGCAGATCGTGGGCCCGTCAGGCGCCCCTGGCTCGCCGGGCGCGGCCCCACGCCGTCCGCTTCGAGCCGCACCGCGAGCACCCCTCCCTGCAGGCTCAGCCCCTCGAACCCGACCCCGAGCAGGTCCGTCCACAGGCGCAGCGACGCGCTCGGCGCCGCGGCGTGGGTGATCCCGCGCATCGGCTCGCTGCGGTCGATGCTCAGCTCCCAGCGCAGGGCGCGGGCCGCGAGCCCCTGTCCGTCGAGCTCGCCCACGAGGCGCTCCAGGGGCTGCTTGATCAGGAACCGAAGCGCATCGAGTCGCTCCACGGGGAAGTCGGTGTGCACCTGCACGGCGAACCGCTTCGGCTCCTTGCTGGGCACCAGCGTGGTGCGGTCCTCGCCCCGCGCGAGGCGGTGCAGGGCCGTGCCCTTGCTGCCCCACCGCCGGTTCACCCCCTCGCGCGGCAGGTCCGCGAAGCCCCCCAGGGTGTGGATCCCCAGGTGCTCCAGGGCCTCGATCATGCTGCCCGCGTCGGGCAACAGGGCCGTGGAGAGGGGCGCCAGGAAGCGCGCCTCGGAGCCGGTGGCCACGCGGATCGCGGCCGGACCGAACGCCGGCAGCCGCCCCTCCATGATCGCGGCGCAGCGCGCGCTGAACCGCGTGGTCGCGAGGCCCACCCGAGCCGGCAGATCCAGGTCCTCGGCCACCTCCCGCAGCGCGTCGAGGAAGCCGCCCGCTCCCTCTTCGCCGTACCGGGTCTCCAGACCGTCGAAGAGCGCATAGATCACGCCCTCCCCCGTGGTCTCGAAGACCGGACAGAGGGCGCGCACCCCGATCTCGAGCGCCCGGTGGATCTGCGCGAGGGCGGCCCGGTCGATGGTCCGGACCATCAGCTCGGGCGCCAGGGAGGAGGCGGTCACCGAGGTCATCCCCCGCTTGACGCCATCCATCCGGGCGTTCGGCGACGCCGCCACGATCAGCCGGCGCCCGTCCTCCGGATCGACCAGGGCGAGCCCCCCGCTCGGCTCTCCGTCCAGGGCCGCCAGGGCGACCGAGAGGCGGAAGTCGGGGATGAACAGGCAGGCGATTCGGGAGGACATCAGACCGCTGAACATACGATCAGCTCACAGGTGATGTCCAGTTCGCTGTGAAGTCGGCAGCGAAACGACCGTTGAGGAGCCAACGCCCAACGTGGAGGAGGCGATGAGCGACGACTACGACGTGAGCATGACGGACATCGAGGCACCCGCCCCGCCGCCGCGCCACTTCCGGCTCCAGCTCCGGGTGCACGTCAAGGCCGTCGACGAGGCCGGGCGCGTCGTGGCGGACGGCAGCCGACTGGTCAGCCTGTCCGCGAGCGGCATCGGCTTCGTGCCCAGCGCCTCGGTCCCCGACGGAGCCCGCCTGGAGCTCGAGTTCGACCTCGTGGGGCCCAATGTGAGCGTCGCCGTGACCACCTCCGCCGAGGTCGTGCGCGTCATCGACGACGACTTCGAGCTCTACATCGGGTGCCGGTTCGTGGGCTTCGATCCCCGGGCCCAGCGCGCCCTCCTCGGCGTGCTCGAGGACATCCGGGACGCGAAGAGCGAAGCGGTCGCCTGAGCTGGAAACTGGTCGCCCGGGGTCGTGGCCTCTACACTCCCGCCCCGTGAGACTCCTCCTCCCCCTCTTCGCCCTCCTGATGCTCGGGTGCGGCCCCCCGTCGCCCCCGTCGCCCGCGCCCGAGCCGAC
>CALAGR010000217.1 GCA_937891735.1 uncultured Pseudomonadota bacterium | reverse complement strand
CGCCCGGGCCCGCGAGCGCGGCCGCGGCGTTGGGGGCGCTGGGGCTGATCCTGCCTGCGCTCCTGGGGGCGGGCGCTCCCGGAACGGGCTCGGACGAGCTGCAGTACCACCTTCGGTTCGTCGCGGAGCTCGTGCACACGGGACGCTTCCCGGCCCACCTGGACGACCCCCTCAGCGGCCTCGCCCAGGGACTGCACGCGCTGCTGGGGCTGGCCCACGGGCTGGTGGGGGAGCGGGCGCTCCGACCCATGTCGCTGCTGCTGTCCCTGGCCGGTCTGTGGGCGGGCCAGCGCCTGACCCGGCGGGTGGGCGGGGCCACCGCGGCGCTGATCTACGTGCCGGTGGCGCTGGGGGCGGCGTCCATCATCCGCTTCATCCCGGTGGTGGGGACGGACACGCCGCTGATGCTGTTCGTCGCGTGCGCGCTGCTGCTGCTGGTGGAGCAGCAGGCGCTGCGTCGCCCCAGCGACGGCCGCACCGCGCTGGTCCTCGGGCTGCTCGGCGGCGCCGCGTTCTCCATCAAGTACACCGCCGCCCTGTTCTTCGCGCCGATCTGGCTCGCGGCCGCGTTCCTCGCCTGGCGCCGGGACCTGCGGACCGTCGGCCAGGTCGCGGCGAGCGCGCTGCTCCCGCTGCTGTTCGCGACGCCGTGGCTCCTCAAGAACGTCGCCATGGACGCGCACCCGCTGCTGCCCCTGGCCGGCTTCACCGTCCCGGAGGGGCTCGAGGCAGCGTTCCGGTTCAACTTCCGGGAGAACTACGGCGCCGGGCTCGGGTTCGCAGCGTGGCTCCGCGCTCCCTGGGATCTGTTCGTGCTGGGCACGGAGTTCGACCGTCGTCACTTCCTCGGGCGGCTGTCTCCCTGGCCGCTGTTCGCCCTCCCGTTCCTCCTGCTGGCCTTGCGGGATCGCAGCGTGCGTCTGCTGGCGGCCGTCGCGGTGGCGGGGCTGGCGCTGTGGGCCGGACCGCTGTGCCGGGTGGTCTACCTGCTGCCGATCTGGCCGCTCCTCGCGGGGGCCACCGCGGCGGGACTCGGCCTGGCCGTCGATGCGCTCCCGACCCGGCCCCGCCGCACCGCCGGCGCGGTGCTCGGGGTGATCCTGGCGGGCACGGCGGTCGGCGAGGTCGCGGTGCCCTGGGTCGATGGGCTGCGCAGCGCGGCCGTGGCCACCGGCACGCAGCCGGCGGACGAGTGGATCGAACAGGAGGTGGAGTCCGCGGCGGCCTGGAGCTGGATCCGCGAGCACGTGCCCACCGACGAGGTCATCACCACGGTGTTCACCTGGCAGCTGCTCCCCACGGGCCACGCCCAGCGGTGGGCCTGCGCCGAGGAGTGTCCAGCGGTCCGGCTGGAGCTGCTGAAGGCCGGCGACGCCGACGGCGCCGCGCGGCGGCTCGCCTCCATGGGCTCCCGGTGGCTGCTCGTCCGCCAGACCCGGTATCCGCGGGACAGCTACCCCGGGTTGACCGACGAGGAGTTCGCGGCTGCCTATTCCAGGCCGCTGCAGATCCTGGACGAGTTGACCACCCTGCGGGCGACGCTGCGGTTCAGCGACGGGCTGTACGCGGTGTACGAGCTGCCCAAACGACAGAAAACAGCGGGGGGATCTTGACTGATTATTCGGCCCACATAGAATCAGCGCCCTCGACATCCCCGGACGTCGATGTTCCTTGAGCGAGAGTGGCGGAATTGGTAGACGCGCAGGTTTCAGGTATCTGTGGCCGCAAGGCTGTGGGGGTTCGAGTCCCCCCTCTCGTACCACTGACTTCTGTGTCCTCGACCTGAGACACAGCACACGAGCCGCCTTCGGGCGGCTCGTGTTCGTTCTGGCCTGGCGCGCTCCCTGGCGGGAACGGACGGTCCTCAGACCGTGCCGGGCAGCCCCACAGTCACCGCTTCGCCCAGACCGTTGGCCTCCATGAGCACCGCCCTGGCCGTCGCCACGTCGCCTCGTCGGGTCAGGACCCGAGCCAGGAACACCTTGCCCTGCGCGGCCGTGTCCTTGTCGCCGGAGTCCAGGGCCAGGGCGATCCCCTGGGTCAGGGTCTGCTGGCCTTCGTCCAGCTCGCCCCGCAGCGCCTGCAGATAGCCCAGGTAGACCTGGTTCATGGCCTGACCGCCGAGCCAGTCGTTGTCCCGGGCCGCACCCAGCGACTCCTGGAAGTACTGGTAGGCGCGGGCGTAGTCGCCCATGCGGAAGTAGACGTCACCGATGTTGTGCAGGTTGACGATCACCCCGCGCCGGTACTCGATCCCCTTGCGGATCTCGCACGCCTCCCGGTAGCAGGTCAGCGCGTCGTCGAACCGCTCCATGTGGATGTAGGTCACGCCCAGGTTGTTGAGCAGCCGGCCCTGCAGGATCTTGTCCTCGGTCTTCTGGGCCAACTCGTGGGCCTTGCGCAGGTGGCGCTCGGAGAGCCCGTAGTCCCCCGCGCGCATGTAGTAGGAGCCCAGGGAGCCCAGGATCCCGGCGATGCGCACGTTGTCGTCGCGCTCGCGGGCGGTCTTGAGGGCCCGGTTCAGGGCCGCGCGGGCCGCGTCGAAGTCGCCCTCGGCGAGGGCCCACTGGGCGAGTTCCTCATCGGCGTCGGACATGAGCTCGTCGTCGGCCAGATCCTCGGCGATCTGCTGGGCGCGACGCAGGTAGTCGCCGGCCTTGTCCATGCGGCCCAGCTCGATGGAGGACTTGCCGAGCTGGATCAGGGCCTGGGCCACCAGCGTGCTCTCGTCCCCCTCCTGCGCGAAATCCAGGGCCTTGTTGAACGAGCGCTCGGCCTGGTCGGTCTGCAGGTTGCGGCTCTGGACCTTGCCCAGCCGGATGTACAGCTCGGCGAGGTGCGCGTCGGTGGAGCGGCCTTCCGCGTGATCGACCTCGGACCCGCGCAGCAGCAGGATCGCCCGCTGGAAGCACCGCAGCGCCTCGCGGTTGAAGTAGCCGCGCTCGTAGGCCACGCCCGCCTGCTCGGCGAAGGTGGCGGCCCGACGCAGCAGCCCGCCCGACTGGTAGTGCCGGGACAGCACCTCGAACCAGGGGCGCAGGTTGTCGGACTTGACCCGCTCGATGACCTCGCCGACCCGGTTGTGGAACTCCTTGGAGCGGCTGGCGAGGATCCCCCGGATCGCCACCTCCCAGCACAGCTCGTTGCGGAAGGTGTGATCCGCGTCCCCCGACTGCTCGTCGTCCCGCAGCTTGCGCACCAGCTCGATGGCCTTGAGCCGGGTCAGGACCTCGGACAGCTCCTCCTCGCTCAGACGGGTCACCTCCGCGAGGAGGCTCGCCTCGAACGACCGCCCGATGGTGGCCGCCACCTCGAGCACCACCCGCTCGCTGGAGCTCAGGCTGTCCAGGCGGGAGGCGATCAGGTCCTCGACAGTGGCCGGGATGGCGGCCTGGTCGAGCTGACCCCCGACCTCGACGACGCCGTTCGTCACCTCGATCAGCCCCTCGCGCCGCAGCTGCCCGACGATCTCCTTGACGAACAGGGCGTTGCCACCGGACGCGGCATACACGCGCCCGTGCAGGGGATCGGGGACCTCGCTGACGCCGAGCAGCTCGGCCACGAACTGCCGGACCTCTTCTTCGCCCATGGGCGGCAACGGCAGCCGCCGCACCACCGCGCCCTCCGAGAAGGGCAGCACTCCCCCCCGGTTGTGGGTCAGCACGATCAGCAGCCGCTGACCCGCCAGGGTGCGCGCGAGGTGCACCGCCAGGTCCTGGCTGTAGTGATCGAGGAAGTTGAAGTTCTCGAGGGCGAGGACGAGGAATCCGTCGGACAGCAGGCCGGCGAACATCTTGCGCACCGCCTCGAAGGTGCCGATGCGCTTCTGGTCGCCCGACAGGTACTTGAGGTTGCTGCCGTCGAACTCCAGCTCGAAGAGCTCGCCGATGATGTGGATGTCGATGGGATCGAGGCGCAGCTCGGTGAGGCGCTGCAGCTTGCCGCGCCGCTCGTCGTCGTTGTCCGACTCCTCGAATCCGCAGATCTGCTCGAGGACCTCCCGGAACGCCAGGAACGGCGTCTCGCGCTGATAGAACGAGCCCTTGCCGAGGTAGAACGCGATCTCGCGATCCCTGGTGATCTCGCGGATCTCCCGAACGAACCGGGCCTTTCCGCTGCCCACGTCGCCCTCGACGGACAGCACCGCGGTCGTCCCAGCGGCCACCTTGCCGATGATCTCCCCGAGGACCTCGAACTCGTCGCCGCGCTTCACCCAGCCGCCGGCCTTGCCGCGCTCGCCGCGACTGCGCAGGCGCCGCAGCCGGTAGGGGCGCACGGTCTTGGCGCCCCACTTGACCTTGACCTCCTGGAGCGGATCGAGCTCGCCGTGCTCGCCGAGCAGCCCGGAGACCTTCTCGGACACCAGCACGTCGTCCACGCCCGCCTCGTCGCACAGGCGGCGGGCGAGCTTCACGGTGTCGCCCCAGGGAGTAAACGAGCGGCGCGCGCGCTTGCGGGAGCCGGCCGCGACGAGCACGGCGCCCCGGTGGATGCCCATGGACAGGTGCACCTGCTCGCCCCTCACCTCGGCGAACTTGCCCGAGATCCGCTGCAGATCCGAGGCGCAGCGCACACACAGCTCGAGGTCCTTGGGGGTGTTCTTCTCCAGGCCCCACATGACCAGCAGCCGGTCCGCGTCCAGCCGGACGATGCGCCCCTGGTACTTCTTGATGACCGTCGCCAGGGACTTGAGGAAGCTGTAGTTCAGCTTCAGCAGTTCCTCCTCCCCCACCCGATCCGCCAGGTCCGTCAGGCCCGTGATCTCGATGGCCAGCACCTCGACCTGTCGGCGCCCCCCCTGGGCGATGCGGCCCCCCAGGGACGGCGTGCCCGCCCCGAGGCCCGAGAACGAGATGGACAGGTCTGCGGCGTTCCACTCTCCAGAGAGCAGCGCAGCGTTCTCCTGGCCGTCGTCGCCCCCCGCGACGGCGCTCTCCACCAGGTCCGCAGGCAGCAGGCCCGGCTGGCGGCCCAGGTCGGACAGGTCCTTGACGATCGCGTTGACCACCGAGCCGGCGGACTCCCGCGCGTACTCCTCGGCGAACATGTCCTTCTGGAACGCGGCCAGATCGGCCCGCGTCACCCGCATGCCCACGTCGTACAGGAAGGACAGCAGATCCTCCTGGAGCTCGCGGGTGCGCTGGTAGCGCTGATCCGGGTCCCGGTGCAGACCCTTGAGCAGGATCTCCTCCAGGCGGGCCGGGATCTCGGGGTTCACGGCGCGCGGCGGAGGGATCTCCGCGTTGCGCACCATGCGCATCTTCTCGTTCCGATCCTTGCCCGCGTACAGGCGCTGCCCGGTGATCAGCTCGTACAGGATGATCGAGCAGGAGAAGATGTCGGAGCGGGCGTCCACCTTGCCGCCGCGGGCCTGTTCCGGGGCCATGTAGGCGAACTTGCCGCCCGCCATCTTGCCGCCCTCTTCTTCGGCGACCTCGCCCACCCTGGCGATGCCGAAGTCCACCACCTTCACGTCCCCCTCGTAGGAGATGAGGATGTTGTGGGGCGAGATGTCCTGGTGCACCACGTTGAGCGGGCGCCCGCCAGGGTCGGTCAGGCTGTGGGCGTAGTCGAGCCCGCGAGCGACCTCGGTGATGATGTAGACGCCGGTGGGGATCGGCAGGAACTTCCGGGTCTTGCGCCCCTTCTTGATGATCTTCATCAAGTCCTGACCATGGATGAACTCCATGGCCATGTAGTAATCCTGACCCACCACGCCCAGGTCGTAGACCTGCACCACGTTGGCGTGGTTCAGCGAGACCGCGATCTTGGCCTCGTTGATGAACATCCCCACGAAGTCCTTGTTCCGGGACAGGTGGGGGAGGATCTTCTTGATGACGAGGAGCTTCTCGAACCCGGCGACGCCGTAGGACTTGGCCTTGTACACCTCGGCCATGCCGCCCGTGGCGATCTTCTCGATGAGCTGATACTTGCCGAACCGGATGGGCTCGAACTGGGCCATGGGCTCCTCAGCGCGGGGCTGGAGGGGGCAACGATCGGCTCCCAACGGAGCCCGGGACATGCGAGTCTACCCGCTGCGAGCGCGACCGTCCCCGGATGCGCACGTGTGCGGAGGCACCATGAAGCGGTTGGTGGCGGGAACGTTCTTCATTTCTGTGGTGGGGCTCGGAGCCCCGGCTCTGGCGGACAGCGGCGGACCGGACGCGGGCGGCTACACGTGGGCGGACGTCTACGAGATCAACGGGCCCATCTACGACCCGCAGGGGGCCACCTTCGGGACCGCGCTGACGCTGGGTGATGACGACTCGCAGCTGGTGACCCTGCCCTTCAGCTTCGACTGGTACGGCTCGACCTACACCAGCGCCTACATCAACAGCAACGGAGTCCTCAGCTTCTCCGCCCCCCAGGAGGACACCACCCTGGTGCTCTGCGGGAGCGGCACCCCGGTGCCCATCGCCGCGCCCTGGTGGATCGACATCCTCCCCGCCAACAACGGCAGCATCCGGTACGACACCCACGGGGCGACGGGCACGCGGATCTTCGTGGCGCAGTGGCTGGAGGTGGAGAACTACCCGTCCTCGACAGGGTTCGCGACGTTCGAGGTCCAGCTGCACGAGATCGACGACCACGTCGAGTTCCACTACGAGGACGTGACGTTCTCGGTCACCGCGTCGGACTACGGCGCCGATGGCTTCGTCGGCGTCGCCGGCAACGGCATCACGACGCAGATCTCCTGCGACACGACGATCCTGGGCAACGGCTACGCGATCGGGATCTACCCAGGAGGCGGCACCGTCTGCGTCGACCTGGACGGGGACGGCTTCGAAGACGACGCCTGCGGCGGCACCGACTGCAACGACACCAACGCGAACATCAACCCCGGCATGAACGAGGTCTGCGACGGCGTCGACAACGACTGCGACTTCCTCGTCGACGAGGGCTTCGACGTGGACAACGACGGGTGGAGCACCTGCGGCGGGGACTGCAACGACTCCAGCAGCAACGTGAACCCCGGGCTGTCCGAGAGCTGCTTCGACGGCGTCGACAACGACTGCGACGGCTGGACGGACAGCGCCGACTCGGAGTGCGCCGGGGATGACGACGACTCCACCTCGGGCGATGACGACGACTCCACCTCGGGCGATGACGACGACACCACCTCGGGCGACGACGACGACTCCACCGCGGGCGATGACGACGACTCCACCGCGGGCGACGACGACGACACCACCTCGGGCGATGACGACGACACCACCTCGGGCGATGACGACGACACGGGCGACGACGACGACAGCGCGTCCACCGGAGATGATGACGACGACACCGGCGGTGGTGGTGGTCGAGGGAGCAGCCGGTCCGCCTGCTCCCAGGCTGGAGCGGCGGGACTCGGCGCGGGCTGGCTGTTGCTGGTGGCGGGGGGTCTGCTCAGGCGGCGACGCCTGCACTGACCGGCACGGTCAGGCCACCGAGCTCATCGAGTCGTTGGCGGTCCCGGTCGGCGCACCGTTCGCGGCCCGGACCCGAGGCGGCGTGTTCGCGGCGCTCATGCCGGCTCGGTCGTACCTCGGCTCCAGCATTCCCTTGAGCTTGCGCAGGGCCTGGGCCTCGAGCTGACGCACGCGCTCGCGCGACAGGCCCATGGCGGTGCCGACCTGGCGCAGGGTCATCGGCTCCTCGACGAGGTGGCGCAGGCGGATGATCTCCCGCTCCCGCGCCGCGAGCTTGTCCATGCACTCGCCGAGCATCGCCGCCCGGACGGTGGCGTCTTCGGTCTCGGCGGTCAGCTGCTCAGGGTTGGGGCGCTCGTCCTTCACCCGATCCCCCCACGTCACGACGCTGGTGTCCTCGACCGGCACGTCCAGGCTCAGGTCCCGGCCCTTGAGCGCGCCCATCATCAGGATCACGTCCTTGGGGCGGGCGCTGAAGTCCTCGGCGATGCGGGCGATCCGGTCCTCGTAGGACTCCCCGGGGATCTTGGCCGCGGCCAGGGCCTTGGGCAGCTTGTAGAACAGGCGACGCTGGGTCTGCGTGGTGCCGACCCGGACCAGCGACCAGGAACGAATGATGTAGGCCTGGATGTAGGCCTTGATCCACCACACCGCGTAGGAGATCAGCCGGGTGCCGCGCGACGGGTCGAACTTCTCGACGGCGTGCATCAGGCCCATGTTCCCTTCCTGGATGAGGTCGGTCAGCGAGACTCGGTACTTGCGGTACCCGGTGGCCACCTTCACCACGAAGCGCAGGTTGCGGGACACGAGCTCGGCGGCGGCGGCCGGATCGCGGGTCTCCAGCCAGACCCGGGCGAGGGCGTTCTCCTCCTCCCGGTCCAGGAGGTGCGTGCGGTGCAAGTCGCCCATGTAGGCGGACAATGGCTCGATCGAGGACGTCTGCGGCGGCATGCTGGTCTCCCTTGCAATTGAAGGCCGAAGAAGCCATTGTCGAAGGGTCGTCCGTCTCCCCACGGTCGACCGCATCGGCCCTTCGGGCCCGGTCCCGGTCCCATCCGCGCCGCCGAGTCGATTCGGGCGACACGAGGCGCGTTCATGGCCTTAGACGACCCCCATCTCGGCTTTATTCGACCGAACTGAGTTTATTTTTCGAACTCGCGTAAGCCTTCGATATTTCGAGGCTTTTACAGAGACAGGAAGACCCCTTCATGGCACACAGCGAGGAAATTGCGCCGCCGACCGCCCCCGAGGCGCTCCGGCCGACTCCTGACGCGAAGCCCGAATCGGTGCCGGTGCATCCGGTGCAGCTCCAGCCGGCGGATCCGACCCCGCCCTCCCTGGGGATCCTGCCCCTGCGCGACCTGGTCCTCATGCCCGGGATGGTGACGCCCATCGTGGTCGTGCGGCCTCCGGCCATCGCCGTCGTCAAGCGGGCCGCGCGGCTCGGCACCCCCGTCTGCTTCGTGACCCAGCGCAACCCGGAGATCCACGAGCCGGACCGCGACGACCTGTACGACGTCGGCACCGTCGGTCGGCTGCTCCGGGTGCTGCGGTTCAGCGACGGCTCCATGCGGGCCCTGGTGGAAGGCCTGCGCCGCGTGCGCGTGGGTGAGTTCATGACGGCACGACCGTCGATGCGCTGCCGCGTGCTGCCGCTCCCCGAGGCCCGGGAGGACACGGTCGAGGCCGAGGCGATCGCCGACGCAACGCGCGAGGAGTTCACGGCCTGGACGCGCACCGCGGCGAAGGCGCCTCCGGAGCTGGAGCCCGTGGTCGCCGGCATCGCGAGTCCGGCGCGCCTCGCCGACTACATCACCGGCAACCTGCCGCTCAAGACGGCCGAGATCCAGGAGCTGCTCGAGATCACGGACGTGGTGGACCGCCTCGGCAAGGTGCGGGGCCTGCTCGCCCACCAGCGGGAGCTCGCCGCCATCAACGCCGCGATCCACGCCGACGTACAGACGGCCATCGATCGCAACCAGCGGGAGTACTACCTCAAGGAGCAGCTGCGGGCGGTCAAGGAGCAGCTGGGCCAGTTCGACCCCACCATGGGCGAGGTGGACGTCCTGCGCCAGAAGGTCCTCGACGCCAAGATGCCCGAGGAGGCTGAGCAGGAGGCCCTGCGCGAGCTGGAGCGCATGGCCCACATGCACCGCGACGCCGCCGAGCACACGGTCTCGCGCACGTTCGTGGAGTGGCTCCTGGACATGCCCTGGGGCGTGTCGACCATCGACAACCAGGACCTGGACGCCGTGCAGCGGATCCTGGACGAGGACCACACGGGTCTGGACAAGGTCAAGGAGCGGATCCTCGAGTACCTGTCGGTGCGCCGCCTGAACCCGGACAGCAAGGGGCCGATCCTGTGCCTGCTGGGTCCGCCGGGCGTCGGCAAGACCTCTCTGGGGCGGTCCGTCGCCCGGGCCCTGGGCCGCACCTTCCAGCGGCTGGCCCTCGGCGGCGTCAAGGACGAGTCCGAGATCCGGGGGCACCGCAGGACCTACATCGGCTCCATGCCGGGCCGCATCATCCAGGCCATGAAGCGCGCCGGCTCCCTGAACCCGGTGATCGTCCTGGACGAGATCGACAAGGTAGGAAACGACTTCCGGGGTGACCCCGCCTCCGCGCTCCTGGAGGCGCTGGATCCGGAGCAGAACGACACGTTCATGGACCACTACCTGGACGTGGCGTTCGACCTCTCCCAGGCCATGTTCATCTGCACCGCCAACGTCTCCCAGACGATCCCCCCGGCCCTGCTGGACCGGATGGAGATCATCGAGCTGCCGGGGTACATCGAGGAGGAGAAGCTCGAGATCGCCAAGGCCCACCTCGTGCCCAAGGTGCGCCGCGAGAACGGCCTGAAGGGCCGCCGCGGCATCATCGGCGACGACACCATCCTCGAGATCATCCGGAGCTACACCGGCGAAGCGGGCGTGCGCGGGCTCGAGCGTGAGCTCGCCAAGGTGGCGCGCAAGGTCGCCCGACGGGTGGTGCAGAAGCGCAAGGGCGTGGGCGTGGTCGAGCCGAAGGATCTGTACGACCTCCTCGGGCCCCGGCAGTACGTGCAGGACAGCGCCGAGCGCTCGGATCTGCCGGGCATCGCCGTCGGTCTCGCGTGGACGCCCGTGGGCGGCGAGATCCTCTTCATCGAGGTCACCGCGATGGAGGGCGGCACCGGCAAGTTCAAGATCACCGGCCAGCTCGGCGACGTCATGAAGGAGTCCGCCGAGACCGCGTTGTCCTGGGTGCGCTCGAACGCGTCGGACCTGGGCATCGACCGCGAGGTCTTCAAGACGAGCGACCTGCACGTGCACTTCCCGCAGGGAGCGATCCCGAAGGACGGCCCTTCCGCTGGCATCACCACGATCGTCGCCCTCGTGTCGCTGCTGACGGGCCGCGTGATCACGGACGCGCTCGCCATGACCGGCGAGATCACCCTGCGCGGCAAGATCCTGCCGGTCGGCGGGATCAAGGAGAAGGTGCTCGCCGCCCGGCGCGCGGGCATCAAGCGGGTCCTGCTCCCGCGGGAGAACGAGAAGGATCTGCTCGACATCCCCGCGCCGCTGCGGGACGCGGTCGAGACCGTGTTCCTGGACCGGGTGGAGGACGTGTGGCCCCACGTGTTCCGAAGCCCGCCGGCGGCTCCCGCGTGACCGGAGCCGCGTTCTTCGATCTGGACGGCACCCTGACCCTGGAGAACACGGGGAGGATGTGGTTCCAGCGGGAGCGCGCCGAGGGCCGCCTCGCGCTGGGCCAGGCGATGGAAGCGGCGTTCTGGATGGGCCTGTACGGCGTGGGGCTGATGCGCGCGGACCGCGCCCTCGGCCGGGCCGTGGCCACCATCCAGGGAGTAGACGAAGCGGCCCTGGGGGCCCGCATCGCCCGGTTCTACGAGGACGAGGTGGCCGGGATCTACGCGCCGGGCGGTCTGGACGTGGTCCGCGCCCACCAGCAGCGTGGCGAACCGGTGGTGCTCCTGACCGCCGCCAGCACCTACCTCGCCCGATGCGTGCAGCAGGACCTGGGGCTGACCGACGCCCTCGCCCTGTCCTTCGAGGTGGGGGAGGACGGCCGGTTCACGGGCAACCTCGTGGAGCCGGTCTGCTACGGGGCGGGCAAGGTGGCCCACGCGGAGCGGTGGGCCGCGGCGAACGGCGTCGATCTCGCCGACTGCACCTTCTATACGGACTCGATCACCGACCTGCCCATGCTGGAGCGGGTGGGCACCCCCGTCGCGGTGCACCCGGACTCGCGGCTCGCGCGGGTGGCCCGCAAGCGGGACTGGCCCATCGAGGACTGGGGCGGTGGAGTGGACGACGAGAACGAGCGCTGGGCGCGCCTGCGCCGGCTCGCCTCCGGCGCCGTGCGGCGCCTGGCCGAGGCCCGAAGCCGCGG
>CALAGR010000216.1 GCA_937891735.1 uncultured Pseudomonadota bacterium | reverse complement strand
CTGAGGCTGGCGGTGACCGGCGCGGCCACCATCCCCGTGCGCCTCATCGAGCGCCGGCTGGTGCTGGGGGGGCAGCTCGACATCGCAGGCATGCCCCCGGGCAAGGAGCCCATCGACTGGTACCGCCGGTGGCTGCTCGACCGCGTGAAGGCGGCGGGTGTGGGCCTGGAGGTGGTGCTCGGCCGCGACGCCTGCCCGGCGGACCTGCGCGGCGCGGGGGTCCTGGTGTGGGCGGCGGGCTCCCGTCCCACCCACCGGGAGATCGACGGCGCGGACCAGCTGCCGGTGCTCGCCCTGGACGACGCCATGCGCCAGCCGTCCCTGGCCGGCGAGCGGCCCGTGGTGCTGGGGGCCGGGGCCGGGGGAGCGGAGGGCGCGCACCACCTCGCTCACACCGGTGCCCGGGTGATCCTGGTGGAGTCCAAGCGCACCATCGCCCGGGACCTGATCCCGCCGCTGCGCTATTACCTGGGCCAGGAGCTGGAGCGCGAGGCGGTCGAGGTGTTCACCAGCGTTGCGTCCATCCGCTTGCAGGGCGATAGGCTGTTTCTGGAGGTGCGCAAGCGCGGGACCCTGGAGTTTGCGGGGGTCACGGCGCTCGTGCTGGCGGCAGGGAGGACCCCGGTGCCGATCCCCGAGCCCCTCACGGAGCGATTCGCGGGGGTCGTGATCCGCATCGGGGACGCGGGCCGCTCGGGGTCGATCTTCGAGGCGGCGACCGACGCCGCGCGACTGTTTCGAGGGGGAGTGTCCGATGCGCAGAGCCCTGATCCTGATCGCCGCCCTGTGGGCCGGGACGGCGCTCGCTGACGACTACGAGCCTCCCGTCCACGAGCACTATCGCCTGGACAACGGGCTGCAGGTCGTCCTCGTGCCGGTGGCCCATCCTGGCGACATGGTGTCGGTCCACGTCGTGTACCAGGTGGGTACGCGGGACGAGCAGCCGGGCCAGGAGCAGCTCGCGCACCTGACCGAGCACGTGATGTTCCGGGGGACCGCGTCGGCGCCGGACATGCAGGAGGAGCTGCGCCGCCTGGGCGGCATCTACAACGCCAGCACGGGGATCGACTTCACCCACTACAAGGCCACCATCCCCACGCAGCACCTGGAGCGCGTGCTGTGGATGGAGGCCGAGCGCATGGGGGCGCTGCCCGGCGGGATCCGCGACATCGACGTGGCGTTGGAGCGCGAGATCGTGCGGTCCGAGGGGCGCTTTCGCACCGACACGGGGATCGGCTGGCAGTTCCGGGTGGGGGAGCGCAGCACGGCGTTTCCCCAGGGCCACCCCTACCACCGCGAGCTCGCCGACGAGTACGCGGCGCTGGACACGTTCGACCGCGAGCGGGTGGTCGCCTTCTGGACCGAGCACTACGGCCCGGATCGCGCGGTGCTGGTGGTGAGCGGGCCCATCGATCCGGCGACCACCCGAGCGCTGGTCGGTCGGATGTTCGGGGCGATCCCCAGCCGGTCCGGACCCCGGCCGAGCACGGCGCCGCTCCCGGGACCGGGGCGACGCGGGGCCATCACGCTGGACGCTCGCCGCTCGCTGCTCTCGATGACGTGGACCCTGCCGCCCGATCTGGAGGGGCTTCCCGGGCTGATGGTGCTCGCCACGGTGCCGCCCGGGCAGCTCCCGGTCCCCATCGACGAGATCGACGACGGCCACGACCGGGAGTGGCTATACAGGGCCGATCTGGGGCTCGCGCGGCAGGATCTCGCGACGTCGTTCCAGCTGCTGGTGCGGTTCGATCCGGTGGTTCCCGCGGCCGAGGTCGAAGCGGCGGTGACCGCGTGGTGGGACGGCCTGTGCTCCGAGCCCCTGGCGGCCGAGACGGTGCAGACCGCCCAGCTGCTCCTCGCCCAGCGCAAGCACTGGTCCGACGAGTCGCCGGACGCGATCGCGCAGTGGCTGGGAGAGCACTACGCGGAGGCGTCGCCCTGGGTCCTTGGGACGTGGGCGGCGGCCGAGCAGGCCACCACGGGCGAGACGCTGTGCGCCACCGCGCGGGAGCACCTGCCGAGCTCCGCGGCGTCGGTGTTCGTCAGCGAGGCCCGGATCACCGGGGAGTGGACGGTCCCGGCGGGGCTCGAGCCCTCCCACAACGACCTGTACGACGACTCGGAGCCTGTGAACCGCAGGCTCAATGGGCCCGCGGCCAGCGCGCAGGAGCAGCGACCGATCCCGGGCGCCGAGCACTTCGTGCACCGCACGGGAGCCCGCGTGTACGTGTTCGCCGACTCGTCGGTGCCGGAGATCCGCGCGCGGATCCTGATCGACGGCGCCCCCCTCGCCGAGGGCGTGGACACCCGCGGCCTGTCCTACCTCACCGCGGTCGCCGTGGCCCGCTCCGAGGGCGGAGGCAAGGCCGCCACCCGGCTGCGGCACCTGGCCGACTGGGGGCTGGGCATCACCACCGGGCACGACGACCTGGGGGTGTGGATGGACTGGGTCGCGAGCCCCGAGGCCTTCGAGGGCACGGTCGCCGACGTCAAGGCGATGCTGCGCGCGCCGGACTTCGACGCCGCGAGCGCCACCCGGTGGGGGCTGCGCAGGAGCGTCAGGGACACGGACGACGACGTGTCGCGCTTCGCGTGGGCGCGGCTGCGCAGCGCGGTGATGCGCAAGCACCCCTCCCAGGGGGCCACCCTGGGCAGCGGCTGGTCCCTGTCGAGCATCGCCAAGAAGGAGCTCCGCACCCACTACGCCGACTGGTTCCGACCCCAGGACATGGTGATCCTGTTCAGCGGAGACATCGACCGCGCGGGCGCCGAGGCCGCCGTGGACCGGCTGCTCGGCAAGGGCAAGGGCACGCCGTCGCCGCGGTGGAGCCCGGCCCGGGCTGCGCCTCCAGGCCAGCCGGAGATCCTGCTGATCGAGCGCGAGGACGGGCAGCAGACCCAGCTGCTGTATGGGTCCGTGGCGCCTCCCCAGGGGGACCACCGGCTGCTCGCCACCCACATCGCGGCCTCGATCCTGGGCCGGGGCCGGCTGCACGCCGTGCTGCGCAGCGCCCTGGGCAGCACCTATGGCGTGGAGGCGCGCTACAGCCCGATGCCGGCGTCGGGGCTGTTCACCATCGAGACCTGGGTGGATCCGGGCGCCACCATCGACGCCGTCCGGCTGATCCTGACCGAGGTGGACGGCGCGCGGCGCTACGTCGCGGCCTCCGACGAGGAGCTGTCCACGGCCAAGGCGCAGCTCGAAGGGGGCCTGCGGGCGACGCTCGGCAGCCACGGGGGGCGCATCGCGGTCATGCAGCGGCTGCTCGCGGAGGGCTTCGATCCGGCGAACCCCCAGGGCTGGATCCAGGCGGTCCGAGGCGTCACAGTGCAGGACGTGCAGGAGGCCGCCGACCAGATCGCCGACATCCAGGCCATGACGCTGGTGGTGGTCGGCCCCGCCGCGCTGGAGGAGCCCTTGAAGGCCTTCGGGTACCCCGTTCGAGTGATCCGGCCCTGACAGAACACCCTCTGATGCGTGGTGCGCTCCTGGGGGCGTGCGTGCTGTTCGCGGTCGCTCCGGCCCGGGCGGACGACGCCGCGCTGCTCCTGGACATCCCCCACCAGCTGTACACGCTGGACAACGGCCTCACCGTCATCCTGTACGAGGATCACGACGCCCCCGTGGTGGCGGTGAACGTGGCCTACCTGGTGGGCTCGGCGGACGACCGCGACGGCAGCCACCACTTCGCCCACCTCTTCGAGCACCTGATGTTCCGGGGCAGCGAGCACGCCGAGCGCGGCTTCCTGCAGGACATCGAGCTGATGGGCGGCACCGCCAACGGCACCACCTTCGACGACTTCACGGTCTACACGTCCACCGTCCCCTCCGCCCACCTGGAGCGCCTGCTGTGGCTCGAGGCGGACCGCATGGGCCACCTCATGGGCGGCATCGACCAGGGGGACCTGGACGCCGAGCGGGAGGTGGTGCGCAGCGAGGGCCGCCAGCGGGTGCGGGACCAGCCCTTCGGCGGCGTGGGCTTCGTGGCCCTGGACAACCTGTATCCCGAGGGCCACCCCTACGACGCCGCGCGGGACGGGGCCTACGCCGACCTCAACGTCGCGAGCCTGGACGCCGTGGCCGCCTTCTACGAGGACAACTACGGGCCGCGGGCGGCGGCGCTGAGCATCGCCGGGGACATCGATCCGGCCCAGACCCGGGCCCTCATCGAGACGTGGTTCGGGGGACTGGCGCCGCGGGGTCGCGCGCAGCGGGAGGATCCGGGGCCCCTACAGGTCCCGCAGACGCTGGACGAGACGCTGGAGCTGCCCGTGCCCGAGAACCGCGTGCTGGTCACGTGGCTGACCCCGGCCTGGCTCGCGCCGGACGACGCGGAGCTCGACATGCTCTCGGCGGTGCTCGACAACGGCTACGCGCCGCGGCTGTCGGACATGGTCAACAAGCGCGACGTGCGGGCCACCCTGGTGACGGCGGGCCAGACCAGCAAGCTGTGGGGCGGCCGCTACACCATCGGGATCACGTTCCCCGCGGGTGGGGATCCGGACCCGGTGCTCGAGGCGCTGTGGGAGATCCTCGACGAGCTCGGGGACGAGGCCGTGTCCGACGCCGAGTTCACCGCGGCCCTGCGCCACTGGAAGCTCCGGGAGCTGCGCAACGCCGACGGCCCCGAGGCCATGGCCTCCCGGCTGAGCGCCTACTGGCGAAAGACGGGGGAGACGGCGTCGATCGGAGACAGCTGGCGACGCTTCGAGTCGCTCGAGCCCGAGGATCTGCGCCGGGTGGCGGCGCGCTGGCTGACCCGGGAGCGCGCCTCGGTGGTGATCGTGCGGGCCGACGCGGACGCGGAGCCCATGCGGTTTCCGGGGCTGGACGTGCAGGACTCGGGCCGCACCGCCGGTCCCCAGGTCGTCGATGACGGGCGGATCACCGCGGGTCCGGGGCTGGGGGCGCCGGCCGCGTCGCGCTTGCCGCACATCGAGCGCTTCACCCACCGCTCGGGGCTGGACGTGATCCTGCTCCCCGACCACGACGTGCCCACCCTGTCCCAGAGCCTGGTCTTCCGGGGCGGGCCCCTGGTGGAGGCGCCGAACCTGCGCGGGCTGGGCAGCACGACGGCGTGGTCGATGCTCGGGGGGGCGAAGCGGGAGAAGAACCGGTCGATCACCCGCCAGGTGCACGGACGCACCCTGGGGCTGGTGGCGCTCAACGGCGACAGCTACACCGGGCTGCAGTTCCAGGCGCGGTCCGCGAACTACGGCGCGCTGATGCAGTCCTTCGCGGAGCTCGTGATCCGCCCCGCCCTGACCGACTCCGCGGTGGCGAACATCGTTCGTCAGAAGGTCGCCACCCTGCAGAGGAACGAGGCGGTGCCGCGGTTTGCGGCGTGGGCGCTGTTCCGGCACGCGTTGCTCCAGGGGCACCCCGGCGAGATCGGCTCCATCGGCTGGCTCCGGACCGTGCCGAGCATCGACGCCCGGGCCGCGCGGGCCTACCACCGGGCGTGGTGGCTGCCCCGGAACGGCTCTCTGGTCATCGCCGGGGACCTCTCGCGCGCCGAGCTGGAGCCGATCCTCGACGACGCCCTGAAGGGCTGGTCGAAGAGGCGTCCGCGCCAGCCGGTGCACGCGCCCCCCAAGGCCTCGGGTGGCCGCCTGATCCTCCTGGACCGGCCCGGGCTGAGCCAGTCCCAGCTCTACGTGGGCGGGCTGGGTCCGTCCGCGGGACACCCGGATCTGGCCGCGGCGCAGGTGCTGGCGCACATCCTGGGGGGCGGGCTGGGCTCGCGGCTGAACCGCCGGCTCCGGATGGAGCGACAGCTCACCTACGGCGCGGGGAGCGCGGTGCTGGTGCTGCCCGACACCGGGGCCGTGTTCGCGTGGGCGGCGGTGGACGGCGACGCCACGGTGGAGTGCGTGCGCGAGATCCTGGGGATCTTCGAGCAGGTGCGGGTCTCGGATCCGCCGGACCAGGCCGAGGTGGCGCGGGCCGTGATGGGGCTGGAGGGGCGTCTGCTGCGCGGGTTCATGAGCAACCCCGAGGCGGCGGACGTGCTGCTGGAGCTGCTGGAGTGGGGCCAGGATCCGACGGATCCCGCGGCCTGGGTCGAGCTGCTGCGCGCCGTGGGGCCCGCGGACGTGGTCCGGGTCGCGGAGTCCGCGCTGCGCCTGGACGCCCTGACGTTCGTGGTGCTGGGCGACGCCGCGTCCCTCGAGCCGGAGCTGATCGGGCTCGGGTTGGAGGTCGAGGTGATCCACCAGGAGCGTTGATGCCTGCCCACGCGGGCCTCCCCGGGTGCGTGATACCGTTCAGCGCCCCAAAAGGGTGGAGGATGACGCGCTTCCCGCCGATGGAGGTCGGTGGGAGGGCTGGAGACAACGGTGATTGACGAAGACGCGATCTACAGCCGTGTGGTCGAGGAGTTCTGCGAGGCGCTGGGCCTCGACGAGGACGAGATCGAGCCGGACAGCAAGGTCATCGACGACCTGGGGGCCGAGTCCCTGGACTTCCTGGACGTCGCCTTCCGGCTGGAGCGCGCGTTCGGCATCAAGATCCCCCGGGGCGAGGTCCAGCGGGCGGCCGAAGAGGGCGCCGCCGAGGCGTTCGAGGTCGAGGGTCGGCTCACCGACTCGGGCGCGACCGCGCTGCGGGCGGCCATGCCCGAGGTCGACCCGTCCGAGATCGAGGCGGGCTTCGCGGTGCGCGACATCCCCGGACTGTTCACGGTCCGCACCTTCCTGAACCTGGTGCTCAAGCTGCTCCGGGAGAAGGAAGCCTCCGAGGCATGAGCGCAGGGCGGAGCGCGCCCCCCTTCTGGTCTTCCAAGGAGGGCCGGATGATCGCCCTCTTCGACGCGCTCTGGCTCCTGATCTCCATCCCTGTGTACGGCACGGCGGCCCTGACGGGGGGCTGCGTGCTGTGGTGGGCGGGGCGGCTCCTGGGCTGGCCCTGGGCGCTGGTGGCGGCGCCGGTGGCGTACGTCGGATTCCTCATCGGGCTGGTGGCGATCACGACGGTGCTGTCGCGGCTGCTGCCCCGGGAGAAGCCAGGCACGAGCAAGGTGTTCGCCGACCGGGACTTCTTCGTGTTCCTGATGCACTGGGGACTGCAGAGCTACGTGCCGCCGCCGCTGCTGACGCACATCCAGCTCCTGACGTTCCTGCGGATCGCGTACTTCCGGGGTCACGGCGCGTCCCTGTCCTGGTCCACGCACATCTCGCCGGGGGCTCGGATCTGGTCGCCCGCGCTCTGCCGGTTCGGACACCTTTGCTACATCGGCGAGTTCGCTCACGTCACCGGACACCTGTCCCGCGGGGACAAGATGCTGATCGCCCCGGTGGAGATCGGCGACCGGGTCAACGTCGGTGCCCACGCCAACATCTCCCCCGGCACGACCATCGGTGACGACGTGCGCATCGGACCCCTGGTGTCGATGGCCCCGGGCTGCCTCATCGAAGACGGCGCGGAGCTCGGCCCCGCCTGCCAGCTCGGCATGGGCGTGCACGTCGGCAAGAACGCCAAGGTGGAGCCCCGGACCTTCCTGGACTCGTGGACCCGGGTGCCGGACGGCGAGATCTGGGCCGGCGATCCCGCGAAGAAGGTCGGCGAGGTCCGCCGCAAGCGCATCGCGACGGTCTGAGCCGGCCGTCCCCCACATCGGGGGCCGCCCCCACATCGGGGTTTGACGCCCGCTCGTGCCCGTAGGACTCTTGGCGCCCGCCACGCGGAGCGGCGCCGGACCGGTGCCGTGGGAGGAAGCAACATGAAGGTCGATGTCGAAGCGAGACCGTCCTACGGGATGGCTGTGGTGACCCTCGACAAGGGCGAGACATTCATCTCGGAGAGCGGCGCGATGGTCGCCATGAGCTCCGGGCTCTCGGTGGACACGAAGTTCAACGGCACGGGCACCGGGTTCTTCGGGTTCCTCAGGGCGATGATGGCGGGGATGGCCCGCAAGTTCCTCGCTGGCGAGTCGATGTTCGTCAACCACTTCACCGCCACCAAGGACGGCGAGCAGGTGATGCTCGCGCCGGCGCTGGTGGGCGACGTAGAGAAGATCCGCATGAAGGATCGGGCGATCACGGTGCAGGCCACGAGCTACCTCGCGTCGGCGCCGGGCGTGACCGTGTCCCTGGTGTGGGGCGGGTTCTCGATGCTGTTTGGGGGCGAAGGCGCCTTCTTCCTGAAGTGCGAAGGCAAGGGGCCGCTGCTCATCAACAGCTACGGCGCCATCGAGAAGCTCGAAGTGGACGGCGGCTACATCGTGGACACGGGCCACGTCGTCGGCTGGGAAGGCGACCTGACCTACAAGATCAAGAAGGCCGGCGGCTGGAAGTCCGCGCTGCTCAGCGGCGAGGGCCTGGTCCTGGAGTTCAGCGGCAAGGGCACCCTGTGGCTCCAGACCCGCAACCTGAGCTCGCTGATCGGCTGGCTCACCCCCCAGCTGCCGCACTAGCGGGAAAGGAGCAGGACATGCAGATCGAAGTCCACCACCGTCCGTCCTACGCGCTGGCCGAGGTCAAGCTCGAGACCGGCGAGACCATCGTCGCCGAGGGCGGCGCCATGGTTTCCATGGACACGCACATCAAGATCGAGACCACCGCCTCCGGCAAGAAGGAGGGCGGGCTGATGAAGGGGCTCATGAAGGGCCTCAAGCGCATGATGGCCGGGGAGTCGTTCTTCCAGAACAACTTCACGGCGGTCGGCGCCCCGGGGCACGTCACCTTCGCGCCCACCTTCCAGGGCGACATCGTCGTGCACGAGATGGGTCAGGGCGAGCTGTTCATGCAGAGCACGGCGTTCCTGTGCAGCGCCCCGACCATCACGGTCGACGCGAAGTGGGGCGGCGCCAAGACGTTCTTCGGCGGCGAAGGCCTGGTGATGCTGAAGGCCACGGGCACGGGCCCCGTCGCGTTCAACAGCTTCGGCGCGATCAAGGAGATCGACGTGGACGGTGAGTTCATCGTCGACACCGGTCACATCGTCGCGTTCGAGGACGGGCTGTCGTTCAAGGTCACCAAGTTCGGGGGCGGCTGGAAGTCGTTCATCCTCGGTGGCGAGGGGCTGGTCTGCAACTTCAGCGGACGTGGCCGGCTCTGGATCCAGACGCGCAACGCAAGCGGCTTCGGCGAGCTCCTCGGCTCGAAGCTCCCGCCGCGGGAGGGCTGACCCATGCAGCACGAGATCAAGCACAAGCCAGACTTCGCATCCCTGCACGTGCACCTGGACACGGGCGAGCAGGTCGTCACCGAGTCGGGCGCCATGATGGGCATGAGCACGAGCCTGAAGATGGAGACCAACATGAAGGGCGGTCTGCTCGCGGGCGCCAAGCGCATGCTCGGCGGCGAGTCGCTCTTCCTGAACACCTACACGGCGGAGGCCGAGGCGCAGCGCATCGACATCGCGCCGTCCACGCCCGGCGACATCGAGCACCTGGCGCTCGACGGGAACGCCGTGATGGTCCAGAGCGGCAGCTACATGGCCTGCACGCCCGGCATCGTCGTGGACAGCAAGTGGGGCGGCGCGAAGTCGTTCTTCGGTGGCGAGGGGCTCTTCATGCTGAAGTGCTCGGGCGCCGGCGATCTGTGGATCAGCAGCTACGGCGCGATCCACCTGATCGAGGTGGAGAACACCTACGTCGTGGACACGTCGCACATCGTCGCGTTCGACGAGACGCTGACGTTCAACGTGCGCAGCGTGGGCGGGATGAAGTCGCTGTTCTTCAGCAGCGAGGGGCTCGTGTGTGAGTTCAGCGGCCGTGGACGGCTCTGGATCCAGACGCGCAACGCGCCGGCGATCGCGGCGTTCCTGCACCCGTTCCGCAAGGTCAAGAGCAACAAGTAGCGGCTGACGCGCCGGGTGGGGCGCTCCCGGGCCCCGAGGTGTTGCGTCATCGGGGGGAGACAGCCTGTCTGGTGCGGTTGACGCGCCGGGTGGGGCACTCCCGGGTGCCTCGCGGGCCCCAGCCCTGGCGCCCTGTTCGGGCCGGGCCCTGGCGCCCTGTTCGGGCCGGGCCCTGGCGCCCTGTTCGGGCCGTCGCGGGAACAACCGCGGCCCCTCCGGCGTCCTGTTGCGGGGTTCTGGCTCTACACTGCGAACCCTGCGGCGCCCGGAGCGCCCTTAGGAACCGTGTATGTCCCACGCCCGCGTCGGTGTCTTCGCCGTCCTCGTTGCCCTCTTGGCGCTGCCCGCCGCCCCCACCGCGGCCCAGGCACGACGGCTGAGCAAGAAGGCCACCCAGGCCGCCCTTGCCCTGGATCGCGAGATCGTGGCGATCATCCACCAGCGGGACCGGGGCGAGCTGGCCACGGCCCAGGCGGCGGTGCACGCCCTCGTGTCGAAGCACCCCGACTCCATGCCCGCCCACCTGCTGTACCAGGAGATGGCCGCCGTGGTGCGTCGCAACGGCCCCCTGGTGGAGGCGGAGTATGACCACTGGCTCGACGAGGATCCCGACAACGCAAAGCGCATGGTCCTGCACGCCGCGGCCACCCTGACGGCGGCGCTGACCACCCCCGACTACCTCGACCGCGACCGGATCCGCGCCATCGAGCGGAGCCTCGCCGCCGCCGAGATCAGCGACGACGCAGCGTCCTACGCCCACCTCATCTACGCCGAGGTGGAGCAGGTGCGCCAGCGCCTCGATGAGGTCCGCGACCGGCTCATCAGCGCCGTGAAGGCGGACCCGATGAACATGGCCGCCCGGGGCGAGCTCATCACCGCGCACGCCGCCCTGGAGGAGTGGGCCGAGGCGAGCCAGGCGTGCATCGACCTGCTCGAGCTGGCCCCCTGGCGCGCTCCCCACTGCAGCGCCGTGATCCCCGACCGATCGGACCGGGGCGCGGGCGCCAGCGAAGCGGATCTGAACCGCATCACCGACGTGCTCGAGCGCATCGAGAAGGACAACGCCAGCGACACCGTCGTGCTCCAGGCGCTGTACGGCCTGTACGACGGCGTGTCGAACAAGCCCGGGCTTCGCCGCACGAAGGACGCGCTCAGCAAGCTCGGTCCCTGGTCCGCCCCGCTGCGCCGCAACCCGTACCTGCCGCCCCTCCCGGGGGGCGAGCTGGACGAGGAGGAACTCGCCGCCCTCGAGCGCATCCAGACCATCGTGGAGGCGAACCAGGACAACCCCATCAACACGTCGGCGGCGCTGGTGGCCCACGAGCCGGAGCTGCCGGACTCGGTCCGGATCCAGGCCATCTACTGGCGGCTGCGCTCCCACGCCCTGCGCGACGAGGCCGTCGATGACCGGGACGGCAGCCGCGCCGCCATCAAGCGGGCCGCGGAGCTGCAGCCCGAGGACTCCCAGCTCACCAACGAGTGGGCCTACATGTCCGCGCTGGACAAGGTGGATCTCCCAGGGGCGCTGGCCGCCGTGGACCGGGCGCTGGAGGCCCTGACCGGCGAGCCCTTCGTGCCCCTCGCCATCGAGCCGGGCGAGACGTACGGCGACTGGAGCAAGGCCGCGGGGGAGTCCATCGGCGCGTTCATCGACACCCGGGGCTGGGTGCTCTATCAGCTCGGCCGATACGAGGAGTCCGTGCGGTCCCTGCACCTGGCGAGCACCCTGACCAAGGACGGCACCGTGCAGGCCCACCTCGGTCGCGCCCGGTACGCGCTCGGGAACGACGATGGCGCCTTCCTGCACCTGCTGCGCGCGCTGGCCCTGGGCTGCGAAGAGGAGCAGGAGGTGCGCTCGCTCGCCTCCCACATCTACGGCAAGACCCACGTGATCGCGGGGGGCCTGGACAAGCTGGTCTCCGAGATGCACAGCCAGATCCTGGACGAGCTGTCGGGGACCGAGGCAGGTCCGGCGGCCGGCGCCCCGCGCTCGGAGGCGCCCGCAGAGCCCGACCCGCGGCCCTCCACGTTCGGTTCGGACAGCGATCACCCGCTGCTCGGGTCGGCCGCGCCGGATCTGGGCGTGGTGCGGATCAACGGCGGCGGCGTCCTGCGTCTGGACGATCTCGACGGCCAGGTCGTGGTGCTCGACTTCTGGGCGACGTGGTGCGGCCCCTGCAAGAAGGCGCTGCCGATGTACGACTCCCTCAGCCGCGCCTTCGAGGGGCAGCCGATCACGTTCCTGCTGGCCTCCGTCGATGACGGGATGGGCCCCATCGAGGAGTACTGGGGCGACCGGGACATGCCGGTGGAGGTGGGCCTGGTGCAGGAAGACGGCGCCGCGCGGTTCGGTGTGAGCGGGATCCCCGCGATGTTCATCATCGACAAGGACGGCACCGTCATCGGCCACAGCCTGGGGTACGAAGAGGACGAGCGAGAGGCCCTGGCCGCGACCCTGGCGTGGCTGGTGAGCCGGGAAATGACGCCCTAGCCGATGGATCGCCACCACCTCCTGCTCTTGTCGCTCGCAGCCCTGCTGGTTGCGTGTCCGCGCCCGTCCCGACAGAACGACGACGACGACACCACCGACGACGACGACTCCGGCGACGACGATGACATCACCGGCGACGACGACGACGTCACCGATCCCCCGGACTGCGTGGACGACGCCTTCGAGGAGAACGACGACGTCACCGAGGCCCGCGTGCTGCAGCCGGGCAGCTACAACAACCTCACTTCGTGCCCGTTCGATCCCGACTGGTACGCCGTCACGATCCCCGCTGGCTACCGCCTGACGGTCCAGGCGGTGTTCAGCCACGCGGGCGGCGACATCGATCTCGTCCTGCAGGACCCCGAGGGGGTGCTGGTGGACAGCAGCTTCTCGCAGTCTGACAACGAGCTGGTCGGTCCCGAGACGGTCACCGAGGAGTCCACGTTCTTCGCGGAGGTGCGGCTCGTGGGGTTCGGCGGCGATCCGCCCGGGAACACCTACGGGATCGCCTTCCTGGTGGAGCCGGCGCAGTAGGGAAGGGTCGCGAGGACCCCTCAACCTGCTCAGTCTGCGGCGAACAGCGCCGTTGGGTTGAGCATGCAGCGCTCGCTCCTGACCCTCGCCGTCCTCCTGCTCGCCGCCGCCGTGAGCGGCGTGGCCGAGGCTTCCTGGGCCCACACCCACATCAACAAGGCGTGGTCGGGAGACCTGTCGTACCGCGAGGTCGAGGACCTGACGAAGGCCGCGGAGCTGGTGGATCCGGCCACCGCCGACGGCTACTGGACCCTGGTGCTGCTGGCCGTGCACCACGACGCATCCGGCGACCAGGAGGCCGGCTGCGTGCTCGTGACGCGCTTCGACGCCATCCCGAAGTGGCGCAAGGACATGCGTCTGGACACGCTGCGGGCCGCCTGTTCGCTGCGCCGTGGCGAGCTGGAGGAGGCCGCGATGCGGGCCGGGAGCGCGGCGCGTGCGGCCGCCGGCACCGAGCCCATCGACTACATCGGGATCCTGTTCCGCGCCCACCAGGTGCGGGCCGCGGCGCTGGTGCAGCTCGCCGCCG
>CALAGR010000215.1 GCA_937891735.1 uncultured Pseudomonadota bacterium | reverse complement strand
GGTCCGGGTGGTCCCGGGCGCGCTCCCGAGGGTGCGCTGGGCGGCTCGAGCGTGTGCCGCTCGCTTCGACATGGTCATGGGTGGCCACCCTGATCGGGAAAGAGCGCGAGGTGATTGCGATGCACCAGCGCGTGGTGGTTTCGGGCCCCGTCGGGCGGCTCACCGGCACACCAGCGCCGCGCCGCGTCGGCGTCGCACCAGACCATGCCGCGCCCCAGGACGCCGCCGTCGGGGCCTCGGAACTCGACGATGTCGCCGCTGTCGAACTGCCCCTCGACCCGCGCCACGCCGGCCGCCAGGAGGGACGCGCCCCGCTCCACGAGCGCCCGCACGGCCCCTGCGTCCAGGTGCAGCACCCCCCGAGGCGCCGTCGCGAAGGCGATCCATCGACGCTTGGCGTCCAGACCCGCCCCCCCCGCGGCCTCGAACCAGGTCCCCGCGTCCTGGCCCGCGAGCACCTGCTCCAGGGTGCCCGGGGTGCGACCCGACGCGATCACCACGTGGCAGCCGGCGCGGGCCGCGATGCGCGCCGCCTCGACCTTGCTGCGCATGCCGCCGCGTCCGCCGCCGCTGATCGAGCCGCCGATCTGCGCATCCAGGGCGCCGGTGCCGACGTGGCTCACGAGCCGGGCGTCCCCGTGCTGCCGGGGGTCCCTGTCGAACACCCCGGGCACGTCCGTCAGGAGCACGAGGAGGTCGGCGCCCAGCTTGCTCGCCACGAGGGCCGACAGCCGGTCGTTGTCTCCAAACACCACCCCGGACCCGGTGGCGAACGCCAGCTCGTCGGTCGCCACCGCGTCGTTCTCGTTGATGATGGGCACCGCAGACAGCTGAAGCAACGCTTCAAGTGTCGAGCGCAGGTTCAGATAACGAATGCGATCATCGAAGTCGCTCTGGGTCAGCAGGACCTGGCCGCACTGCAGGCCGAGCTGGGAGAACCGGTCGCTGTACAGCTGCATCAGGCGGCTCTGCCCCACCGCCGCGCAGGCCTGCCGCTCCGCCAGATCGGTGGCCCCGGCGAGCCCCAGGGCGTTCATGCCCAGCCCCACCGCGCCGCTGCTGACCAGGAGCACCTCGCGGCCCTCCCGCACGAGGCGGGCGGCGGCCTCCACCACCGCGACGAGCCCACCCAGCGCCAGCGCTCCGTCGTCGTGGGTCAGGACCCGGGTGCCGAGCTTCAGCACGACGCGCCTGGCGCCTGCGACCTCGGGGCGCGGGGGAAGGGTCACGCGCTCTCCTCCTCGTCGCCCCCTGCCAGCACGAGCAGCGCGGGCAGCAGGAACAGGTCGCCCAGGAGGGCCACTCCGATGACGACCGCGCCGAGGATGCCGAGGATCTGCATGCTCGGAAAGCTCGACAGGGTATTGAGCCCGAACCCGATGCACAGCAGCACCGTGGTCATGGTCACCGCCCGCCCGCTGTGCAGCAGGGCCTCGCGGATCGCCTGATGCAGCCCGCGTCCGGCCTGGCGCTCTTCACGGATCCGGACCACGAGGTGGATGGTGTCGTCCACCGCGATGCCCAGGGCGATCGTGAACACCACCGCGGGGGTCGGATCGAGCTCCCACCCCATCAGGCCCATGAGGCCGTAGCCGACCACCAGGGGCATCGCGTTGGGGACCAGGGCGAGCAGCGCCATGCGCACGGACTGGAACAGCAGGGCGATGATGATCGTGATGGCGACGAAGGCCGCGGCCAGGCTGTCCCGCAGGTCCGAGGTGACCCCGTTGATGCCGCGGTAGGCCACGTAGGGCGTGCCCGTGACCTCGCCGGAGACCCCGGTGCCCGCGAGCTGGGTCTGGACCTGGCTCTTCAGGCGGGACACGAAGGCCTCGAACGCGTTGCCCCCGTCGTCCCGGGTGCGCACCGTCAAGCGTCCCCGGTCCCGGTCGGTGCTCATCATCTGGGACAGGCGCGGATCCCCCTCGGCGAGCAGCATCAGCTGCGCCACCGCGGGCCGGGTGGCGGGGATCCCGGTGCGCCCCGTGAGGGCTTCGTTGAGCAGGCTCACCCAGGTGGAGGGCCCGACCACCGCGCGGACCTCGGGCTGCTCGTGGGCCCAGGCCGAGATCCGCTCCAGGGCCTGCAGGGTCTTCGGCTCCAGCATGGACCCGGGTGGTCCCGCGAGATCCACCTCGGCGCCCAGGATCCCGCCCAGCCGGTCGTCCGCGAGCCGGCCTGCGACCGAGGTCTCGTGGTCCGGCGAGATGAGACCCGTCAGCGTGTTGTCGACCACCACGAGCCGCGCGAACCACAGCGATCCGAGCAGCAGCACCCCGAACAGACCGACCACGAGCCAGGGGCGCACGATGGAGACGTCGGCGCAGGCGAGCAGGAAGCGGTCCACGGTGGTGGGCTGATCGTGGCGCCCGGCCTCGGGCACCGGGCCTCGGGACAGCGACAGCATCAGCGGGATCAGCACCAGCACGGTGGCGTAGGCGAAGACGATGCCCAGCGCCGCGTAGAGCCCGAAGCCGCGCAGGATTGGCATGCTCGCCGCGCTCAAGCTCGCGAAGCCCACCGCGGTGGTCAGGGAGGTCAGGAGGCACGCGCCCCCCACCGCCGCCATGGCCGTGCGAATGGCCTGCGTGCGCGTGTCGTGGTCGGGCGTCTCGCCGGGCTTCACCCGTCGCCGGACCTCCTCGTGAAACCGGCTCACCATGTGGATCGCGTCCGCCACGGCGATCACGGGCAGGAGCGTGAAGTAGCTCTGGTTGAGGATCCCGATGGGCTCGCCCCGCCAGCCCATCACCCCGAAGACCATGATCGCGGGCACCAGCGCGGCCACCCCGGGGATCAGGGCGCCGTGCAGCTTGCGGAAGATCACCAGCAGCAGGAGCGCGAGCACCGCCATGAGCAGCGGCACGTTCGTGAGCTGGTCGGCCATGATCAGCTGGAAGAAGTCGGTCCGGACGGCGGGGATCCCGGCCGTGGCCAGAGACAGGCCCTGGCCCCCGTCTGCGCGCCACTGGGCGAGGACCTCCCGCAGGGAGATCACCGCCGGTCGCAGCTCCCCGATGTTGTCGGGGTTCACGTCCAGCTCCACCGCGATGGACGCGGCGCTCCCATCCACGCTCACGAAGTTCGGCACGAGCAGGTCGTCGGCGAGGATCCGCGCGCGCAGATCGCCGAGGTCGTCTCCGTCGGGCAGGCGCTCGATGATGGGCGCGACGTCGATCACCCCAGGCTCGTCCCGCAGCAGCGCGGTGGTGGTCAAGGCGTGCACCGCGGCCACTCCGCGGTCCGCCTCCAGGCGCTCGACGAGGTCGTGGATCGCCCGCAGCCGGGGCCCCGTGAGCAGGTCCTGGGGGGCGCCCGGGTCGGCCGTCACCACCACGAGGATCACGGCGTCGTCCTGGCCCCAGCGCTCCTTGAACTCCACGAGCGTGTCGATCGCCGGATCGCCGCCCCCGAAGAAGGCCATGGCGGAGAAGTCAGCTTGCAGTCGGACCGCTCCGGAGGCCGCGGCGACCATCATCAGGAGCATGCCGACGGCCACCGCGAGGCGGTTGCTGAGGACGAACAGGGAGAGGCGGGCGAACATCGGCGCGGGAGGCTACCTGCGCGAACGCTAGGATGAGCGGACCGTGTCGATGTACTCCCGCCGTTTTTGTCGTGCGCTGCGCCTCGTCGCGATCCCGCTGCTCTTCGCGGGATGCGTCCCTGAGGCTCCCCCCGAGCCCGGCGGGCCAGGCCCCGAGGCGACCACCCCGACGCCGGTCGCCGCGGCGATCCGGGGACACGTGCGCGCCACCTCCGGGGCCTTGCTGCCCGAGGTCACCGTCACGCTGGGCGACCGGGTCACCACGACCAACGCCCGGGGGCGGTTTCAGTTCGAGGAGGTGGTGCCCGGCGGGGGGCTCGTCCTGACGGCGGCCCGGCCGGGTCTGTCCGGAGGGCGGCGGGTGGTCGATGTGGAGGAAGGGCAGCGGATCGAGCTCGGGATCGTGCTCGCGCCGGCGCGGCAGGCCCAGCTCCCGACGGCCACGCCCGGGCCCGACGCGGTGGTGCAGACCGTTGACGGAGTCACGGTCGAGTTCGTGGATGGCACCTTCGTGGACCCGGAAGGCAGCCCCGTCCAGGGGCCCCTGGACCTCTCGATCAGCCTGCTGAACGCGCCCGAGCTGGTGGCGGCGGCGCCCGGCATGCTCGCCCAGGCGCCCGGCGGAGCGGTGTTTGCGCTCCAGAGCTTCGGGATGGTGGAGGTCGTGCTGAGCGCTGGCGGCGTGCCCGTGACCTTCTCGGGGGTGGCCATCTTGAGCTTTCCCCTCGCGGCTGATCATGGCTTCGGGGACGGCGCCGCGATCCCCCTGTGGTGGTTCGACCCGGCCCTGGGCTACTGGCTCCAGGAGGGCCAGGGCAGCGTGCAGGAGGGCCGGTTCGTCGCCGAGGTGACGCACTTCTCCTGGTGGAACGCCGACGCGCCGCTGGGCGAGACGGCGTGCATCTCGGGGGTGCTGCACACCCCGACGGGGACGGTGGCGCAGGGCTTCGTGGTCAACGGCTTCGGCCTGGACTACCTGGGGGGCAGCCAGGGGGTGACCGACTCCACCGGGGGGTTCTGCCTGCCCCTGAAGCGGGCAGGACAGGCGCTGCTGACGGCCATCGGCGGGGAAGGGGAGGCGATCTGGAGCTGGGAGGCCCAGGCCCTGGCCGGGCAGACCCCGAGCGCCTGTGGTGGGGACTGCGTCGACCTCGGGGACGTGCTGCTCGTGGATCTCACCGACGACGCCGACGGCGACGGCTACAGCGAGCTGGCCGGGGACTGCGACGACGCGGACGCGGGGATCAGCCCGGCGGCGGCCGATCCCGCGGTGGACGGGACCGACGAGGACTGCGACGGGCTCGACGGGCCGGACGCCGACGGGGACGGCGTGGCTGCGCTCGACGCGGGGGGCGCGGACTGCGACGACACCAGG
>CALAGR010000214.1 GCA_937891735.1 uncultured Pseudomonadota bacterium | reverse complement strand
AGTGGGCGAAGGGAGATTGAGCATGACGTTGTTCTCGCTGTGGGGTTTCCAGCTCGTGTTGTGGGTGAGCCCGTTCTCGTGGCGGTTCGGGCTCCGTGGGTCGTTCCCGGCTGGACGGCCGCCCAGCGAGGCGGTCTACGTCTGGACCCTGGGCCTTGGGCCTGTGGAGCTGCGGCGATGGTCGCCCGTCATGCGCGGCCTCCAGCGGTCATGCAGGAAGTAGTGGGCCGGCTGTCGTTGCCTCTGCCGGGGTGCGCCCACCTGTCGATGGGTGCGGACCTCGCGGACTGGCTCACGGCGGCCATCGGCCTCCAGGCCGGCTCTCTGCGGGCGAGCGGAGTGGCGGAGCGCGGTGGCGGGGTCGGATGGGGAGGCGCGGTCCTGTGCGAGGACTGCGGCGCGATGTTCATGTTCAACGCGGGGGTGTCGGTTGCCCGGCTCACTCCGCCGGAGGTCTACCAGTGACGATGCTGATCCCCGTGCCGGACTTGCTCCGGTCGAGCTACGACGAAAAGGGCCGGACGATGTGGCCGAACGGCCAACGGGTGCCCTTTGACCGCCTCCAGGCGCTCTCGGCGCGCGATACCGGCCGGGCGACACCGGGGACGATCCGGGCGCTCGTGGCCGTCGATGCGGAGCTGCGCTCCCTGACGGGGGAGGGGAACCGGCACACGGAGGCCTACCGCCCGTGGAGCTTCCAAGAGCGGCAGCGCGTGGCGCTCGATGCCTGGATCCAGGCCGGCCGCCCGGCCAAGGGTGACGCTGCATGGCGCACCGGGATGCGCTCGGCCTACGTCGCCTCCCCTGGCCAGTCGGGGCACGGCTGGGGCGGGTCCACCGACCTGCACGTCTACGTCCTGGCGTTCCCGGGGATCCGCCCAGGCACGGACGCGGCGCTCTCTGCGCTCTGGGACGTGATGGAGCCTCACGGGTTCCGGCCGATCATCGCGGATCCGAAGATCAACGCCTCGGAGTGTTGGCACTTCGACCACTTCGGCCCGCTGGACGTGGTGCGGCGCATGTTCTACGAGCATCGGCGCGACGGAGCCCAGTACCGGAACCCCTACGGTCTGACGATGCAGGCCGGGCACGCCCTGGTGGGGACGTGGCAGGGTGGACAGACCCAGGAGCGCTACCTCCAGGCCTGCATCCTGCTCGGCGGCGAGTGGTGCGGCCTCGTGGACGGCCGGCCGGGCAAGCTGACCAGGGAGGCCTTCGTGCGTCTGACGGGGAGCCCCTGGCCCGATGGCGGGGTCGTCGAGGCGATCAACATCGTGCGCGCGGTCGAGCCGGTCCAGTTCGCCCTGGCGGAGCTGTAGGTCGTGCTGCGGGGACGCTCCGGGCTGTTGCTGCTCCTGGCGGCCTCGCTCGCTGTCGAGGGTGGACCGACCCTCGACGACGCGCTGGACCTGCCGCCTCGTCCGCCTCCGCCTCCGCCTCGGCCGCGCCGGGCTCTGCCGGCCTGGGCGAGCCCGCTGGACGTGGTGTGCCCCCGATGCGGCGCGGAGGTCAAGGTGTGGTGCGACCGTCGCACGCTCGGGCGGCACGTCCACCACAAGGCCAGGGTCGACGCCCTGGCGGGCCTGGGCAAGTAGGTGGGGGTCGACGCCAGATCAGCGGAGCGGGAGACCTGCCCCTGGTGCCAGGGGTCCATCTTGATCCACAAGGGGCGTTTCGGATCGTGCTGGTATCGCTCCATGCACACGCCGGGCGGCGGCGAGCCGGATGGGTGTGGGCTCGATGGGCTGTGTGAGGGGTCGTCGACCATCGCAGCGGATGGGCGAGGCCGTGTAGGTGGTGATCGTGGCCCGACCTGAGTGGCCAAAGGAGGGACTGATCCGGCCGGACGGGGCGCCGGCCTGCGGCGCCAAGAGCCGCAAGGGGACGCCCTGCATGATGATCCCGTCCGCCGGCAACCGGCGTTGCAGGATGCACGGCGGGGGCTCGCCCACGCGCGAGCTGCGGCGCGAGCTGGGGATCGACAAGGGCACGGACGCCTCGGCCATGCTGGCGACCGTGCGCGCTGCCAGGGCGGTCGGGGACGTGCGGGCCGGGGATCCCCAGGTTCTCGACATGCGGGAGACCATCGCTCTCCAGCTCTCCTTGGTGAACGCTGCGATGCCCCTGGTGATCAACGAGTCGGCGGCCGACGACCTCCTGGCGGACCTTCGTGAGACTGGGTTCGACGTGGACGGCGACCTCGGCAAGCAACTCCGCGAGGCGCTGCGCGAGGTCCAGTTCGACCGGACGATGGTCATGGTCAACGCGCTGTCCAAGGTGGGAGGTCTCCAGACCAACGCGATCCGGGTGCAGCAGATCGGCCAGCTCCTCATGCAGCAGCTCCTCCCGACGCTGGCGGACTTCTCCCAGCGCTACGGGGCGGCGGCGGAGCGGTACATGGATCCAGCTCGTCGGCCGGCGTGGCGCGAGGAGGCCAAGCGGATCGTGCGCGAGACCCAGGACCGGATCATCCAACAGGCGGAGTCTGCTCAGAATGTGGCTGGACGGTAGCGCTGCTGTCGACGCGCTCCTGCTCGGCCTGGGCCGGGTGGTGGGCGAGGGTGAGGGTGATGAGCGCAAGCCTCCCCTCGACCCGTGCGCGAACGTGCGCGAGTTCGTGGACCGCTACGCGCTGACCATCGACGGGGTGCGCTTCGACTGGGACCGCTACCGCCACCTGATCCCGGTGTACGAGGACGACCACGACGATCAGGTCTACATGGCCGGAGCGCAGACCGGGAAGTCCGCCCGGGTCATGGCAGGGATCGCCCGGGACGCCCTGAGCAACTACGGCAAGGGGTTCGGGTACTACTTCCCTGACTACCACTTGCCGGACAAGTTCAGCGCCCAGCGCTTCGCGCCGTTCCTCCGGTCGTCGCCTGAGCTGGGCCGCCTGCTCGGTGGGGACTCGGGTGCCGACGCGCTCGGCGTGAAGTCCCTGGCGGCAGCGGGCCAGGACGCCGTGCGGACCCGGAACTTGGGTGCATCGGTGGTCTACTTCCTGAGCGTCATGGGCAAGACGGCGACGGAAGGGCTGCCGCTGGTCGGCGTCTACCTTGACGAGGTTCGGCGGATGAGCCCCGGCGACGTACAGCGGGCCAAGGAGCGCCAGAGCGCCCAGCGGATCACGCGGAACATCGCGTGCTCGACGGCCTACTACCCGGAGGCCGACATTCACGCCGAGTTCCTGCGGGGGGATCAACGGTACTTCCACACGGCCTGCGCCTGCCCCGATGGCGTGGTCCTGTCGCTGACCTTCCCCGACTGTCTGGCGGAGTTGACGACGGCGACCCCGCAGCTCCGGGCGTCGGTGGCGCACGCCTTCGAGCACGCCGGGATGGACTACCTGGGCATGACGGACGTGGAGCGGCACAAGTGGGGCGAGGCCTGCTACCTCTGCCCCCAGTGCGGCACGATCATCGTCGACCCTCGGGACGGCTGGTGGGAGCCCCACAACCCCGGGGCTTACGCGCACAGCTACCAAATGCCCCAGCTCCTCTCGCCCACCTATCCGGCAGCGCGGTGCCTCGCCAAGTACCAGCGGCCGGGCGAGGTCGTAGACCTGCAAGAGGTCTGGAACAGCATGGTGGGGCTGCCCTACATCGACCGGGAGAAACAGCCGGTCCACCCTGAGCACCTTCTCGCCAGCGTCAACCCCGACCTCAACTGGCCGGCGAACATGGCCCCGGCCTGGAGGAGCGCGAACGTCCGCAACAGCTCGATGGGGATCGACGCGATGGGCGGATACAACTGCATCGTGATCAAGGAACGCGCGCCCAATGGGAAGTTTCGGACGCTGCACGTCGAGGTCGTCCACGGCGACGACCCGTGGAGGCGGTGCGGTCAACTCATGCAGGAGTTTGACGTGCGGGCCTGCGTGGCGGACTGCAACCCTCACTGGAACGAGGCCCATCGGTTCGCGCGGGCCTTCCCTGGGCGCGTCTGGCTGGCGGTCTACAACGACAACCCCGATCCGGCCGGCTCGGTGGTCGACTGGAAAGACAAGGGCCGGCGGAAGGGCGAGGAGGCGGCCAAGGAGGCCTCGTTCAAGTACATGGTCCGCATCCACCGGACCAAGGGCATGAAGTGGAGCCTGGGCCGCTGGGGTCGAGGTCTCAACGAAACACCGGACCCCGACAAGCTGATCCAGCAGCTCCCGGTCTCCAAGGGCGCGGTGATCCTGACCGCCGGCCTCCGTGTGGGCGAGTGGAGGCCCATGCCGATCTGCCGCTCGGTCTACTGGCTGCACCTACAGCGCGTGGCCTTCGCGCGGCGTGAGCAGACTGAGGAGAAACGGCGGATGGGTGTCGTCGTCGAGGTCGCGGAGCACGTCGGAATCGACCCGCATTTCGCTCACTCGAACCTGTACGCTGACGTGGCCCTGGCCCGTCTGGGAGCGGCCAGGGGCTCGGTGCTCCTGTAGGATGCCCCCCGTGTTGAACCTGCCCCACTCCAGCATGAGCGAGTACGCGCAGCGCACGCTGTCCGGCCTCCTCGGCATGTACGAGGAGGAGGAGCTTGGCCACAACGCGGCCCCCAGGGCCGGGGGGCCGACGCTGCGGCTGGTGCGCGGGCCTGACGATGATCGGATGGCGCTGGTCGACGACGTGTTCGACGCGCTCGACGGCGACCTCCCAGGGGGGCGGAAGATCGCCAAGGCCCTGCGGAAGGAACAGCGCCTCTTGGGGCACGACGGGAAGGGCAAGGCCACCATCGACGGTCGGACCTGCTGCTGGGAGGTCGCCAAGTGGATCGACACGAACATGGCCAGCATCGACCTGGGCGAGCGGCTGCGGTGCCGTGGGTGTGGCGCGGTCTGGACCGTGGACAACCTCGTGCGTGAGGAGCGCCGTCATGGCAGGTAAGGGCAAGGGCAGGGGCAAGGGGCCAGCGGCGGCAGAGCTGACCTCACCCGTCGAGCGGCTGATCGGCTTCGGCGTCGAGGTCGGCCCAGACGGCGGGCTGACGATCCCCCCGGTCGCTCTCCGCAGGCTGCGGGAGGATCGGGTGCGCCGGGCGACACTCTCCCAGGTCCCCTCGACTCCCCAGATGCTCCAGCGCGACGGCGGCGGCGTCGGTGTCGGCAAGGGGCACGGAGCGTTCGAGACCCTGACCTTGGAGTCCCTGCGTCGGGTGCGCGAGCGCTCGGTGATCCTCAAGCCGATCCACGCTGCTCGGCACCATCAGATCCGGCGGCTCTCGAAGCGCTGGAGCGGCCGGCGGACCGACGTTGGCTGGCGAGTCGTCCACAAGGATCACGTCGCCAGCACGGTCAACCCGCCCGACTGGATCAAGCCCTACATTCGGCAGGTCGAGGCGCTGCTGGAGCAACCCTCGGACCGCTACGCCAGCACGACGGCCGACCTCCTCGTCCCGCTGGAGGAGGATCTGCTCACGATCAACCGGCCGGTCGTGGAGCGCCTGTACTCGCGCTGGGAGCCGGGCCGCGTGGTCGGGCTGCGCCCGGTCGACGGGGCGGTGGTCTGGCCCACCCTGCTGTTCTTGGAACAGTGGCAGAGCGAGCACAAGCGCTGGAACGGCTCCGGGCCGATCAACGGAGGAGGCGCCGATCCACTCCCCACGGGGGACGACGACAAGCTGTTCGAGGACATTCTCCGCCTGGAGGGGTTCGACCTCTGGGGCGCCGAATACTGCCTCGTGCGCGACGGCACCCTGGAGGCCGTCTACCAGCCTGGGGACCTGATCGTGGCCCCCATGAACACGCGGACGGACCTGCGACACGCCGGGTATCCCCCGTCGCACGTCGAGGAGGCCATCGAGGTCATTCTCAGCTTTGCGAACGTCTGGGACTACAACTCCAGCTATTTCACCCGGGGGATGGTGACGGAGTTCCTGCTCGGGATCTCCGGCGACGTGCATGAGGACGACCTCGCGGCGTTCGTGGACACCTACCGCGAGGCGACCCAGGGCGTAGGCCGGGCATGGCGGACGCCCATCGTCCCGTTGCCGGTCGACGGGGCAATCACCAAGATCGACCTCAAGCCCAGCAACCGTGAGATGATGTACGAGGTCTTTCAGAGCCTCCAAGTCGCGCTCTGCACGGCCGTCTACCGGATGCACCCCAGCACGATCAACGCAAAGCCGTGGGACGGTGGCAGCGGGCCGTCGTTGTCGGCGCCGTCGCAGGGCATGGAGATCGCGCTCGCCCAGGAGGAGGGGCTGCGCTGCGACGTGGATCACTTGGCGGACTCGATCCTCACGCCGTTCGCGCGGAGCTGCCATCCCGATCTGCGTGTCGTCTGGTGGTACGGCCCCGACGACGAACAGAAGGAAGCGACGATCCACGAGATCCGGGCTCGGGTCTCCATGACGCGCAACGAGGTCAGGCTGGAACAGGGCCTCAGTCCGATGGGGTTTTGGCTGGAGCCGGACCGATACCGCGAGCTGGTGGCCCAGGCGCCGGACGAGCTGGAGGAGGCGGACGCGCTCAAGCTCAAGCGCCACGAGGACAACCTCTGGAACCAGCCGACCGATCCGGGGTTCGTGAATCAGTACGCGATGGCCAAGCAGGAGGCCGCCCAGGCCCAGCAGGGTCCGCCGGGACCGCCGGACGGCTTCGGGGGCCAGGAGGATGCCGGCGGCGGGGACGGCTTCGGAGGCCAGCCCCCGACGTTCCCCTACGGGCAGCCCCCGCAGGGCGGGCAGCCCCCGCAGGCCCAGCCACCGGCCGGCGGAGCCCCGCCAGAGCCCCCAGCATCCCCACCGGGCGCCCAGCCCATGCAGAAGGCCGCCCGCGCCAAGCGCGTCACGGTCTACGTCGAGGAGCACTAGGCCATGCCAGACACACGAATCAGCGGCGAACGCCTCGCATCGCTCGCCTCCGAACGGTTCAAGTCCAGGGCGATCATCGCCACGATGGACGCCCCGAACCTCGACTCGAACCCGCCCGGCGGCGGCGCGGCGGCCGTCAACCCGCTGCTGGGGTTCGACCTCTCGGCCTTCGACCGGGTGGTCTGGGACGTGGTGATCGAGGCCGGCACGCCCACCTTCAAGTGGGAAACGTGGCGCTACGTCGAGGGAGCCGGCGTCTGGATCCTCGGCACGGCCTACACAGCGGCGGCCCTGGCGGTCTCCACGACCATCGAGCAACCCTGCTCCGGCGACCGGGTGTTCCTGCGGCTGACCTCGGTGACGGCGGCGCCCGGCGAGATCCTGCGGATCTACTGCCGGGGCGTGAATCGCGCCCGGTAGGCGGGTGGGCGAGCCGATCCGCGTCCAGCTCGACGTGAGCGGGCACGGGCACGGGGAGCTTCGGCTCTCGGTGTCCGGCCTGGGCAGCGTCGACCCGTGCGAGTACGGGACGCTGATCGGCGCGCTCGGCGCCCACCTGGGCCTGGATGCCCAGGCGCTCCGCAAGGCGGCGGTGCCGCCATCCGGGGAGCCGCCGGACCCACGGTTCCCTGGACTGATCAAGCTGGTGCGACTCGCCCAAGGGGACTGGTCCGCCTGGGGCCGGCAGCTTGTGGACGTGGTGGTCGAGCGGATCCGCTCCGGCGACCTGTTGCCGCTGACCGAGACCGGGGAGGCGCAGCTCCGTGAGCTGTTCCGGGCGCACGAGGTCTCCATCGTCGGCCGGTTCTCTGGCCGGGGTCTGGACAAGGAAGCGCGGCGCCTGCTGGCGGCCCAGGGCCTCGTGCCCAGCGAGGGAGCGTCCCTGATCGAGTTGGCGTGGCGCTTGGGCCGCCAAGTGTCCAGCCTCCAGGGACCGCCCGGCCTGCCCACGGAAGGGGCGGAGCGCGAGTCCATCGAGGCAATCGTCAAGGCGCTGACGGTCCGCCCACTGTCGGCGCCGGAGCGCGAGGCCGTGGGGTACATCGAGCGGCGCGGCGCCGTCTACATGCGCCGGCCGGTGACGCTGACGACCCAAGGCCTACAGCGTGTGCTGTCGGACACGGAGTTGGGGCTCGTGCGCGGCGTGATCAAGCGCAGCGCCGAGACCAAGGCCGGGTGGCGCGAGACTGCCGCGAAGCTGCGGGCGACTCCTCAGTCCCCAAGCCTCCAAAACGACTTCGACCGGGTGGCCAGGACGGAGCTGCACTTTGCTCACGCGGAGGGGGCGCTCCACACGCTCAAGGAGGAGGCCTCGCTCGTCGGGGACGCGGATCCGCTCGTCTACAAGATCGTCGGCGGCGACTCCTGCCGGGACTGCCGCCGGATCTGGGGGCCGATGGCAGCGCCCCGCACCTACCGGCTCTCGGAGGTCGAGGCCAGGAACGACGGGCGTGGCAACTTCGGCCTACCTCGTGCATCCTGGGGGCCGTGTGTCGGGCCGATCCACCCAAACTGCACAGAGGGGCCGCTCCACCTGTGGGTGCCAGCGGTCCACGACAAAGTGACGGAGCTGGCAGCGCTGCTCCGCAACCGCTTCGGGAGTAGATAGATGCCCACCAAGTCCGCCGCTCTCCGCGTCATGCTCTCCGCCGTCAACGACTCGGGGATGGAGCCCGACAAGGCCTTTGACGAGTCGCTGGTCCTGGCCATGTTCAACGACTTCACGCCGGGGCGCAGGATCCAGCTCGCGGCGGGTGCCGTCGATCAGGTGGTGGCCTTCACGGCTGCCCTGGCGTTGCTCGTGTTCTCCCACGACAACCCGTTCAAGCTGCGGGTGAATGACGTGGAGACCCTGCTCCCGAACCTGCGGTGCTTCCTGATCTGGGCCGACGACAAGGACGAGGCGGCGGCCAGCGCGGCGGTATTCCTGTCCGGCAACGGGACCACGCCATCGGACGTGGAGGTCTGGGTGATCGAGAAACCGGCCTAGCGGACGGCGACGGCGACGGCGACGGCGACGACGGTCACGACGACCCCGCCGACCCCAACGCCCACGGCGAAGGCCTCCACCTGACGCCTCCGGGCCGTCTTGACCAGCTCGATGATGCGGCGCTGTTCCTCCTCGTCCAGGCTCCTGTCTGTGCCGATGTAGTCGAGGAGGAGGTCCCGCTGCGCCTCGACCAGGGGGAGCCGGTCGCGGGCCTCCCTGCTCTCGATCCAGGCGCCAGGGGGGACGACGATCTGGAGGCACGCTGCGTAGCCTTCGCCGTCCGTGGCTGGGTGTCTGAACCCTGGCGGGACCGTCGAGACCCTGACGCCGGCCGACCAGGGAAGGGCGGTCCAGCCGTCTGCGTCCGTCCACTGGTAGCGCGGACAGTCGTCAGGAGCGGGGGTGTAGGGTCTGACCTCGGGGACGGCCTCCAGCACGGGCACTGGCACGGGATTCCTGGCGAGGTAGCGGAGCGGAGCGCATCCGCCGGCCACCAGAATCGCCAGCACAGCGCCCAGGAGCGCCCAGGAGCGCACGGGTCAGGTTCCCACGTCTGTTGGCCTGCGACCGGCCTTGCGGACGCGCTCCCGGTCGCCTTGGCCATCCTCTAAGGTCTCTGCCTCCCGGGCGCGGAGGGTGTCGAGGTCGGTCTGGGCGTTCTTGGCGACCTCCAGGCGTCCGCGCCGGGCGCCTTCGAGGCG
>CALAGR010000213.1 GCA_937891735.1 uncultured Pseudomonadota bacterium | reverse complement strand
CGCATCGGGCAGGCGGGGCAGGGGGCCGTCGCCGCCGAGGTGGCCGCGCGCTTCGCTCCCTGGCTCGCGCCGGGGGTGCAGCCGACCTGCCACGACGTCGACTCCTGGGCCCTCGCGCCGGACCGGGGCCTGGAGGATCTCCTCCGGACGGTGACCGAGGACGCGGGACCGGATCCGATCCTCACCTGGGACGATGGGCGGCTGCTGGCCGGCGCGACGTACGAGCTCGTGGTGGACGTGACCTGGTCCGAGCAGACCCACCCCGGCGCGATCCCTCCGGCCCAGAACGCCCCCCACCTCAGCTGGATCGGCGGGGCCAGCCACCGGGAGGGCTATCGGTTCTGGGACCTCGGTGAGTCGGCCTCGGACGGGTTTCGGGTCATGGCCGAGGCCGGGAACACGAACGTGCTGGAGGACGAGCTCGACGCCGAAAGAGAGGCCAGCGGCGCGGTGGCCCGCACGCTCCGCTGGGTGGGGCAGGGGATGGGGGATCCGCCGGGCAGCAGCGGAAACGGCTTCGCGGCGCCCAGCTCGAGCCGCGGCGAGTTCATCGACGTGCTCGCGTCCCATGGGCGCCTGAGCCTCGTGACGATGCTGGGGCCCAGCGGGGACTGGTTCGTGGGCACGCCGCCGGAGGGGCTCGAACTGCTCGAGGACGGCCGCTGGACTGCGGGCCTGCAGCACCCGCTGTTTCCGCTGGACGGGGGCACCCGGGTCTTCAACCCCCTCAACCCGTGGAACACCCAGCCCTGCACGGCCGAGGCCCCCGAGCTCTGCCTCCCGTACAACAACCCGCGGGATCCGATCAGCTGGTTGGGGGCGGACAGCTGGATCGGTGACGCGTCGCTGGGCACGTTCACGCTGGTGCCGTTCTTCACTCCCGATCCGGTGGTCCCGGCCGCCGCGCAGGCGCAGGCGCTGGACGACCTGATGGACGAAGGCAGGTCCGCGGACCCGGGTTCGCCCAGGTAGCGCCGACGCGGGGTGCCCTCGGTGTCGCGCCACGGGCCGGAGTTCGCCGAAGTCCCGGCGTTCACGCACCCTCGGTGGCGGGTGAGCGGCGCACGACCACCTTCGAGTTCGGCGAGTCGAACTCGCTGATCGCGGTGGCGGTGGGAGCGGACGCCGTGTGACGCCGAACCAGCTGCCGGTTCCCGGGCGGGCGAGCGGCGCGTCCGTCAGGCCTGGGCGAGGACCGCGCCACTCCGCTGCGGGAACCGAGCTCCGAGGAGTCCGACAGCAGCGTCGAAGTCGACTGCGCGGCTGAAGTAGAAGCCCTGCCCCTGTTGACACCCCATGAGCCTGAGCCGGTCGAGCTGCCCCGCGTTCTCGATCCCCTCTGCCACCACCCCCATCCCGAGGCTGCGTGCGAGCCCCAGGATCGCGCGCACGATGGCCTGATCCTCCACAGAGTCGCTCAGCCCCCCCACGAAGGACTGATCGATCTTCAGACAGTCGATGGGGAACCGCTGCAGATAGCTGAGCGAGCTGAAGCCCGTCCCGAAGTCATCGAGGTGGATGCGGATCCCAAGGGCCCGCAACCTCTTGAGCATGCCCGCGGCGCACTCCGGCTTGTCCAGCAGCGCGGTCTCCGTCAACTCGAGAATGAGTCGGGTCGGATCGACCCCACTCCGCGCGACCGCGCCGGCGATCTGGTCCACGAGGTCCTCGTCCGCGAACTGCCGCCCGGACAGGTTGATGCTGACGCAGAGGTTGCCGTCGTCGCCCGTCAGATCCTCGAACCGCGCCGCGTCTGCGCAGGCCCGCTCGATCAGCCGCATGCCCAGCTCGCCCATCAACCCGTGGGCCTCTGCGAACGGGATGAACGTCCCCGGTCCGACGAGGCCGTGGACGGGACGGTTCCATCGGGCCAGCGCCTCGAACCCACCCACGCTCCCGTTCTTGAGGTTGATGATCGGCTGGTAGTGCACGACGAACTCGTCCTGGTCCAGCGCCCGCCGCAGGTCCGCTTCGAGCTGGAACTCGCCCATCACGTCGCTGTGCAGGTGGGCCTGGAACTCCTCGCTTCGCGCTCGCCCCTGGCGCTTGGCGCGGTACATGGCGAGGTCCGCCTTGCGCAGCAGTTCCTCCGGGGTCTCGCGAATGCTGCCTCCCTCGGCGATCCCGATGGACGCGGACGTGAAGACGTCCTGCCCGCGGAGCGAGACCGGGCACCCCAGAGACTCGTGGATCCGGGCGGCGGCGGCGGCGGCGCCGTCTGGGCCGTCTACGTCGTCCAGCAGGAGGGCGAACTCGTCACCGCCGATGCGTGCGACGGTGTCCCCCGGCCGGATGGCCTCCTCCAGCCGCCGCGAGACCGCGACCAGCAGCTCGTCACCAGCGACGTGGCCGAGGCTGTCGTTGACCAGCTTGAAGCGGTCGAGATCGACGAACAGCACCGCGAACCGGTACGAGGGGTTGCGGCGTGTTCGCCGGATCACGTGCGACAGCCGACTCAAGAACAGCGCGCGGTTGGCGAGCCCGGTCAGGTCGTCGTACGGCGCCAGGCGCATGAGGCGGTGCTCCGCCTCCTTGCGCGGCGAGATGTCGGTCATCGAGCCCGCCATCCGGTAGGCGTTGCCCGCTCCGTCGCGGATGGCGAGGCCGCGGCTGAGGCACCAACGCCAGCTGCCATCAGCATGGAGCATGCGGTGCTCGTGCTGCAGGAACGGCGTGCGCGAATCGACGTGGTGGTTGACCGCCGCGGCGAACTGGTTCAGGTCGTCGGGGTGTACGAGCGCGAACCAGTCCTGGGGTGTGTGTCCGACCTCGGTCGGTCCGTGTCCGAGCAGCGCCTTCCAACGCGCAGAGAGGTGCAGTCGGTTGGTCTTCAGATCCCAATCCCAGATGCCGTCGTTGGCACCTTCGACCGCAAGCTTGTAGCGCTCCTCGCTCTCCCGCAGGGCCCTGTCTGTCTTGGAGCGTTCCCGCGCGTAGCGGATCGAACGCAGGAGCATCTGGGCGGTCAATTCACGCTTCGGCAGATAGTCCTGGGCACCCTGATTGAGGGCGCCAAGGGCGACGGCCTCCTGCTGGAGCGCGCTCTGGACGATGATCGGGACCGAGGGGTGCGCAGCCCGAGCAGCCTGGAAGGTGGCGAGCCCGTCGCTGTCAGGAACGCTCAGGTCCAGCAGGACCACGTCGTACTCCCGGGTCAGGAGGGCAGACACCGCCTCCGAGACCACGACCACGCGGTGCAGCTCGTACCGCTGGACCGGGTCCCGCTCCAGCCAATGCGCGATTCGGTCCGCGTCCGCGTCCGAGTCTTCGAGCAGCAACACCCGCAAGGGCCCCATTCCAATGTCCTCCGACGATTCCATCTGACACGGGGCTGCCCCCGACGTCAAACGTGGCGTTTCTTACCACTCCGTTTTGTGCTGGCACTGACAGAAGGCAGGGTGAACTGAAACGTGGATCCGTCCCCTGGGCTGGACTCCACCCGGATCCGCCCCCCATGGCTCTCCACGACCTGTCGACACACAGCGAGGCCGATCCCCGAGCCCGGCAGGCCCTCGCCTGCGTCCCCACGCTCGAACATCTCGAACACCTTGGACAGGTGCTCCTCCGCGATCCCCCGGCCGTTGTCGGTCACCGTGAAGAGCCAGGAGCCGTCGTCCGTCTGTTCGGCGCTCAGGTGCACGCGCGGCGCCGCCTCGGACCGGTACTTGATCGCGTTGCCGATGAGATTCTGGAGCAGCTGGGCCATCTTGCCGGCGTTGATCGGGATGACCGGCAGGTGGTCGTGCGTCACCTGGGCCGAGCTCTCCGCGATCACACCGGCGAGAGCGATCAGCACGTCGCGCAGGACGGCCTCGCAGTCGGCGGTGCGCGCCCCGGGGCGGATCCCGAGGGTGGCCTCTCCGACCATCTCGCTCACCATCTGCTCCATGGAGGCGGCCGCGGCACGCGACCGCTGCAGCATCAGCGTTGCCTCGCCATCGAGAGAGGAAGCGTGCTTCTCGACCAGCAGATCCGCGTAGATCCGAACCGTTCGGAGCGGCTCCTGGAGGTCATGGGAGAGCCCCAGCAGCCGATCATGATCGACCAGGGTGTCCTCCTCCACGTCGCGGCCTGGACGGTGCAGGTCGAGATCGATGACTCCGCCAGCGCTCGGGTCGCCCCCTACGCGGTCCGGCCCCCTTCGCTCGACGGCCTTCATCAGCAGCGTCGGAGCGTCCGAGCGGTCCCTGGGCGGACGCGGCGCACCCGGAGCAGACTGCCCCGGCGGTGGGCTGCGCTCCTTGCTACGACGCTCGGCTGGGGCGCGGCTGGCGAGGACCCGAAGGAGGGCGTCCCGGACCCGGAGCGGGGCGGTGTCGTCATGGACCACCACGTCCGCCACGCGGTGCTGGAGCGCCCCCCGGGTGACCAGCTCGGAGGCCTCCGCGCAGAGCAGGATCACGGGCCGGTCCGGAAGTCGGGCCCGGATGTGCTCGATCATCTCGAACCCGTCGAGCCAGGGGGTCGGGTGAGCGGCGACGACGGCTGCCACGTCGTCCGACCCAAGAAGCACGCCGAGACGGAGGAGGTCGTCCGCGACGTCGACGACGCAGCCGTCAACCGTCGCCTCGAGGACGATCTTCAGGAGCTCGCCACGCTCTGGCCGATCATCGACGAGGAGGATCCTCAAGGTGTCTGCCACGTCCGCCTTGCTCGCTTCGACCCGCCGTGAACCTGCGGATGGTGGTCCGAGTATGCCCCCTGGGGCAGCCGGCCAACCAGAGCAATCTGTGCTCCCCGGCAGGCGGCTTGGAGCGGGCCCTCGCTCCGGCCCGCTCCGGTCGGGGTCAAGTCCAGGGCAGCGGCACCGGCGCGAAGGGGGTCCCGTCTGGCGGGCCGTCCGAGAAGGAGAAGCGCGGCGTCGGGCCGATCCGGAGCCAGGCCGCGCTCACCGTGCCGTAGCCGGCTAGCGTTGGCAGGATGAGGTGGATCTTCCCCGTAGGTGTGCTCCTGCTCGTGGCCGGCTGCACCGCCGGCTCTGAGGACTTCGACGGTGACGGCGTTCTCGACGCACAGGACTGTGTGCCCGACGACGCCTCGGTCTTCCCCGGAGCGCCCGAGCTGGTGAACGACGGCATCGACCAGAACTGTGACGGGATCGATGGCACCGACGCGGACGGCGACGGCTTCGCCGGGGACATGGAGCCCCTGGACTGCGACGACCGGGACCCGCTCCAGAACCCGGACGCGCCGGAGCGCTGCGACAACGGCGAGGACGACGATTGCGACGGCCAGACCGACGGGGCGGACCCCGACTGCGGGGGCGACGACGACACGACCGGCGACGACGACGACGCGACTGGCGACGACGACGACACGACTGGCGACGACGACGACTCGGGCGACGACGACGACAGCGCCTGTCTGCCGGGGGTGGAGATCCTCAACGGTCTCGACGACGACTGCGACGGCCTGATCGACCACATCACCCTGGGCCCCGGCATCGCCCGGGTCTGGATCGGTCAGAACGCCGGCGACGCCGCCGGCAGCGCCGTGGATCTGGTCCCGGACATCGACGCGGACGGGATCCACGACGTGCTGATCGGCGCGCCGGGGTTCGGCGCCGGCGATGAGGGCGCGGCCTACTTCGTCACCTCCGCCTCGTGGGGGGCCGGGCCGGGCCAGGGGGGGCTCGCCTCGGCCTGTCGGCGCTTCGATCACGCCGTCCCCGCGATGCGCATGGGAGCCGCCGTCCTGGGCATCGAGGACGTCACCGGCGACGGGGCCGGGGACGGGATGGTCGGCGCGCCGTCCACGGGGGCAGCCTCGAGTCCCGGCGGCTGGGCGATGCGCACCCTCACCCAGGCTGTGCCCTGCGGCGGGGCCATCACCGTCCAGTATTCGGGGTTTGGGGCCGCTTCGTCGGCTGACGAGGTCGGGGCCGCTCTCGCGGCCGTGCCCGACTTCGCGGGGGCCTTCGCCACGCCAGCCACGCTCGACGGCGTCATCGAGCTCGCGGTGGGGGCGCCCGGGGGGGACGAGGGCGCCACCGACTCCGGCATCGTCTACGTCATGCGCGGAGACATGCTGAACAGCGGCGGAAACCACCCCATCGGGTACTACGCCATGAGCACGTTCGCGGGTCCCACCGCGGGCCTCCGCGTTGGCGCCGCCCTCGCGTCCGGGTTCGTTGACTCCGACTCCGTCCCCGAGCTCGTGATCGGCGCCCCCGGCAGCTCCGCGGGAGCGGGCGCGGTCTATGTCTTCTGGGGCTACAACCTCGCGCCGGCGGGCCAGACCGACACCCTGCCTGCGGGTTCCGCCGTCTTCACGGGGGAAGCGGCCGGAGACGGCGCCGGCAGCACGCTCGCCGTGGGCGACCTCAACGGCGACGGAGCCGACGACATCGCCGTGGGCGCCCCGACGGCGGGAGGCGCAGACGCCCCGGGTGTCGTCTACGTGCTGTTCGGACCCTCGCCGGCGGCCGGCGACCTGGGCGCGGCGCCGCTGATCCTGTCGGGCCTGAGCCTGGACGGCCGCTTCGGCGCGTCCCTGGACATGAGCGCCGACATCGACGGCGACGGCTTCGTCGACCTTCTGGTGGGTGCTCCGGACGCGGGGAGCCTGGCTGCGCCGAGCGACCAGCGGGGCCAGGTCCTGTTGTTCCTGAGCAGCACCATCGCTGGCGGAGGCACCTTCGACGCGGACGACGCCGACGCGGTCCTGTACGGCCAGGACGCGGGGGACCAGCTGGGGGAGTCGGTCGTCTCCGGCGCCTCCCTGCTCGGCGGACCGCAGCACGACCTCGTCCTGGGGGCGCCGGGCGCCTCGCAGAACGGCGCCGGGAGCGGCCGCGTCTACCTGCTGCAGAGCGCCCTGTAGGCAGGCTCGGGGCGGCTCCAGCGCAGACCCGGGTCAGAGCAGCAGGTCCTCCCAGAAGTCGCACTTGTCGGTGCGGACTCCATTCACGGGCAGGATCGGATCGCCGATCTCCAGGGTGGAGTCGATGTCGATGTCGTACAGCGGCCAGGCGGGCGGTCCTCCCTTCGTGTCGGGCCCGTTGACGTCGCCGCTCGACGCCAGGTTTGTCCAGTAGCGGCCCATGGCGTCTTCGACGGTGCGGTCCGCGGCCTCCGCGATCCACCCGGTCTCGGCGGCGACGGCGTCCACCTTGCCGAAGACGTAGGGGAGCTCCAGCCCGTGCCAGGAGCCGTACAGCTCGCCCGACAGTCCCGCCGGCACGCGGCTGAAGAGGTACCGCCACACCGGCTCCGACTGGGCCTCGGCGAGGGCCCGGGCCATCCAGCGGGACGGGCACACGAACTGCGCGTCCGTCGTCAGGGCGATCCAGGCCCAGCGGGCCGACGGGTAGTCCTCCAACGGGTACTCCGCGAGCACCGCCGCGGCAAGCGCGCCGAACACCGCCTGCACCCGCGCGGCGTACCCGGCCGCTGTCGGCGTGCCGAGGGGGGTGAAGATCGCGGTCTCGTCCGCGTTGGCGCCGATCACCACCGGGACCGCGTTGTGCAGGCCCGCCGCGATCCGCTCCAGCGGCGCCTCCACGAGCACCAGCCCGTCGATGACCGGGCCGAACCCGCCGCCCACGACGAGCCCGCCTCCCACCGGAGACACCGACAGCGCGGCCAGCGCTTGGGCGTCGAGGCCCCGCAGACACCCGAGCACGTCTTCGGCGTCGCCGCAGCCCACCTCCTGCGCTTGGGCCGCGCCGGTCTGCTCGGCCTGGGGCAACGTGTCGGCGCCGCAGCTCCCGCTCTGCATGATCGCGGCCGAGAACAGGCCCGCGGAGCCGGGCGACGTCAGGTGCATGCAGGTGTTCACGGCGCCCGCCGATTCACCGAACAGCAGCACCCGGTCGGGGTCTCCGCCGAAGCCCGCGATGTTCGCCTGCACCCACTGCAGGGCGGCCTGCTGGTCCATGAGGCCGTAGTTGCCGGACTGGCCCTGCTCCGCGGTCAGCGCCTCGTGGGCGAGGAATCCCAGCGCCCCCAGCCGGTAGTTCGCGGTCACGACCAGCACGCCGAACCGCTCCGCGAGCTCCGCCCCGCCGTACAGCAGGTAGGTGTCCCCGCCTTCGGTGGTCGAGCCCTGCACGTTGCCGCCGCCGTGCACGAAGAAGAGGACCGGCGCGTCCACCGCCCCGTCGGGCGCCCACAGGTTGATCTGCAGGCAGTCCTCGTCCCCCACCACGGCGCCCTGGTCGTCCAGCTGAGGGCACTTCGGCCCGAACGCGTCCGCGACCACCAGGGCCTCGGCGCAGGCGACGGCGGCCGGCGGCGCGAACCGGGACCCGCCGAGGGGAGGCGCGGCGTACGGAACGCCCAGCCAGGACCACACGCCGGAGGACGCGGTCCCTCCGAGCACGCCGCTCGTCGTCAGCACGCGCCCGGGGGTCAGCTCGATGCCGTCGTCGCAGGGCGCCGTGGTGGCGTCGTCGTCATCGCCCGGGGTGCTGTCGTCGTCGTCAGGGACGCTGCCGCCTGGGCATGCGGCGACGAGCAAGGCGAAGGAGATCGACAGGTGCTTCATCGGCGGCTCCGGCGGATCGGACAGGTGGCGCCCCCCAGCCTGCCAGGGCTCCCCGACCGCGGGTACGCTGGCTCCGCTCGCGCTGATCGAGAACCTCCTCCGCTGATCGAGAACCTCCCCCGCACCCAGGACGCGACGTGACGATCCACACCCTGGACATCGTGCCCGGCCGCTCGGTCGGTCCCATCACCCTGGGCATGACCCGGCAGGAGGTGTGGGCGTCTCATCCCTGGCCGATCACGAGCTTTCACAAGGGGCCCTCCAGCCGGGAGCGCACCGACGACCTGCAGGCCTGGGGAGTCCACGTGTTCTACGAGGACGGCGTCGCCAGCTTCATCGAGGCCCACCTGCCGGTTCGTCATTTCGACGTGCGGCACGTGCTGGACGGGCTGCGGATCGACGACGCGGCCTACCCCGACGTTCTGGAGGTGGCCTCCGAACTGGGTCAGATGGAACAAACGGCGTGCGGACACGAGGCACCGTCTCGCGGGGTCGGCCTGTACCGGCGGGACTCCGTCTCTGACGACCCGCCGCCCATGGCGGGTGTGTACGTCTTCCCGCCGCGCTGAGGCGGAGTCGGACCCACACGCTCGGGTGGCCGCCCTGGTCCAGGCGTCGCGCCGCGCCCCTCAAGTCCAGGGCAGCGGCACCGGCGCGAACGGCTCCTGGTCCGGCGGGCCGTCCGAGAAGGCGAAGCGCGGCGTCGGGCCGATCCGGAGCCAGGCCGCGCTCACCGTGCCGTAGCCGAGCGCCGGGACATCGACGCACAGGTCGTCGAACCCGCCGTAGGGCTCCTGGCCGTGTCCGCCCGGCTTGCGCCACGACAGCAGCGCCCTCCACTGCTCCGGGTCCGGCTCGGGGCCGCTCGCCAGCCCGGGGAGCGTGCGCGCCAGGTGGTCTTCGCGCTCCGACGGTGCGGCGCCGAGGCTGCGCTCCGTGACCACGTGGATCGTCCCGGAGGCCAGGACCTCGCGGCGGGTGGTCGTGCCATCGGACCAGACGAGGCCTGCGTGTTCGCGGTCGATGATCGCCAGGTGGAAGGGGTTGTGGGCGTCTCCGGGCCACCCCGCTGCGGCAGCCAGGGCTTCGTCCGCGCGGGTGGCCCCCAGCGCCTCCAGCACGAGCGCTCCCCGCGACCGGCGCTCGCCCAGGAACGAGGGCCCACCGCCGATCGAGCGGTTCGTGATGGCCACGAAGACGTCGTGTTCGTTCAGGCCGATCCAGGTGCCGCCGGCCACGAGATCCCGGGGGGCGACGAAGCGAACGCCCGATGGCGCCACGCCGGCCTGCGGCGGCGCGGACGGCCGGGCGCGCAGCTCGTCTCGGTTGGCGGCCACGACGAGGCGCGCATCGGGCCAGACGTCGAGGGCGAGCATGAGGGTGCACATGGCGCAGATCTAGCAGCAACGCCGGGCCCTGGCGGGCCGGGTGGCGACGCCGCAGGCGGGTGGATGCCCCCGAAGTGGGGGGAGCTCCGCGAGCTGGCGGGGTTGAGAGGGGCCGGCGTGGCGCGGAGGCCCGCGAATGCCCC
>CALAGR010000212.1 GCA_937891735.1 uncultured Pseudomonadota bacterium | reverse complement strand
CGCCTGGGCCGCCCGCAGGATCGACAGCCGCCGGTGGCGGTGCTGCACCGAGGGCCAGTCGTTGGTCGGCACCGCGAGCAGCCCGGCCCCCCGCGACGCGAGCCGCTGCGTTCCCCGCGCGAAGCAGTCGTCGAAGCAGATCACCGCACCGACGGGCACGGGGATGCCGGCGACCTCCCAGGGCTCGGGGGCCAGGGCGCCGGGGGTGTAGGACTCCATCCCCGGGATGAGCCGGTTCTTGCTGTAGGAGGGGCCGATGGAGCCGTCCGCGCCCACGAGCACGGCGAGGTTCTCGTCCAGATCCCCCACGAACACGCCCGCGATGACCGGCACCCCGGCGCGGCGCACGGCCTGCTGGATCCGGGTCCACAGCGGATCGCCCTGTCCCGGGGGGCGGTCCACCCGCAGCGCGGCTTCGGGCCACACCACGATCTCGGCGCCCTGCTCCGCGGCCCGCACGGTCCCGCCCGCCAGGCTCTCCAGCACCTCATCGGGGGTGGAGGCGCGCGCATGCACGACGGCCGCCACCACCACGGTCGTCCCGGGGCCCACGCCCCCGAACGCCAGGGCCGCCGCCAGGGCCCAGCCCCCCGCTGCGACGCCCATGGCGCGCCGACGTCCGGGGGTCCCCGCGTAGGCCAGCGCCACCCCGATGCCCACCGCCGCCGCCGCGGTGCTGCCCGGTCCGCCCCACCTCGCCAGCGCCACCAACGGAGGCAGCCCCACCACGGCCGCGGCGAGCCCCAGGTAGTCCCCCAGGGGACCCAGTCCGTTCAGCGTCTCGTAGATCCAGGCCACCGCAGGCAGGCCGAGGGCCGCGAGCAGCGGGCTGCGCCCCGGCGCCGTGCACAGCGCCCCCACGAGCCCCATCCCCGCGCACAGCAGCCCGAAGCAGGCCAGCGCCACCGCCACCATCCAGGGGGCCGTCGCCTGGGGCGAAAAGGACAGGGCCACCACCACCCCGAACAGCAGGCCGCAGGCCGCGCCGATCCGCGGCCGCGCGCCATCCACGGCCACCGCGAGGGCCGCCGCGGACAGGATCGTGCAGACGGCCAGCTCCATGCGGGAGTGGCCGAGGGCTTGCAGGATCCCGGAGCCGAGGGCGACACCCAGGCGCCGCGTCGGGGAGGAAACCAGGGGCACGGGTCGGATCGTACTCGGACGCTCGCGGTAGCATCCGTGCATGCCCGGCTCCAACCCCCTCGATCTCGTGCGCGCCCAGGTGGTCGGACGGGTGATGGAGGACCTCCTCGAGCAGGTCGACTTCGGCCGGGTCGACGAGGGGCACCAGGGCGAGCTCAGTTCGCTGTGCCGCACCCTGGCCCAGGAGCACACCAGCGCCGCGGTGGAGCGCCAGCTGGGGGGCCCGGTGGGCGTGGAGACCCTCGCCAAGGACCTCGCCAACGATCTCGTGGGCACCCGGTCGTTCCTGACGCTGCTGCAGCACGGGCACGTCTCGGACATCCTCGTCAACGGCCCCGGGCAGGTGTACGTCGAACAGGACGGCATGCTGCAGGTCACGGGCGTGACGTTTCCGTCCGCGGACGCCCTGATGCGCACGGCCCTGTGGATGACGGCGCGGGTGGGTCGGCCGATCACCGACGCCCGGCCGATGGTGGACGCGCGCCTGCCCGACGGCTCCCGCCTCAACGTGATCGTGCCGCCCCTGGCCCTGGACGGCGTGGTGATCTCCATCCGCCGGTTCCGCCACCAGGGGCTGGATCTGGAGGGGCTCGTCAAGGAAGGGCTGTTCCCGGAGGCGCTGCTGCCGCTCATGGCCGGCATGGTGGACGCGCGGCTGAACCTGCTCATCGCCGGCGGCACCGGCGCGGGCAAGACCACGCTGCTCAACGCGCTGTCGCAGTACGTGCCGGACCGGGAGCGGGTCGTCACCATCGAGGACTCCGCGGAGCTGCGGCTGCGGCTGGCCCACGTGGTCCGGCTGGAGACCCGGCTGCCCGACGCCTTCGGCAAGGGAGAGGTCACCACCCGCATGCTGGTCCGCAACGCGCTGCGCATGCGGCCGGATCGGATCCTGGTCGGTGAGGTCCGCGGGCCCGAGGCCATCGACATGCTGCAGGCCATGAACACGGGCCACGAAGGCTCCATGTCCACGATCCACGCCAACACCCCCCGGGACGCCCTGGACCGGCTCGCGACGATGGTCGGCATGTCGGACGTCAACCTGTCCGAGCGGGGCACCCGGTCCCAGATCGCGCGCTCGCTGGACGCGGTGCTGCACGTCCGCCGTTTGCACGACGGCAAGCGGGTGCTGGACCGGCTGTCCGAGGTGGGCCAGCTCCAGGGCGAGATGGTGGCGATGCAGGACATCTTCCGGTTCGAGGAAGGGCCCGGGTTCCGCAAGTTCGTGGCCACGGGGGTCCGCCCGACCTTCGTCGAGCGACTGGAGCGGCGCAGCACGGTGATCGACCCGTCCTTGTGGCGCCTGCATCACGTGGCCCCCGCCCCCTCGTGACCCCCGTCGTCCTGGTGGGCCTGTTCGTCGCGGCGCTCGCGGTGGCCCAGGTCGCGGTGTGGGCCTCGGACAACCCGAGCCGCCTCGTGCGCCGCAGCGCGCCCGACGGCACGGACCCGGAGTGGGACCGGGAGCCGCCCCTGGCGCCGATCCCGTCGGTGGCCGAGGCGATGAAGTCGATCCCCGGCATGTCGGCCCTGCAGCGGCTGCAGTCCCAGGCCGGCAGCCGTCAGAGCACGCTGACGACCCTGGGGATCGCGCTGGGGCTGGCCTTGCTGGCGCAGCTCGGGGTCACGGTGGCCACCGGGTCCCTGCTCCTGGGGGTGCTGGGCGGGATGTTCGCGGCGGCGGTCCCGCTGTTCGTGCTGCTCAAGGCACGACGACGCCGTGCGGACCTCGTGCTGGACGACCTGCCGCGCGCCATCCGCTCCCTGGCGCGTCTCGCCCGGGCCGGGCAGGGTCCCGCCCAGGCGATCCGCGAGACGGCCCTGGAGCTGCAGGGGCCTCTGGGCCGTGAGCTCGGGCGGGCGTTCGCCGAGCAGCGGGACGGGCGCGCGCTGGAGGAGGCGTTGGAGGCGATGGCGGACCGCGTGCCCCAGTGCGTGGACCTGCGCATCCTGGTGACGGCCCTGGTCCTGGCGTCCGAGGCGGGCGGAAACCTCGGGCTCCTCCTCGAGCGCATCGAGGCCACGTTGTCCGAGCGCATCGCCCTGGCCCAGGCGGCCCGGGCCGAGACCGCCCAGGCGCGGCTGTCGTCCGGGATCATCGCCGCGCTGCCTCCCCTGGGGGTCGTGGGCATCGCGATCCTGCAGCCCGACCACCTCATGGCGGGGTGGGAGGATCCGCTGGGTCGGGTGCTCTACATCGGCTCGGCGGTGTGGATGTCCATCGGCCTGCTGATCATCGTGTGGCTGGTGGGAGCGCGCCGGTGACCGCCGACTCGGGGCTCCTGGGCATGCTCGCGCTGCTGCTGATGGCGGGGGCCGTGGGCCTGCTCGTGTCCAGCCTGGGGGCCGACGCGGACACCGCGAACGACGAGCCGCAGGCGCCGCGCAACCCGCTGGGGCTTCAGCTGTGGCGGGCGGGGCTCGCGGGGCGGCTGGACGCGACCGGCTTCTTCGCGGCCAAGATCGGCCTGGCGTTGCTGGGGGGGCTCGCCGTGCTGACGTTCGTGGATCCCCTCGCCCTGCCCGGGGCGGGACGCACCCTGTTCGCCATCGCCGCGGCGGCGCTCGGCTTCGTCATCCCGTCCGTGACGGTGCGGGTGCGGGCGGCGGGCCGCCAGCGCAAGCTCCAGGCGGATCTGCCGGACCTGCTGGACCTGATCGTCACCTGCCTCGAAGCGGGCCTGGGCCTGGAGGAGTCCGTGCGTCGGGCGTCCCGGGGACTCGGCCGGCACGCCCAGGTGCTGGGGGACGAGCTGTCCGCGACGCTGGACGACTGGATGGCGGGGCGGTCGCGCGCCGGGGCCATCGAGGACCTGCGTCAACGCTCGGGGGTTGACGATCTGGCGGAGTTCATGACGGCGATCGACGAGGCCCGCAAGGAGGGCACCACGATCACGGACGCGCTGCGCGGCCAGGCCGAGGCGATGCGCAAGGCGGAGGCCGCGCGCATGCAGGAATGGGCTCGACGGGTGCCGATCCTGGTGGTGGTGAACCTGGCGATCTTCGTGCTGCCCGCGGCGTTCATCGCCGTGCTCGGCAGCTCGATCGTGCAGGCGGTCCGCACCCTCATGCCGCTGCTCTGAACGCCCCGGATCGTCTCGGAAAACCTCCCGACGCTCATGGCGTTCCTGGGCCCCGCGCGTCAATAATGCGCCCATGGCCGACCCCAACGATCCGTCCAGCCCCATCGACGAGACCCCCGACGCGCCGCCAGCGCCCGACGCGCCGGCGAAAGCCCCCGCGAAGCGCAAGGCGCCCGCGAAGCCGCGCAAGAAGCCGGCGGCCACCACCGCCGCGGCGGATGGGGCCAAGAAGCCTGCGGCCCCGCGCAAGAAGCCGGCGACCCCGCGCAAGAAGCAGGCGCCTGCAGCCAAGGCGCCTGCAGCCAAGGCGGCTGCGGACGAAGCGGCAGCCGTCGAGGCCCCCGCGCCTGCGGTCAAGGCTCCGAAGAAGCCTGCCGCCGCGACCGAGGCGCCCCCTGCTCAGGTGCCGGTGGCCAAGCCCGACGCCTTCGAGGAGGCGGGCACGGACCCGGGAGCCAACGCGCCCGCGCCGCCCGCCGGGGAGCCCGCAGCGGCCTCGGCGGCCTCGGCCCC
>CALAGR010000211.1 GCA_937891735.1 uncultured Pseudomonadota bacterium | reverse complement strand
GTCGCGGCGAGCCCGCCCGGAACGGGGCTGAACGCGGACCGGATCAGCGGGGCCTCCAGGCCAGCGTGCGCGGGGCCTCCGGTGGAGGCGAGGCCGAGCAACAACAAGGCGGTCAACAACGGTCGCAAGAGATCCCCCAGTCACCGACAGTCCGATCGGCACCCTCAGGCTAGGGCGCGCGCGGGCGACCATGCCACCACAGTGCACGCGCAGTGCCGCGCTGATCGGGCTTGCCCCTGCCCGCACCGCCCCCGGTTGCGTCATCGGCAGTGAAGTCCCGCGCACTTCCGGCGCAGTGGGCCTATTGTCGCGCGATGACTCCGAGCGCGTGGCGAGGCCTGCTGTTGCTGCTCATCCTGCTCGCCTGTCCGGGGGGCGCTGCGGCGTTCGAGTCCGACCAGATCACCCGGCGCGCCCAGCCCCTGGGGGACGCCCTCGCCGCCGCCAACGAGCGGGCCGATCAGCTCCTGGCGCTGGCGGTGGACCGCACCAACGAGCGGACCGGGTGCCGTCAGGACGCCGCCACCACCCACCGCGTGCTGGCGCGTCAGGTGTTCCACGTGATGGGACGCCGGACCTGGGTGCCGGCCCGGGGCGAGCTGCCCCAGATGGAGTTCGGCGCGTACGGCGCGTGGATGGAGTCCGGGCCGGTGGACCGCCGCACGTTCGCGGTGCGCGACGACCTGTACTCCCGGGTGCGGCCTGACGAGCGCCCCATCCTTGCGCTGTTCGGGCCCGCGTCCACCGTGCGTCTGGGCGATCTGCTCGTGGGCACCGACAAGATCGACCACTTCTGGGTGCAGGGCTGGCTGTACTGGCTGCGCAGCCACCGCGGGGTGGACGAGGCGCGCGCGGTGGCCTGGGGGACCCGCACGGAGCTGCAGATCTGGGGGCAGGCGACCACCGGGGTCTTCAGCTGGGGCGATCTCGCCGCGAACCACAGCGGCTACCTCTTCTACGCGGACCTGCTGTCCGACCGCAGCCCGGTGGAGCTCGGCGAGGACGGGTGCGTCGCCCTCGTGCGGGGATTCCGGTGGGAGCAATGGGCCGACGGGCGCTTCGACGAGGTGCTCAACCCGTCCACCTACCGTCCGCGGCTGCAGGACGACCTGCAGGGCTACCTGGCCCGCAACCGCGACAACATCTGCGCGGAGCTTCCGCTGTGGATGAACGAGGAGGTCGAGGAGACCCGACGAGAGATCACCGAGGAGCCGGTGGACTACGCGTCCGACGCGGCGCCTCCGCGGGAGGATCCCTTCGGTCTCGAGGCGCTGTGCGCCGGCGTGCAGTCGCCGGTGGAGGAGTCGGGGGAGGCCTGGACGGACGGCTGGCGGGCACCGTGGAGGGTGGCTCGCCGGGACTCGCCCCGCCCCAAGGGTCCGGGCAACCGCCGGCGGGCGCAGCAGTAGCGGGCCTCAGTCGGCCTCGAGCTTCAGTCCGCCTTGAACTTGAGCTCCAGGCCTTCGCGCGCGCCGAACAGGACCAGGCCGGCGTTGCCGTCGGCGGCCCGGGCGGCGGCGGCCTGCAGCTTCTCCTCGAGGCGGGCGTCCGTCTCCATCGGATCATGGTGGAACACGGCCAGCTGCTTGACCCCCGCATCCAGGGCCAGATCCACCATCGTGTTGGCCCGGGGGTGCCCCCAGCCGAGGTGGCGCTCATAGGACGCGTCGGTGTACTGGCCGTCGCCGATCACCAGGTCTGCGTCCCGCATGAACTCCACGAACTCCGACGGCAGCTCGCGGTGTTCGCCCGGGTTCTTGATGGAGTGATCGCGGTCCGGCAGCAGCGTGTCGAGCTCGGTGTCCGTGCAGTACACGACCTTGGAGCCGCCGACCTCGAAGCTGAACGCGGTGCAGCCCCCGGGGTGCGGCTGCGCGAGGTGGCGAACGGTCACCCCGCCGATCAGCTGGTCCTCACGCTCCAGGCCCTGGGGCACGATGGATGCGCCGAGCTGGGCGAAGGTGACCGGGAAGTAGTCCTCGCTCATCTGGCCCGACAGCAGGTTGTGCACGCGGCCCCCCGCCTCCTCCAGGTCCCAGATGTTGAGCTCGGTGTTGGGATCGTAGGCCGGCTCGAAGAACGGGAACCCCTGGATGTGGTCCCAGTGGGTGTGGGTGAAGAGCAGGTGCAGGTCGAGCTGCGGGGTCCCGCGACGCACCAGATCGACGCCCAGGGGACGGATGCCCGTGCCCGCGTCGCAGATGATCACCGTGTCGCCCAGGCGGATCTCGATGCAGGCGGTGTTTCCGCCGTAGCGACGGGTGCCGAGCCCGGGGGTCGGGATGGATCCCCGAACGCCCCAGAACTTCACGAACATGTCCATCAGGTGCGGTCCCTGAACAGGTAGACGACCGAGCCGACCTGGACCGTGTCCCGATCCCGGAGCACCGCCGAGTGCACCCGCAGCCCGTTGAGGAAGACCCCGTTGCGGCTGTCGAGGTCGGTGAGCACGGTCTCCTGGTCGAGCTGGGCGATGCGCACATGGGCGCGAGACAGGGATGCGTTGTCGAGGACCACGTCGGAGCTGGCGCTGCGTCCGATGATCAGGGGCTGTGCGCTCAGCTCGATCAGGGTCGGGCCTGCGTCGCCGTCGATGCGCTCCAGGCGCGGGGGGTTGGCCCCGAGCCGGGTCGCCGGACCCAGAAGGTGCGGGACGAGGGGCATCGTCGGCTCGTCGTCACTGAACTCCCCGCTGGTGTCCAGCGTGCGGAATCTGTCAGTGATTTCGTCATAGCCCTGCGTCATCGACTCCCACGCTCCTCGATGGCCACCGAGCATACCCGATGGACGCTCCGGGGCGCCGGTGATCGAGTCCCGTGTACCCTTCGGCGGGGGCGACCGGGGCCCAGGGAGGACGTGAATGGCTGAGGAACGCCACGACTTGACGGTCGCTGATGGGACCCTCGTTTTCGAGGCGACGCTGGGGGATCTGCCCTCGGTCGCGCCGGACCAGGACGTGCTGGTGCTGGCGTGGTCGCAGGGCGGCCGTGGACCCGAGTGGATGCGCATCAAGCGGGGGGGCGTCGAGATCGGCCGGGAGATGACGGGCTTTCCAGGGGGACCGCTCGTGGATGGTCGGATGTCGCGTCGTCACGCCGCGGTCCGTCGGGAGCGTGGGCGCTGGGTGGTGCAGGACTCGGGCAGTCGCAACGGCACGCGCCTGGACGGCCATCGGCTCCAGGGTCAGGCGGTCCTCGCGGAGGGGGCGGTGCTGCGGGTGGGCGCGTCGCTGTTCGTGCTGTCCCACCGGAAGATCGACCTGCCCGACCCGCTGCCGGGCTCGGCGCTGGTGGGTTCGTCGGGGGTCATGGAGGACCTTCGGCGGGCGGTGGCGGCGGTGGCTCCGCACCCCAACAGCGTGCTCGTGACGGGCGAGACGGGGACCGGAAAAGAGGTGGTGGCCGGCGCGCTGCATCGGGCGAGCGGGCGACGCGGGCCGCTGGTGGCCGTCAACTGCGGGGCCGTGTCCGACGGGGTGCTGGAGAGCGAGCTGTTCGGACACCGCAAGGGCTCGTTCACGGGCGCCGTGGGGGACAAGGAGGGCCTGTTCACGGCGGCGGATCACGGCACGCTCTTCCTCGACGAGGTCGGGGAGATGCCCGAGGCCCTGCAGGTCAAGCTGCTGCGGGTCCTGGAGACGCGCAGCGTGCGGCCCATCGGCGCCACCCGCGAGCACGCCGTGGACGTGCGGGTGGTCGCGGCCACGAACCGGGACCTCGTGGGCGAGGTGCGGGCGGGCCGGTTCCGCTCGGACCTGTTCGCGCGGTTGAACCAGTGGCCGATGCACGTGCCTCCACTTCGGGAGCGGCGCGAGGACATCCCGGAGCTCGCGCGGCACCTGCTGGAGCGTCGGGGTGACGGGGGGCGCGAGATCGGGCTGGGCCTGCTCGAAGCGCTGATGGTGCATACGTGGACCCTGAACGTGCGCGGGCTCGCCAACGTGCTCGGGGTGGCGGCGATCGCTTGCGCGCCCGGAGAGCCGATGGAGCTGGTCGAGCGGGTGGCGGCGATGCTGGAGGCGGATCGGCTGATGGCCGAGCCGAGCGAGGAGGGCGCCGCGCTGATGCGCACGATGCCCACCGTGGCGCCGGTGCGTCAGCCGGCGCCGACCCCGGAGTCCGAGCGCGTCGCCGAGGCCCTGCGGGCCAACAACGGCAGCGTGGCGGCGGCGGCCCGGGCCCTCGGAGCGAGCCGGCAGCAGCTGTACCGGCTCATCGACGCCGAGGGCTGGAACCTGGACGACTACCGAAGCTGAGGGCGGAGCGGTGGCTTCGGTGTTGCGCGAGGGGTCAGAGTTCGCCGCAGTCCCGGCGTTGGTGCACCCGGGGTGTTGCGGGAAGGGCCGGAGTTCGCCGATGGCGGGGCCCGAAGTGCCGCTGAACTCGGCCAGCTCGGAGAGCTCCCCCCTGTTCGGTGGTATCTGGGGGCGAAAGTGCCCCTGAACTCGGCCAGCTCGGAGAGCTCCCCCGCGTTCAGTGGTGATTGCGCGGCGAAAGTGCCCCCGAACGCGCCCAGCTTCGAGAGCTCCCCCGAGTTCGGTGGTGCTGGGGGCCCGAAGCGCCCCCGAACGCGGCCCAGCTTTGAAAGCTCCCCCGCGTTCAGTGGTGATTGCGCGGCGAAATACCCCCGAACTCGCCCAGCTCGGAGAGCTCCCCCCGGTTCGGTGGTCCGCTGGGCGCAGGGCCTCGGCCTTCGGCCTGACCACTCCCGCCGCTCAGCCCAGCGCGAGCACCCGGTCCACGAGCCAGTAGCTGCCCGCGACCCCGAGCAGCCAGGCCGTCACGAGCCGCCCGCGCCTGGCCGTGCCGCCGAGCCAGCGACTGGTCAGCCACGCCAGCATCCCCACCGCGGCCACGAACAGGATCTGTCCCACCTCCACGCCGAGGTTGAACCCGCCCAGGGCCCACAACGTCGACGTGGGCGGCAACCCCACCTGCTGGAGCGCCCCCGCGAAGCCAAACCCGTGCACCAGCCCGAACAGCGCCGCGAGCACCCCCGGGTGGCGGCCGCGACCGGTGCGCTCGGGCTCCTGCCGCAGCAGCTCGCGCCCCAGCAGGACGATGGAGCCCGCGATCCAGGCCTCCGCAGGCGCCGGCGCGGGGCTCGGACCGCCCAGCGCGCAGACCGCCAGCGTCACGCTATGCCCCAGCGTGAACGCCGTCAGGGTCAGGAGCAGCCGGCGCGGTCCGGTCACCAGGAACAGCAGCCCCGCGATGAACAGCAGGTGGTCCACGCCCCCCAGGATGTGCAGGATCCCCAGCCGCACGAACGAGGTGAGCAGGGGCCCCGAGGCGGGCCGATCCGTCGGGATGGGCCAGGGCCCCGCCCGTGGATCCACCAGCAGGCTGTGCACCGCGCCATCCCGCCGCAGCTCCACCGCCACCCGCGCCCCGGACGGATCCACGGCGGCCAGATCCAGCGCGACCCCCTCGAGTCCCTCGGGGCACTCCCAGGTGCGCCACGTCCACTCGTCGCCGGCCCCCGTCCGGGGCGAACCGACCGCCGTACACCCCGACACCGAGGGCGGATCCACCGGCTCGCCGGGGCTGCGCACCCCCACCCGCAGCTCGGTCCCGGAACAGGTGACAGCCACCCGAACGAGGCCGGCAGGGTGTGCCAGCGCCGCGCCCGGAAGCAGGGACCCGAGCAGCCATCCGAGCAGCCCCAGGAGCAACGCGGGCCGTCTCACGGCTCAGCCTGGACCGCGCGCCCCAGATCGGCGCTGATCCGCACGTGGGCCGCCGCCACCAGCTCCTCGATGGCCAGCGTCCGGGTGTCCTCCTTGTCCTGGATCAGCCAGTCCCGGGTCACCGCGGCCCGCACCTGCGCCAGGGGCTGGGGGCCCGCCTCCACCCGGTCCGACAGGAACACCAGGTGCCACCCGTAGGCCGACTCCAGGGGCCCCGTCCACGTCCCCACCTGCACGTCCGACAGGCTCATGCGCAGCCCGAGCTCCTGACTCAGGCGGTCCACCGGCCCCCGCAGCTCCTGCCCCAGGGGGAACGGATCCCCCGGGTCGTCCGTGCCCAGGGCCGCCCGCGCGTCGCCCTCCGGGTCCGGTCGGCGGGCCGAGAAGAAGCGGTGGCGGCCCTCCACCCGCAGCGGCGCGGCGTAGCGCGTGGGGTGGGCCGTGAGGTAGGTCTGGAGCTCCGCGTCCGTCGGCGTGCGCGCCCCTTCGAGCAGGAACTCCATCTTCTGGATCAGGCGCCGGTCGATCACCGTGTCGCCCAGCTGCAGCCCCCGTCGGCGCGCCTCCTCGAGCAGGACCTCGTCGCGCACGTGCCGGTCGATGGCGGCCCGCAGCTCGTCCTCGGTGGGCCGCCGACCGAGCTGCCGCTCCTGGCTCGCCGCGATCCAGCGGGCGAGCTGGTCGTCGATCTCCACCACCGGCCCTCCGTCGCTCGACGCGCGCCCCCCCAGGGCTCCGTGCAGCGCAAACAGCGCCGCCCCCAGGAGCAGGAAGTGCAGCAGCGGCTCGCGCAGGAGCTTCACGTGACGGTCAGCCGGAGCTCGTGCAGCCCGCCGTACCCGGACGCCTCGCCCCAGGGGCTCTGGGGCATGGAGGTGCGCCCCCGATCATCGGCGGCGGCGATGGCCACCACGACCCTGCCGGGTCGGTGCAGCTGCAGCGTCGCCTTCCAGCGGGACCAGACGTAGGGCCGCGGGGGATCGACAAGCTCGGCGGGGATCGGATCTTCGCCCTCCACCTGCAGGAACACGCCGCCCACGGGGCGCTCTCCGGCGTAAGCGCCGCCCACCAGGGCCACCTCGCCGGCCGCCACCGAGGCTCCGTCCAGCGGCGCGAAGGCGAACGCCTGGGGCTTGACCGGGAAGTGCGACGCGCTGCCGCCGTCCCACGGTGGAGCTCCGATCCGTGGGCCACAGCTGATCGAGCGGATCCACTTGACGCACATCCCGCCGTACTGGCCCGGAGCGATGAGCCGCGCCGGCGCGCCGTGCTGGTGGGGCAGGGGCGCTCCGTTCATGGCGAGCACCACCAGGAAGTCGTCGGACCGGGCCGCGGTGGTGGGGATCCAGCGCATGTAGCCGTCGCGTCCCTCGATGGCGACGTGGCGGCCGTCCATGGGGATCCCCGCCGCGTCGAACAGCGCCCGCAGCGGCATGCCGCCCCACTCGGCGGTGCCGATCCCTCCATACCTCCACGTCCACCGCTCCGGGGGAGGGTGCTCCGACGACTCCTCGGGATCCGCGCCCACCGCGCAGCCCGCCACGGGCAGTCGCTCCCCGCGGTAGCCGTTGCCGTCGCACACGATGGTGCGCAGGGCGGTCCGCCGGGGCAGCGTGGCCAGCTCCGCCCAGTCCATCGTCCGGCTGCGGCCGGCGCCGGAGATCGTGAGCGTCTCGGCGCCGGTGGCGGGACCCGGCCAGGGGCCGTTGACGAAGGTGTAGAAGTCCGCCGTGGGGGTGATGTACGGCAGCAGCGCGTCGGGCCCCCGGCGGTCGATGCCGTCCCCCAGCAGGAGGTGCCTGCCCACCCCGGCCACGAGCACCCCGGCGCTGGCGAGGCCGACGGCTCCCAGGACCTGTCTGCGGCTGCGGTCGCGGCGTCCGGCCATGGCGCGACTGTAGGCCAGCGCGTTCTGCTTCGTCGCCTCAAGGGACCCACAGCGGCGCCGATGAGGAGTCCACACAACCCGAGGGGAAGGACCGTTCATGGCCCGGAGATCTGCGACCGCTGCGCGCTCGATCGCCCCCTGGGAGGAGAACCACGGCCCGTCGGTCTACGATGACGCAGGCCTGGACGATGTCCGGGAGCTCTTGCGGGGGCACCGGCGCGACGGCACCTGGGAGCCCCCCGTCATGCCGTCCACGGTGCGGCAGGCCCTGGAGATGACGAAGGACCCGGAGGCCTCGTTCGGCGGGATCGCCGGGGTGCTCGAGTCGGATCCGGCCCTCACCGCCCAGCTCCTCAAGCTCGCCAACAGCCCCATGTTTCGAGGTGCCGTGCCGATCAGCGGCCTGCGTCAGGCGCTCGTCCGGATCGGCCTGAGGGGCTTCATCCAGCTGCTGATGGTGGCATCCCTGAGCAAGGTCCTGGTGGTGCGTGGGCACCGGGGGATCACCGCGCAGCTGCAGGAGCGGGCGACGGCGGTCGGTGTGGCCGCGGCGGAGATCGCTCGGGCGGTCGACATGGATCGGGACGCCGCCTTCACCGCGGGCGTGCTGCACGACGTGGGCATCGCCTTGGGCTACGGCCTGCTCGGGGCCTGCGACCGGTACCTGCCGGCCGACATCTGCGACTCGCCGGCCCGGAAGTGGCACCTGGTGGAGGAACTGCACCAGGAGCTCGGGTTGGCCCTCGCCCAGCAGTGGAGGCTGCCCCCCGACGTGTGTGGAGCGGTGGGCTTTCACCACGATCCCGACGCGGCTCCGCCGGACGCCCGCCAGATGGGGTGGCTCGTCGCCGCGGCCATTCACGTGGTGGATCACGCGGGGATCCGGCCGGAGCGCCCCCGGGACTGTCCGCTGGGTGAGCGCTCCTTCTTCGTGCTGGGGCTCGCCCTGTCCGAGTTGCCGGAGCTCGCCCTGGAGACCCGCAAGCGCATGGGGCTGGTGCCCATCGAGTAGCGCCGGCCGCGAGACCGCCCGCTCCTGCCGCGTCACCGCGGTGTAGCCTCCGCAGCCGGAGGCTGAATGAACGCTCTGCGATTGACCGTCCTCGTCCTGCTCGCGCTGGCTCCGTGCCGCGCGCTCGCCGAGCTGCCCATGCCGCTGTTCCCGGACTGCGGTCTGGGCGGGGCCTGCCCGTCGGACTACGACCCCAACGGCGAGTGGCACCTGTCGAGCACGATGCCGCCGGGTCTGAGCGCCGTGGTGCCGCCGGACCAGGTCCTGCTGGGCTCGGGGCTGTGGGCGGATCGCGCCTGGTCCGTGACCACGGGGCGCACGGACGTCATCATCGCGGGGTTCGACTCCGGCGTGGACTGGGACAACGGCGACCTGCTCAACAAGTGGTTCCTCAACACCGGCGAGCTGGCCGCTCCCGACGGCTACCCCCAGGACGCGACGGGCGCGCACCGGGGCACCTGGGACTTCAACGGCGACAGTGTGTTCAACATGGCCGACTGGGCGGAGGACGCGCGGATCACCCCGGATCTCGCGGTGTCCCCCAACGGCCGCAACGGCAGCGTCAAGGACCCGTCCGACCTCATCGCGTACTTCTCCGACGGCGTGGACGACGACGGCAACGGCTTCATCGACGACGTCAGCGGCTGGGACTTCTTCTGGAACGACAACAACGCCGAAGACGACGTGCGCCACGACGGATACAGCCACGGGACCAAGGAGGGCCGCTGGTCCTCGGCGGAGGGGAACGGCGCCGGTGGTGACATCGGCACCTGCCCCAACTGCAGGTTCCTGCCCCTGCGGGCGGGGGACGGGTTCGTGGCCGACGGCAACAACTTCGGCCTCGCCGCCATCTACGCCGTGGACATGGGCGCCTCGGTGCTCCAGTGCGCGCTGGGGGCGCTCAACAACAGCTCGCTGGTCAAGGACGCGGTGGACTACGCCTGGGCCAAGGGCGTCACGACCATCGCCAGCTCCGCCGACGAGACGGCCTGGCACACCAACATGCCGGGCGGCAACCACCACACGGTCTACGTGTCGGCCATCCGCGAGGCCCGCTCCACCCCCGAGGCGAGCGAGACCTTCCTCGCCAACTCCAACTGCACCAACCACGGCGCGCGCATGGATCTGTCGATCCCCGGCGAGGGGTGCGCGTCGGCGGCCACCGGGCTCAGCGCCGGCGTGGCGGGGCTGCTGTACTCGGCGATGTTGGACCAGCTGGACGCGGGTGCCCTGACCGAGCCCCTGACGGCGGGCGAGATGTACCAGCTGATGATCCACTCGGTGGACGACATCCAGCACAACCCCGACGACGACATCGACACCGAGTACCCGAGCCACCCCGGCTGGGACGTCTACTTCGGCTACGGGCGCCTCAACGCGTACAAGGCGGTGCAGGCCGTCGCCGCAGGCGAGATCCCCCCCGAGGCGGACATGCTCTCGCCGGAGTGGTTCCAGTGGGTGGATCCCGACGGCGGGTCCCTCGAGGTGCGCGGCTACATCAACGCGCGACGCTCCTCGGGCTACACCTGGACCATCGAGGCGGGCGGCGGCGTCGATCCCACCGAGTGGCAGCAGGTGGCCAGCGGCGACGGCACCGCCGCCACCGAGGGGGTGCTGGCGACCCTGGATCCCACGACCTTCCCGGGGGACCCGGACGCGCGCTTCCGCAGCTGGAGCGCCTGGGACACCAACGTCGACAAGCTGCACGAGGTGCACAAGCACATGGTCACCCTGCGCCTGCGGGTGACCGACGCGGACGGACGGCTCGGCGAGTCCCGCAAGGCGGTCTGGGTGCATCGGGATCCGGCGCTGCTGCCCAACATGCCGATGAAGGTGGGCACGAGCCTGGACGTGAGCCCCACCGTGGCGGACGTGAACGGCGACGGCATCGACGACATCGTCACCATCAACTCCGACGGCGAGATCACCGCCTGGACCGGCGATGGCAGGCCCATCCCCGGGTGGCCCGTGTCGATGCCGCTCCTTCGGGAGCAGGACCCGCAGTTCCCGGACAACCACCTCGCTTCGCCGGCCTACTCCAGCGGGGATATCCCGCCGACCCAGTCCCACGGCGCCAACTCCGCGCCCGCCGTGGCGGACCTGGATGGGGACGGGATCATCGAGGTGGTCGCCGCGTCCCTCAAGGGCGACCTGGCCGTGTACCACTCCGACGGGACGATGGCCGACGGCTGGCCCTACGTGCTGGATCGCGGCCTCGTGTTCGGCTACGGGGACAGCAACAACTCGTACGACTACGGCTTCTTCGGGGCCCCCGCCCTGGCGGATCTGGATGGGGACGGGGACCTCGAGATCATCATCGGGGCCATGGACTCGTACGTGTACGTGTTCCACCACGACGGCGAGCTCATGGACGGCTGGCCCCTGGAGCTGCGCCACGAGTACGAGTTCTTCGGCGAGATGGTGAGCGCCGGTGCGCGCATCATCAGCTCCCCCGCGGTGGGCGACATCGACGGCGACGGCTTCCTCGAGATCGCCATCGGCACCAACCAGAAGCAGGGCGGCACCTACGGCCTGGGCTACGTGCTCAGCCACGACGGCCAGATCGAACCGGGCTGGCCCATCTCGGCCTTCGGCGCGTACACCAACGCGCTGCCCTACGTGGGCGAGGGCGTGCCCGGCTCCCCGGCGATCTGCGACGTGGACGGCGACGGCAAGATGGAGGTGGCGATGCACACCATCGCGGACCCGGGTCGCCTGTACACCTGGGACGGGCAGGAGTTCGCGCGGTTCGACAGCATCGCCAGCAAGTTCGGCGTGGACAGCAACACCGCCGAGCAGGCCGCCAGCATCATCATGATCGTCAGCGGGGCGTTCGGCGACGTGAACCAGGACGGCACGCCGGACTACGCCATCGGGGCCTCGGGCTTCGAGTACGCCGCCGGGCTCCTCGACGACGGGCGCCGTCACGATCACGACCACCACATGAGCGTGTGGAGCGGGGTGCGCTACGAGGACTCGGGCAACACCCGCATGCCGTACCTGCCGGCGTTCCCGCGGATCATGGAGGACCTGCAGTTCTTCCTGACCCCGGGCATCGCGGACATCGACGGCGACGGCAACCCCGAGGTGATCCAGGGCTCGGCGGGCACGCTGATCCACGCCTTCGACCAGTTCGGCGCAGAGCCCGAGGGGTGGCCGAAGCACGCTGGGGGCTGGGTCCTGGGCAGCGCCGCGGTGGGCGACGCCAACGGCGACGGCTATCTGGACGTGTGGAGCGGAACCCGGGACGGCTACCTGTTCGGTTGGAGCACGACGGCCCCCGCGGACACGAGCTACCGCGGCTGGGTGGGCTTTCGCAACGACCCGCGTCACACCGGCAACTGCCACACGGAGCTGAGGACCTACGCCGGTCCCCCGCCTCCCGTGCCGCCCATCGAGGAGCCCGGGTGCGGCGCCTGCGCGAGCAGCTTCGCGGGGCCGGACCGGACCGGGTCCTGGCTGCTCCTGCTGGGCCTGCTGGGCCTGGGGATCCGGCGCCGCGGGGAGCGCGCGCGGCCCTGACCACCGCACGTGCGTAGACTGCGCCAATGCGGGGCGCCCTCCTCCTGTGTTCGATCCTCATCGCGTGGCTGGGCGTCGGGTGCGCCTCGCTCAGCACCCTGGAGGAGGCCCGCGCGCTGCCCCGGGGC
>CALAGR010000210.1 GCA_937891735.1 uncultured Pseudomonadota bacterium | reverse complement strand
ACAGACCGCCGCCAGCCCGTGCGTCGCGTCGTCGAGCACGAGCAGCACGTCCACGTCGTCGGTTCCCCCCATGGCCGGACCCGCGAGGGCGGCCACCGCGTGGGGACGGGCCGCGCTGTTGTGGCGGGAGCAGGGCTCGGGCAGCACGCACACCACGACCTGCCGCGGCGCGTCCCCCGTCAGCCAGCTCGACGCGGAGCCTCCGGCGTCTCCGGGCTTCACGGACGCGAGCATCGCGTCCCAGGCCGTGCCCGAGGGCAGCAGCGCGCGGGTGGACGCGTCGAGCAGGCGCTCCGCACGACCGACGACGACGAGGGTGGTGGCGCTGAGCGACGAGGCAGAGACGAGGACAAAAGAGGTGCTGGTGGCCATGGCGCAGGAAGCTACCCCGCGTGCCCCGAGCCGGGCAAGGACAGCAGGCGGGCCGCGGAAGCCCAGCCGGTGAAGGGTTCGATGAGGTCGTCGGGGGTCACCGGGCGGGCCGTGTCCAGGATCCCCAGCTGCGCCGCGAGGGAGCCCAGCACGTCCCGCGGATCCTCCCCTGCGTCCCGGAGCTCGCCCAGGCCGGGGCTGCCTCGGGACTTGGCGAGGCGCTCCCCCAGCGCATCCCGGCGCAGCGGGGTGTGCGCGAAGGCCGGCACCGGCGCCCCGAGCCAGCCGAACAGCAGGATCTGCCGTGCCGTGCTGATCTCCAGGTCCTCGCCCCGCAGCACGTGGGTGATCCCCTGGTGGATGTCGTCCACGACGACCGCGAGCTGGTAGGTGGGCTCGTCGGTCTTGGACCACAGGATGAAGTCGCCGCACACCCGGCTCGGATCCTGCGCCGACGGACCCCGCCACAGGTCGTCCCAGGACACCGATCCCGGATCGACGCGCACCCGGACCGACGCCGCGCCTCCGGGCCGCCCCGGCCCCCGCCGACACGTGCCGACGTAGGGCCACTCCCCGGTCGCCAGGTCCGGTCCCTCCGCCGCGGCGCGCAGCTCCTTGCGGGTACAGGTGCACGCGAACGTGCGGTCCCCCAGGGACTCCAGGGCAGCCGCGTACGCCTTGAACCGCTCGCTCTGGACGTAGGGCCCGAAGGGGCCGCCCACGTCGGGGCCCTCGTCCCAGTCGAAGCCCAGCCAGGCGAGGTCTGCGAGCATGGCGTCGGCGGCACCGGGCCGGGTGCGCGCCCGGTCCACGTCCTCGATGCGCAGCACGAACACGCCGCCCAGCGCGCGGATCTGCAGCCACGCCAGCAGCATGGTCTGGGCATGGCCGAGGTGCAGCGCACCGCTGGGGGTGGGGGCGAAGCGGCCACGAGGAACTGGCGTGATGACGGTCACTCGGGAAGGATACGGGGCGTCCCGATGACCGGCTCCACCAACCAGGACCCACAGCGCATCGCGCTGCTCGGCGGCTCCTTCAACCCGCCGCACATCTGTCACGTCCTCCTCTCGCTCTATCTGCTCGAGACGACGGACATCGACGCGGTGTGGTGGCTGCCCGTGCACCGGCACGCCTTCGCCAAGGACAGCGGGCTGGCTCCCTTCGAGGCGCGGATCGCGATGTGCGAAGCCGCCGCCGCGAGCTATCCATGCATCCGGGTGGACGACATCGAGCGCTGGCTGGATCCCCCGAGCTACACCTTCGACACCATCGCGGCGCTTCGGCAGGCCCATCCGGAGGCCCGGTTCAGCTGGCTGATCGGCAGCGACATCCTCCCCGAGCTGCCCCGGTGGCACCGCTGGCCCGAGCTGCGCGAGCAGCTGCGCTTCATCGTGGTGGGGCGCGGCGCGGCGGTCTCCCAGGACGCGTTGCCCGAGGGCGGCGACTTCATGGTGCGGGACTTCGTGCTGCCCGACGTGTCCTCCACGGACGTGCGCCGGACGCTGGCCGAGGGCGGGGACGTCGCGGATCTGGTGCCGCGCTCGGTGCTGGCGTGGCTGGCCCGACACCCCGAGGTGTATCGGTGAGCCCGGCCCTGCGCCGTCTGCTGGGGCGGATCGGGGGCACGCTGCTGGTCGTCCTGGTGGTGGCGGTGGGCTTCACCCTGGCGAGCCTGGTCACCTCCTTGCTGGCGATGCTCGCCCTGGGTGCCGACGCGGACGCCGAGTCTGTCACCGCCTGGGTCGCGGGGCGGCCCCTGCTGGTGACCGCGCTGGGCTGGGTGGTGACGATCCCTGCTCTCGTGCTGCTGGCGCGCTTCGCGTTCGGCCTTCAGCCGGGCGTGATGGGGTTGCGTCGCCCCCCGGGTGCGTCGCCGCGACGGCCGCGGTTCCTCGCTGGCGTGGCCTGCGGGCTGCTCCTGATCCTCGCGCCGGCCGCCGTCGCGCGGCTGTTCGGAGGGTTCGTGGCGGCGAGCCCCGCGGAGCTGGCCGCCCTGACCGTGCCCACGGGGCTCTCGGCGATCCCCTCGATCGTGTACATGCTGCCGGCCCTCATCTTCGCGGCCCTGGGTGAAGAGGTGCTGTTCCGGGGCCTGCTGCTGCGATTCTGGGAGCCCGTGGCCGGGACCCGGGGCGCGCTGGTGCTGAGCGCCGTGCTCTTCTCGGCGATCCACCTGAGCAACCCCGGGGCGAGCCCCCTGGGATTGATCGGCGTCGTGCTGGCGGGGCTCATGCTCGGCCTGATCTTCCTGGCCCGGGGCGACCTCTGGCTCGCTGCGGGTGTGCACCTGGGCTGGAACGCAGCCGAGGCCATGGTGCTCGGGGTGCCCGTGTCCGGGCTGATGGTGCCGTCCCTGCTGCGCTGGTCCGTCGCCGACTCCGACGCCGCCCGGGGCCTGCTCGGGAGCGGCTTCGGACCCGAGGAGGGGCTGCTCTTCCACGCCGCCCTGGCCACCGGGATCGTCGCGACGCTGGCCCTCAGTCGCGGCCCAAGGGAAGCCGTTGCGCCGACAGATGAAGATCCCGGGCCCGGGCACGTCTGAACGGTGGACGATGGACCGGCTCGATCATAGGATTGCTACGAGGCGGGATCTCCACGAGGGCGCAACGATGACGACAGCAGGACGGGTGATCAAGAGACGCTTCACGCTGCTGGAGCCGCCCCGGTCGGGGTGGTTCCCGCGCGCGCGCCGCCTCTGGGCCACGCTCCTGCACCGCCGCCACCTCGAGGCGCTGCCGGATCCCTTCTCGGCCGAGCAGACCGCCGTCAACATCGACTATTCGCTGCGCCAGCGCGCCGCGGTGCATGCGCTGCGGCGGTTCATCGAGCTCATCGACACCTACCAGCTACACACCCGCAAGCAGGTGCACGTCATCAGCCACTACGTCGTGCCCGACACGGCGGGGCTCCAGGACCAGGTGCCGGAGTGGCTCGCCCACCGCGTGCGGTTCGGGGTGGTCGATCCGAAGACGAAGGCCACGACCTACGTGACCATTCGCGCCGTGGATGTGGTCTGGACCGAGGACGGCACGGAGCTGTACCTGCACCTGACCGAGAAGATCGGCAAGGGCACGCGCGCGTTCGTGGCGGCCTGGCTGGGCGAAGACGACGGCCGCACGGGGCTTCCCCAGGTGTCCGACGTGCTCATCGGGCAGTAGCTCCGGTCTTCCGGGCTCGTCAGCGGCGGCGCCGCGCTCCCGCCACGCCGAGCAGGCCCAGCAGCCACCAGGCCGAGGGAGCTCCACGCTCGACCGTGGCGCACGTGCAGCCGAACGAGGCGTACTCGCGCTCGCCCTGGTCTTCGGCTTCGGTGCCCTGGGTCCCGAACGGGTCCGCCCCGGAGTCGTCGTCGTCGCCCGAGGTGGTGTCGTCGTCGTCGCCCGAGGTGGTGTCGTCGTCGTCGCCGACCTCGGTGTTGTCCTCCCCGTCGCAGTCCTGATCGATGCCGTCCAGGGGCAGATCCTCGGCGCCGGGGTAGCTGTCGGGATCGGCGTCGTCGCAGTCGTCACACACCGGGGCGCCGTCCCCGTCGAGGTCGTCGAAGTCCGCGTTCACGCCGTCGCAGTCGTTGTCGAGCCCGTCGCACACCTCCGGAGCGCCGGGATAGACGGTCGCCACCACGTCGTTGCAGTCCCCATCGCAGGAGGTGAAGCCGTCCCCGTCGCCGTCGAAGCCCTCGTCCACCGCCCCGTCGCAGTCGTCGTCGATGCCGTTGCAGGCCTCGGTGGCGCCCGGGTAGACGCTGGCGTCGTTCTCGTCGCAGTCCCCCGCGCAGCCGCTGACGCCGTCGCCATCCAGGTCCGTGGCCTCGTCGATGGTGCCGTTGCAGTTGTCGTCGATGCCGTTGCAGGCCTCGGTGGCGCCGGGGTTGATGGCCGCGGACGCGTCGTTGCAGTCCCCCGTGCAGGTGGACCAGCCGTCGCCGTCCGCATCGAACCCGTCGTCCACGACTCCGTTGCAGTCGTTGTCCGCGCCGTCGCAGACCTCGCTGGCGCCGGGGTAGACCGCGGCGTTGTTGTCGTCGCAGTCGCCGCTGCAGGCGGTGACGCCGTCGCCGTCCACGTCGGCGTTCTCGTCCACCTGGCCGTTGCAGTTGTCGTCGATGCCGTTGCAGGCCTCGGGGGCGCCGGGGTTGATGGCGGCGTTGCCGTCGTTGCAGTCGCCGCCGCACGAGCTGTACCCGTCTCCGTCGCCGTCGAAGCCCTCGTCCACCTGCCCGTTGCAGTTGTTGTCGACGCCGTCGCAGGACTCAGTGGCGCCCGGGTAGACCGATCCGTTGCCGTCGTTGCAGTCGCCGGCGCAGGACGTCACGCCGTCCCCGTCCCCGTCCCACCCCTCGTCCACGAGGAAGTCGCAGTCGTCGTCGACCCCGTTGCACTGCTCGGCGGCCCCCGGGAACACGCTCGCGTTGGAGTCGTTGCAGTCGGCGGGCTGGCAGCTGCCGTCGCCGTCGTTGTCGGTGCAGCTGGCCCCCGGCGGCTCGAAGCGGACGGCGTACGACGACGACAGGCTCGGGGAGTTGCAGCTCACCTGGAGCTGGCTGAACGACCCGGCGGCGAGGCCGACCGTGGCGCTGGCGCCGTTGCTGTAGCTGGACGAGCCCAGATCCACGTCCCAGTAGTGGAACTCGATGGCGCTGTCGTTCTCGAAGAGCTTGATCTCGGCGGACAGGTTCCCCGTGTCCGCGTAGTTGTCGATGCTCCACCACTCGACGAGGTAGATGCGGTTGGGCGCCGTGCCCACGACCCCGTGGTAGATGCCGACGCTGTCGAAGTCCGCGGGGTTGAGGTCGTCCCAGAACACCGCCGCGAGGTCGAGGGACGTGCTCGGGCCGCAGGTGTTGGAGAAGCTCAGGTAGTCGCCGCCGCCGAACGCCAGCCCGCCGTTGCTGTTCACGGACACGGTCGTGTAGCTCAGCCCGTAGAAGGTGAACGCGAACGGCAGGTTCAGGTCGAAGTAGTCGTCGTCGGAGAGCGACGTGTTCAGCGTGCTGCCGAACTGGTACGCGTACGCCGGACCGCCTGCGCTGTTGCTGTCGATCCAGGTGTAGCCGCCCACGTCGGGGCCACCGGATCCCGCGAGGGCGCCGCCCGGCAGGAGGCAGGAGAGCAGGACCAGCGAGGGGATGCGGAGACTCACGCCTCGCACCCTAGATCGAGCGCGTGCCGTAAGGAAGGGTCACCTTGTGTCCACCCGGCTTGCGCCCCTGATGGGCCCTCGGTACAAGCCGGCCTCCCCCACCCCTCATTCGCCCCGCGTCTCCGCGGGTCCGAGCAGACGGAGCGCCGGCCCATGTTCCACCTCGGCTTCGAGCCCGAGCGGCTCACCGACGATCAGATCGCTGAGTTGGAGCGCATGCGCGTTCAAGCCAGCACCGACATCATCACCATGGTCTCGCTGGCCAACAGCGGTCACCCCGGCGGCTCCATGAGCACGCTGCCGGCGCTGCTGACCCTGTACGCCAACGCCCGGATCGATCCCAAGGCGCCGCTGGACCCGCTGCGGGACCGCATCATCGTCAGCCACGGGCACATCTCGCCCGGCACCTACTCGACCCTGGCAGCCTTCGGGTTCATCGAGCGGGACGACGCGATCGCGGGCTTCCGCCAGTTCGGGTCGGCGTTCTCGGGCCACGTGGAGATCAGCGTGCCCGGCGTGGAGTGGAACAGCGGCAACCTGGGCCAGGGGCTCTCGGCGGGGGTCGGGGCGGCCCTCGGTGGACGCCTCCAGGGGGCCGATCCGAGCCGCGATCTGCGTGGACAGACCCACGCCCCTGCGTACCGCGCGGTGGTGCTGATGGGCGACGGCGAGCAGCAGAAGGGCCAGATCAGCGAAGCCCGCCGGCTCGCCGTGAAGTACGGCTGCACCAACCTCATCGCCTACGTGGACGCCAACGGGCTGCAGATCGGCGGGGACTGCGACGACGTCATGCCCCAGGACATCGCCGCGGGCTGGGCCAGCGACGGCTGGGACGTCATCGAGTGCGACGGCCACGACTGGCAGGCCCTGTACGCCGCGTTCCGCACCGCGTGGCGGGCCACCGACCGGCCGGCCGTCGTCATCGCCCGCACCGTCATGGGCAAGGGCGTGGACTTCATGGAGAACCTGGCGAAGTTCCACGGTCAGGCCGTGCCCGAGGGCCAGGTGGCGGACGCCATCGCGCAGCTGGGCGGCGTGAACCGCTGGGATGAGCTGGCCGCCAGGCGCAAGGCGGTGGGCACGGGCGAGCTGGGGCACCACTTCTGGGAGGCGGACGTGCCGGCCCTGAAGATCGGGCCGCCGAAGATCTACCCCGCGGGCACCAAGACCGACTGCCGATCCGCCTACGGCAACGTCATGGAGGAGCTGGCCAGGGCGAACAACATCGACCGGATCCGGGTCGTCGCCTTCGGCGCGGACCTGACGGGCTCCGTCAAGCTGAACGCCTTTCAGGACGCGGCCCCCGCGGGCTTCATCGAGGGCGGGATCCAGGAGCACAACAGCGCGACGGCGTCGGGCCGGCTGAGCAAGGAGGGCTTCGTCACCTTCTTCAGCACGTTCGGGATCTTCGGCGTGACCGAGACGTTCAACCAGCAGCGCCTCAACGGCTTCAACCGGACCAACCTCAAGCTCGTCTGCACCCACTGCGGCACGGACGTGGGCGAGGACGGCCCCACCCACCAGGTCATCGACTACGTGGGGCTGCTGCGCAGCACGTTCGACTGGGAGATCTTCGTCCCCGCCGATCCGAGCCAGTGCGACCGCATCGTGCGCAACGTGGCCAGCCGCAAGGGCAACCAGTTCGTGGGCATGGGCCGCAGCAAGGTCGAGCTCATCACCCACGCCGACGGCAGCCCCTACTACGACGGAACGGTCGGCTTCGAGCCGGGCCGGGCGGACGTGATCCGGCAGGGCGACGACGGCGCGATCCTGGCCGTCGGCCCCACGGTGATCGAAGCCCAGAAGGCCCACGACCTCATCTTGCAGGCCACCGGCAAGCGCCTGCGCGTCGTCAACATGGCGAGCCTCGTTCCGGTGGACACCCAGGCCATCCTGGACGCGGCGGCCACGGGCTTCGTGCTGACGGTCGAGGACCACAACCCGAACACGGGGCTGGGCGGGCTGGCGGCGAACGTGATCGCCGACGCCGGGGTGGCGACCCGGCTCGTGCGCACCGGGATCGATCAGTGGCCGATGTCCGGCAAGCCCGCGGACATCTTCCGCGGCTTCGGGATCGACGCGCAGGGCATCGCGGCGAAGGTGATCGCCGCCTTCAGCTGAGCCGGCGCCGCATCGCGAGGGGCAGCAGGAGCAGCAACCAGCCGGCTCCGCCCGTGCCAGCGTCACACGCGCAGCCGCCGCCACGGCGGCCCCCCGTGTCGTCGTCGTCGTCGTCGTCGCTGGTGTCGTCGTCGCCGATGTCGTCGTCGTCGCCCGT
>CALAGR010000209.1 GCA_937891735.1 uncultured Pseudomonadota bacterium | reverse complement strand
CGACGACGACTCGGCAGGGGACGACGACGACTCGGCGGGGGACGACGACGACTCTGCGGGGGACGACGACGACTCGGCCCTGCCCGCGGTCTGGATCGAGATCGACGCCGAGCTGTTCTTCACCTGCGGGCTCACCAGCGCTGGGCAGGCCCTGTGCTGGGGGGACAACTCCGATGGGCAGACCGCCGCGCCGCCGACCGTGTTCGAGCAGATCGCGGTGGGCGACAAGCACGCCTGCGGGCGCCTGCCGGATGACACGGTGCAGTGCTGGGGCCGCTCGGTGGATGGCCAGAGCACCCCGCCCGGGGGCGTGCTGTTCTCGGACATCGCCGCCGGCGACGAGTTCAGCTGTGGCCTGCGTACCACCGATTCGTTGGTGGAGTGCTGGGGCAACGGCCAGTTCGGGGCCCTCAGCGAGCCAGCCGAGGCGTTCATCTCCGTGGAAGCCGGAGGAGACAGCGTCTGCGGGGTGCGGGCGAACCTGTCGGTCAACTGCTGGGGCGGCAACGGGCTGGCCCTGGACGATCCTGCGGGCGCCTACTCCCAGGTCGATGTTGGGTGGGGTGGCACCGCCGCGGGCGTCAGGACCGATCAGTCGTCGTCGTACTGGGGATTCACGGACTTCCAGCTCGGCGCGGCCCCGGCCGGTCTGTTCCAGCACTTCATGGCGAGCTGGCAGTACGCATGCGCGGTCCTGGCCGACGGGACCCTGGACTGCTGGGGGTCGAACAACTACGGCCAGCAGAACCATCCCGCGACCGCGGGCTGGGCCACGGTGGAGGGCGGCACCAACCACGCGTGCGCCCTGTCGGAGGCGGGGGCCGTGACCTGCTGGGGCGACCCGACGCTCGACCAGCTGCTGGTGCCCGTGCTGCCCTGACTGCTCGTGGCCTCGATAGGGGCTCCATCAGGCGATGAGTCGCTGGCTCAGGGGTGCGTGCGGGCCTGCTCCCACAGCTGCAGGAAGCGCTCGGCGGCGTGGAGCATCGGGTCCAGGTCCAGGCCGTCGCGCTCCAGCCGCTCCCAGTGCTGGGGCAGCAGACCCGGATGGGCCAGGCCGCGGGTGTCGATCTCCAGGGGCTCGCCCCGGGCCTGCAGCGCGTCCAGATCCCGGCACCGTCCCGGGCCGTACACCGGCGCCGAGTGGGACACCCACCCGTTCCAGTCCGAGGACCAGCCCACTGCGAGGCGGGTGCGCGCCGACGCGGGATCGCCCTGCTCCCCGAGGATCGTCGCGGCGTTGGCAGCCACCAGATCGCGCACCGCCTGGGTGTGGAACGCGAAGGACTCCAGCGTGCCGAGGCACAGGTCCGCCGGCACCGGCCGCGTCGGCTCGATGGGATCCAGGTGCGCCCCGTCGAGCCCCAGCGACAGCATCCCGCCCTGCCGATAGAGCTCGACGATCTGCGCGTCCAGCAGGCCGAACTCGGTGGCGCGCAGGGTGGCGAGCCGGCCGTGCGTCACCACCGGGGCGATGCCGTGGGCCGCCGTGACGGTGAGGGCGTCGTCGATGGAGGCGCGGGTCATGTGGCTCAGATCGACCAGGATCCCCGCCGCGTCCAGCGCGACGATGGCGTCCTTGCCCAGCTGCGTGAGTCCGCGCCGCTCGCCCCGACGTTCCCGCTTCGTCCCCCGTGGATTGATGAGGGGCCCCACCGCCTGCGGGAGCACCGCGGCCCCGCCGAGCTCGTCGTCCCGCAGATGGATCAGGGTCACCAGGGCGACCCCCTGCTCGCCCCAGAACGCCGCGTCCCCGGGGTCGGACAGCAGGTGGTGGCCGCCTTCGATGGAGTGGATCACGACCATCTTGTCCGTGTCCCGCAGGATGGCGCGGGCCTCGGCGGGGGTGGACGCCATGGCGTAGCGATCCCCGTGCTCCGAAACGAACGCCTCGACGTAGCGCAGCTGCCGCAGGATCAACGCCCGGGCCTGCCGGGGGTTGCGCGCCTGCTCCGCCGCCATCGCCGCCATCAGGAAGATCCGCACCCCGGACTGGTCGAGGTAGGGGGCGTACACCACCTGCTTGAACTGGTGGCGGAAGCTCAGGGGCGGCGTCCGGTCGGTCAGTCCAGGGCGGAAGAAGGACCACGGGATGTGCATGGCCGGATGGCCCTGCCAGTCGATCTGGGCCAGCACCTCGGCGTCCGACTCCCCCGCCTTCGCCGGGCCCGGGACCAGCAGCAGCAGGGTCGCCAGCAAGGCCAGGCGGATCACAGAGCCCCCAGGAACGCCTCCAGCGCCGCCTGCTCGTTGGGGGGTGCGGCCTCGAAGGACGCGCGGGCGGCGTCCGCCTCGCCGGCGTGGCCCGCGGTGATCGCGAGGCGCGGCGTCTCGGCGCTGCCGTCGTGCAGGTAGGGGCCGGAGTCGCGCAGCCCCCACAGCGGCGGCGTGCGGAACTCGCCGGGCAGCACGCCCAGCTCCCGATTGGCCAGGGGCGCGTCCGGGGGCGCAACGTCGTGCAGGAGCAGGTCCGTGAAGGCGTCGGCCTCTCCGAGGCGGGGCACGTGGCAGTCCGAGCAGCCGAACGTGTCGAAGAGGGCGCGGCCGGTCGCCACCGCGGACGCGTCCACGCCGTCGGTGAGCGGCGCGGGGGGAGCCAGGTGCCCCAGGAAGAAGCCCTCCTCCATCAAGGTGTTGTCGTTGACCTCCGGATCCGGGTACCAGTCCTGGTCGTTGGTGGCCGAGTAGCCCGTGAACCGCGGGTCCACCGTCATGCTCAGCTCGCCCCGCAGCGCCGCGGCCACGAAGTCCACCACGCTGGGCACGTTGGCCTTCCAGCCGAAGCGTCCCAGGCGGCCGTCCGGCAGGATCCGCGCGCGGCCCGAGATGCCGTCCCCGTCTGCGTCCTGGGGATCGTGTCGGGCCAGGATCTCCGCCGCGGGCACGCGATCCAGCAAGCCCGCCCCCTGCACCGTGGGCGTGTTGCGCTGCTCGATGATCACGGCGGACTCGGGCAGGTGCCACGGCGGCACCCGGGTGATCACGGAGCGGGGCAGGGTGCCGGCGCCCAGGGGCCAGTCGGTGCCCAGCTCTGCGGTCCGGTCGCCGTCGAAGATCAGGACGTTGACGTCGTTGGGCCCGGCGCCGCCGATCACCGGCAGGAAGTGGCAGCCCCGGCAGGTGTCGGCGTTGAAGTAGGTGCCCAGGCCGCTGTCGAAGCTCGGGGCGGTCATGCGGTCGAACTTCTGCCGGCCCTGCTCGAACAGCTCCACCTCCCAGCCCGTGAGCTCCCGATCCGGCCCGCCGGGGGCGCCCACCGCGGGCACCGGGGTGCCGTCGGGGGCCAGGAACTTGCCCTTGGGGTTCCAGCCCCCCAGGGAGTCGAGGAAGAGCTGCACGTCGGAGCGCTGCTCGTCGCTGAGGGCCTCGTAGGCTCGGGCCGAGGCCGCCGCCTCGCCGCCGTGGGCGATCATCGTGAACTCGTAGGCCGGCGCGCTGCTGTCGTGCAGGTAGGGCACGTGCAGCCGCACCGCGAGCAGGGGCGTCGTGCGCAGCTCCTGGGCCTGGGCGTCGCCCACCGCCACGTCGGGACCCAGGCCGTCCCCCATGTCGTGCAGCAGCAGGTCGGTGTAGGCGGGGATGGGGCCCAGGGGCGTATCCAGCGTCGGCACGTGGCACCGCGCGCAGCCGGACTCGCCGAACAGCTGCTCGCCCCGGGCGACGGACTCCGGCGCGCCCGCGGGGCCGGAGGGGGGCGGCGGGGCCAGCCACGTCAGGAACGCCACCAGGTCCTGCAGCGCGTCGGCGGCCAGCTCGGGATCGGGGATGGCGTCGCTGTCGAACGCGGGATCGGCGTCGGGGTTGCTCGGGTGGGCGTGGGCCACCGAGATGGGCCCGAAGCCGGCGTCCGCCACGCTCGGCGCGACGATCTCCTGGCTGGCGGAGGTGATGCCCATCTGGTCCCGCAAGGCGGTGCGGACCACCCGCTCCAGGGTCGCGGACTGGGCCTTGTAGCCGAAGCGTCCCAGCCCGTCGGGGCCCTGGTGGGCGCGGCCGGAGATGCCGTCGCCGTCGAGGTCCTCGGGATCGGCCCGGGACAGGATCTCGTCGTCGGACACGAACGTGAAGAGGCCGACGCCCAGCGCCGACAGGGGGGCGCGCCGCGCGATGACCTCGGCCCCCGGGGGCTCGGGATCGTGGCCCGCGTCCAGGTCGTACAGGGTGCGCAGGGGGCCGTCGCCGCTGCCCATGTCCGCCACCGCGCCGGACCCGGTGGTGCCCTGCATCAGGTGCGTGTCCCGAAAGCGGCTGGCCGCCCCGCCCGGCACCGGGAAGAAGTGGCACGCCGCGCAGGCGGTGGCGTTGTAGCTGGGGCCCAGGCCCTCGGAGGGGCCGAACCGGCGCTCGAACACGGCGCGGCCTCGCTCGAAGGAGGCCAGCTGCTCCGGGGGCAGGCCCTGCACCGGGCCACCGAGTTCCTCGGCGTAGATGGACGTGATGAGGATCGGAGCGGGGGTCGGCGCGCAGGACAGCAGGCTCGCCGTCACGCCCAGGCAGAGGGACGCGACCGCGAACGAGCGGATCTGCCGCAGGGGGCCGCCAGGCGCCGTCATGGTCATCGGGGGGCCCTCACCGGGCGATGCTAGCATCGGAGAAACCTTGACCTGTCTTGCATCCCTGCCCCTGCTCCGCCCCGCGTCGCCCCTGGCGCTGCTGCCCCTGGCCGTGCTGCTGATGGTGGGTTGCCCCTCGGCCCCGCCCACCTCGATCCGGCAGGACGTGACCCCCGCCCAGCCCGACATCACCCCGCGCACCCCGCCCTGGCTTCGGGTCGAGACGGGGTTCGCGGACCAGCAGGCGGCCGCCGAGTACCTCACGAACGTCAGCGGCTACGCCCGCCTGGTGTTCGCAGGCGCCGATCCGGAGTGGGGGGACATCTCCCAGTTCGAGGTGCTGGGAGCGATCAACCCCAACCTGCGCCTGCTCGACGTCGACGGAGACGGCCGGCTCGATCCGACCGGTGACCTGAGCGTGTTCAGCGGGGGCGGCGGCGAGATCCTGGTGTGGGGCGGCGAGGCGAACGTGGGCACCACCGTGCGCATCGGCGTGATCCTGTACACGTTCGTGGGGGATCCGCTGCTCGAGCTCTGGTTCGACGAGCCGGTGCGGCTGGAGCCGTCGGACGACGCCCCGCGGGTCAAGTTCGGCCCCGTCGGCACCCCGAGCGCGGCCCCGCCCTGCTACGACGGCCAGGACAACGACGGCGACGGCTGGACGGACGGGATGGACTCGGACTGCCAGGGCGGGGGGCCGCTGCTCGAGCGCGGGCTGGGGATCACCACCTGCAACGACGGCGTGGACAACGACGGCGACGGCACCTCCGACGCCGACGATCCCGACTGCCGCGACGGCGGGGACCTGTCCGAGCTGCCGTCCTGCGCCGACGGCCTGGACGACGACGGGGACACCTGGACGGACGCCGCCGATCCCGACTGCCAGGGGGGCGACTCCGAGGTGGGGCCCGGCGCCACGGCCTGCAACGACGGGCTCGACAACGACCTGGACTCGTTCATCGACGCCCTGGATCCGTCCTGCGCGACCGCCGGCGGCGACGAAGACTAGCGATCAGGTGGTGGCGAGCCGGGTCCCGATGGGGACCTGCTCCTGCGCGTCGATCAGCACGACGCCGTCTTGCTGCACGAGCACTGCGTAGTTGGGCAGGTCGCGCACGGAGGGACCTTCGCGCACGTCACCGTCCCGGCCGTACTGGCTTCCGTGGCAGCCGCAGGCGATCCGCGAAAAGCTCACGTCGCCGCCCAGGGACGGGTTGGCGATGTTGCAGCCCAGGTGGGTGCAGGTCACGCCCACCGCCCACCGCCCACAGGCCGTCGTCGTCCCGGCCGATGGCGAGGGGCTGGCCATCCACCACCCTCAGGCTGCCCACGGGGATGTCGGCGGCGAGCCCCACCTGCACCGGCTCGTCGGGCAGCGGGGGCGGACCGGCGGGGGTGGGATCGTCCGGGTCGGCGCCGGTCGTGGGCACGCAGCCCGCCAGCGGAAGCGCGGCCACCATGCCCAGCACCTGTCTGCGTGTCTTGTCCGCCACCGGGCCTCCGCGTTCGCACCAGCGTACACGGCGAGCGAACGGTCTCAGCTCTCGAGCTTGTCCACGATGAGGTCGATGAACGCGTCGGCGTTGTAGTCGCCGTAGCGGTGCCCCTCCTGGAACCAGGCGACGATGGAGTCGCTCTCCCCGGCGGCAGCGCGGCGCGCGGCCTTGGGGTACTCGGTGCACAGCCGGCCCAGGCGGCCCAGCACGCCGTCGCTCAGGGAGTTGCTCGAGGGGTAGTGGGCCCTGAGCCACGCGAAGATGAAGTAGATGAGCGCCGGATCGGCCTCCGAGACCAGCTCGAAGGTCTCGTAGGTGCTCAACTTGCCGTCTTCGATCCCCGCGAGGATGCGTCGGGCGGCCCGCTTTTCGTGTTCGAACGACATGGTGCTCCTCAGGGTCGGGGGAGTATGCCCATATGCGGAGGAGTCGGCGCCTCCGGCGATCACGACAGGGCGACGGGGTTGCTCGGGCTGAGGTAGCCGGCCACCAGCGCGGCCACCTCTCGTCGCACCTCGGGCCGCGCCGGCATCTCGGGATCCTCGCGCGCCATGCGCTCGATCACGCCCGTCACCGCGTGCACCAGGATCCGCGCCGCGAGCTGCGGATCCAGGGGCCGGCAGTGCTCGGCGTACCGCTCCAGCTGGCTCGCGACGATGTCCCGCATGCGCTGCTGGTACCGGTCCAGCCGCTCCAGCCCGCTCGCCGCCTCGTAGCGGTGCAGCTGGTGCTGCAGCTTCGGATCCGCCAGGTGCACGGCCATCAGGTCGTCGATGAGCATCGTGGTGGCCGGCCCCATGTCGAACACCTCCAGATCCCGGGCCAGCAGGGCGGCCCGGGTCGCCACCCGCTCGTCGAGCAGGCGGTCGATGAGGGCGTCGTACACGGCCTCCTTGTTGGGGAAGTACTGGTAGAGCGTGCCCACGCTGACCCCGGCGCGCTTCGCGATGCCGGCGGTGGTGCAGCCCTCCAGGGCGTCGCGCCGCAAAACCTGAGCGGTCGCCTCCAGGATCGCCTCGACGGTGGCGCGTGATCGCTCCTGACGGGGCCGACGTACCTGCTTTTCCAGGCTCATGGCGACGATCTCCGGGCCGATTTGGAACGCGAATTGCTGAACCTGACATCAGGTTCATATTCTACATGCACACACCGACACGGAGACACACCATGACCATCTCGCCCCTCGACCGCGTTCGCCTTGCCCGCAGCTTTGTCGCCATCGTGCGCGATCCGAAGAACCTGGACGATGTCCTGGAGATCGGGGACCGCATCGCCGAGCGCGAGCTGGACGACGCCCAGATCCCGCCCTTGATCCAGCAGGCCGCCCGTCAGCTCGGCGCCCCCGCGCCGCTCCCGCCCCTGACCGCCCTCCGGGAGCTGCCCGAGGGCACCGTGGGCCGCGAGTACGCCAACTTCATGGACGCCAACGGGCTCGTGCCCGAGGCCCTGGATCGGCCCACCGACGACACGGAGCTGGCGCGGTTCCGGGCCCACATGCGGACCAGCCACGATCTGTGGCACGTGGCGACCGGCTGGACCCCGGATCTGCTCGGAGAGCTCGGGCTGCAGGCCTTCTACCTGGCCCAGCTGCGGGTGCCGTTCCCGGCCTTCATCCTCGCCGCGGGCCTGCTGCACACGGTGCTCAAGCGCCGCGAGCACTTCTACGACATCGTGGACGCGGTGGCCGAGGGCTGGCGCCAGGGCGCCGCCGCGGACTCGCTGCTGACCCTGGACTGGACCGCCTGGATGCACCGGCCCGTGCAGGACCTGCGCGCGCACCTGGCCCTGACGGCGGCGGAGCGACGCCCCGCGCCGGTGGTGCCCCTGGTCGCCTGATCGCGGACTCGCCTGATCAGGGACAGATCTCGTTGGCCACCCCCGGGCTGCCCGCGTCCCCGGCGCTGCCGCTCCAGGCGACCGTGCTGGGGCACCAGCTCGCGACGCCGTTGGTGCCCAGCAGGGGAGGGGTGGCGCCGGTCAACGACATGCTCGACCCGCTCGCGATGGGCCAGCCGTTGTTGATCCAGTACTCCATCTGGAACACCTCGGTGCCCGTGGGATCGTCGATGTAGATCTCGTCGTCGACGTTGTCCATCTGGATGCCGCTGTAGACGTAGTCGACGGACACGCCGCCGTTGGTGCTCGGGTTTCCGTTGTTGCCGAACACCAGGTAGCCGCCGGCGGGGAAGACGAGGCTGCCGCTGATGGTGTGGTTGTCGCCGCCCCCGTCGTAGATGGTCCAGCCCTGCAGATCGACGGCCACGGCCAGGGGGTTGTACAGCTCGAACCACTCGCCGTTGGCGTCGCTCACCGCCTGGGGATCGACCATGACCTCGCTGACCACCATCCAGAAGTAGGGCAGCGGCTCCTGATAGTAGGCGCTGTAGCACTCGGGATCGGCGCCGTCGATGAGCCCGTCGCCGTTGTTGTCCAGGCCGTCGTTGCACCCCGAGGTGCCGAGCCCCGTCTCCAGGTAGGGCTGGCTGGCGCAGTCGGGATCGGCGGAGTCGGCCCACCCGTCGCCGTCGTTGTCCGCGCCGTCCGAGCAGCCCGACGACTCGGAGATGGTGGCGCCGTCGGCGCAGTCGGGATCCGCCGCGTCCACCGCGCCGTCGCCGTCGTTGTCCACGCCGTCGTTGCACTGGGCGGACGACAGGCCCACCTCGCCCGCCACCGACGGGCAGTCGGGATCGTCCAGGTCGATCCAGCCGTCGCCGTCGTCGTCGGTGCCGTTGGCGCAGCCCCCCGCTTCGCTGTCGCCGGTGGGGGTCGCGCAGTCGGGATCGAAGCCGTCGACGAGGCCGTCGCCGTCGTTGTCCACCTCGTCGCCGCAGTCGTCCGAGCCCACCATCGACTCGTTCGTGTCCGCGGTGGTGGCGCAGCCGGGATCCACCAGATCGATCCAGCCGTCGCCGTCGTTGTCCACGCCGTCGCTGCAGGCGGTGATGGCCGCTCCGGCGCAGTTGGCGGCGCCCGGGGACTGGCCGCAGGGGCTCGCCGCCCAGTTCACGGCGAGGTCGGCCGTGGCGAGGTCGATGCGCTCGACGGACGTGCCGTTCCCGGGGTCGAAGGGGTAGCTGTACGAGTCGATCACCGTGTAGCCGTCGGCCTCGTACAGGGTCACCGAGTCGTTGGTGGCGAGGCCCGAGCCCAGGGTCGCGCTGTTCACGGTGACGACCGTGACGCCGGCGGGGATCGTGTACTGCGCCGCGTAGTCGGCGTCCACCACCACCGCGTAGGCGCCCGCGGGGACCACCGAGGTGCCCACCCGGGGCACGATCACGTCGTATCCGTCGCCGTCGTCGAGCACGAGCCCCGCCAGGTCGAGGGACGTGGTGCCGTCGTTGAACACCTCCACGTACTCGCCGGTGCCCTCGTTGAGGGGGTTGGCCATGACCTCGCTCAGCACCAGGCTGGTGCTGCCGCTGGACGCGGTGGCGGACGACACGCAGTTGGGCAGGCCCGGGCTCGCGCCGTTGGCGCAGGTGCAGGGCTGCCAGTTGCCGGCGAGGTCGCCCACCGGTCCGGCCACCTTCTCCACCGACGTGCCGTTGCCCGGGTTGAAGGGGGCCCACCAGGTGTCGATCACCGAGGCGCCGTCGATCTCGAGCACGCTGATGGGATCGCTGACGCTCAAGCCGTTGCCCAGGTGGTTGTCGGTGGTGGTCATGACCACGGTGCCCGCGGGGATCGTGAAGTTCCCGGCGTACCCGGAGTCGATGATGAGCGCCCGGGCCCCCGCCGCCAGCACCGTGGTGCCGCCGCTCCAGGTCACCAGGGGCTCGGTCTGGTCCCCGTCGGAGATCCACAGGCCCGCCAGATCCACCGGGACGGAGCCCAGGTTGGACAGCTCGATGAACTCCCCGGTCTGCTCGTCGATGGGGTTGTTGAGCACCTCGTTGAGGATCAGGCCGCTGCCGAGCCCGCCCGCGACGCAGGCCAGGCGCCCCGCCGAGTGCCCGGACGCGCAGGAGCTGGCCGCCCAGTTGCTGCCGATGTCGCCCGTCGCGAGATCGACCTTCTCGATGGACACGCCGTCGCCGGGGTCGGTGGGGAAGGACCAGCTGTCGATGACCGTGGCGCCGTCCAGGTCGTACAGCGTGACCGGGTCGCTGCCGTTGGCCAGACCGTTGCCGATGGTGGCGTCCGACGTGGTCAGCATGAGCACGCCGTTGGGCACGAGGTACTGCCCGGTGTAGTTGGGATCGACGATGAGGGCGTACGCGCCCGCCGGCAGGATCGTGTCGGTGCCGCCCCAGCCCACGAGGCCGTCGCTGGAGTCCCCGTCGGAGATCACCAGCCCGCCCACGTTGACGGACAGGGTGCCGCTGTTCCACAGCTCCACGAACTCGCCGGTCTGCTCGTTGACGGCGTTGGACAGCACCTCGGTGAGCACCAGCACGCTGGGATCGTTGGGGACGATGGAGCCGGCGGCGCAGTTCAGGGCCCCGGGGCTCGAGCCGCTTGCGCAGGGCGACGTCACCCAGTTGCTCGGCACGTTGCCGGCGAGCACGTCGATGCGCTCGGCGGAGCTGCCGTCGCCGGGATCGAAGGGCAGCGTCCACTCGTCGATGAGCACGTAGCCGTCCGCCTCCCACAGCTGGATCGGGTCGTTGGTGCTCAGGCTGTTGCCCAGGGTGGGGTTGCCCACGGTCACCGTGATCGCGCCGGCGGGGAGGGTGTAGTTGGCGGCGTAGCCCGGGTCCAGGACCACCGCGTGGCCGCCTGCGGGCACGATGGTGGAGCCGCCGCCCATCGCCTGGATCGTGTCGGTGCTGTCGCCGTCGCTGATCACCAGGCCGTCCAGATCCACCGGCACGCTGCCCACGTTGGCGATCTCGATGAACTCCCCGGTGGACTCGACCACGGGGTTGGCCATGACCTCGTTGATCACCAGGGTGAAGTCCGACAGCGACCACTCGTCGGCGCCGATGTCCCAGCCCGCGCCGGCGGGGCGGGGCATGCCGTCCCAGTCGCTCCCGGGGGCCCCCTCGGAGCTGCCCTGATCGATGAGGGGCGAGCCCGCCTGGAGCCGGAAGTTGCCGGCCGCGAAGCCCACCAGCATCGGATCCACGCTCAGGTCCGTGCTCGCTGCGGCGGCATCGCCCGCGTAGTTGGTGGTGTTCCCCCAGACATCGTTGGTGCCCGAGGTCACCGAACAGCCGTCACACTGCATGCCGAAGAGGTTGGAGATCACCAGGTTGTTGCGGACGACGGACGCGCCGTCCTCGCCCAGGGAGATCCCCGCGTCCCGGTCCCCGGCGTTTCCGCCGAACGCGTTGGCGACGAACGTGTTGTTGATGGCGAGCACGGTGGCGCCGTTGAACCCGTGCAGGCCCGACCGTCGCTGGTACTCGAAGTAGCTGTTGGTGACGGACACCTGGCCGCTGGACACGGTGACGCCGTAGCCGTTGGCCCGGAACGTGACGCGGTCGATGACCGGCCACGGCACGGCGATGGAGGTGCCCGGGTCCAGACACACGCCCTGCCAGAAGTTGCGCAGGCGCGACGCGACGAGCTCCACCGAGTCGCCGGCGCCGGCGCTGATCCCGCAGCTGAGGGACCCGAGGCCCGGGCCCTGCACGGTCACGAACCGGATCGCGGCCTGCCCGCCGAGCACCGTGACGTGGCCGCTGATGAAGGTCGCTTCGAGGCCCGCGCCCTGCAGGATCACGCCGCCGGGCACGGTCAGATCCCCGACGAAGGTGCCGGCTCCGAGGGACACCACGTCCCCTGCGACGGCGGCGGCGAGGGCCGCGGTGGGGGTGGAGTAGTCCCCCGGCACGGTCAGCGTGGAGGGCAGCTGCAGCGCCGGCAGCACCGCGGGCAGGCGCCCCGGGCCGGGCTCGGGCGGGGTGCAGGCTGCCAACACGAAGAGGGTGGCGAGGGCGGCGGCCCCGACGAGGGGGGCAGGGAGGCGATCACGCATGGCTGGCTCCAGGGAGGACGCGAGCCTACAGCGCCTCGGACACCGCGCGAACCAGGACGTTGTCTACTCCGGCGCGGGGAGCTGCTTGGGCGTGCCGTCGGCCGGGCCCATGGTCGACCAGGGGTCGGCGAACACGCCGCGGATCGTGTTCGCGAGCTTGCCCCCCGCGGATCCGTCGATGAAGCGGTGGTCGATGGTGGCGGTGAGCGTGACCTGCTTCTGGATCGCCACGGCGCCGTCGACCACCGTCGGCCGGTCGGTGTAGGCGCCCACCAGCACGAGCAGCGGCACCCGCGCGAACGGCGTGAACGGCGCGAAGCCCTCGTCCAGCCCGAACATGCCCACGCTCGTGATCACCGCGCTGCCGAACGGAAACTTCGTCAAGCCCGCGGCGCTGATCCCCAGGGATCCGGTCAGGAAGCCCGTCAACCACAAGATGGGCCCGATGAGGAACTGCGGCAGCAGCTTGAGCAGGCTCTTGCTGCTCTCGAACTCCTTGTCCTTGCCCTCTCGCAGCTTCTCCGCCAGCTCGCGCAGCTCCTGGCCCACCGCGCTCAGGGGCTTCTTGTCGAGCTCCGTGACCTTGGCCTTGGCCAGATCCGCGCCGCCCTCCAGGACCACCAGGAACGCGATGTCCACGGTGTCGTGAGGGATGAACCTGCTCCACCGGATCCGCCCGTTGAGGCCCGGCGTCGCCGCCAGGGCCATGGCGACCGCCTTGCCCACGAAATGGGTGATGGTTACCCGTTCGCCGGTCTTCTCGCGGACCTCGGCGATGTACTTCAGCGCGGGCTCCGCGTCGAGCGTGAGCTTGCCGTAGATGTTGCCTGCGCTGGGGGCGGACCAGGTGGCGATGGCGAGCTTGCGCCGGGTGCTGTTCATGGACATGTGCGGACCCTCCGCGCGCAGTCTACTGGTAGTAGTTCGGGTTCATGCCACACCGCCCCATTCACACCGTGCTCTTCGATCTCGATGGCACCCTGCTCGACTCCATCGCGCTGATCGTCGGGGCCTTCCGACACATGATGGATCGGCACCACGACGCCGTTCCGGACGACGCTGTGTGGATCAAGGGGGTCGGGACGCCGCTGGTCTTGCAGGTCGCCGAGCTGGCCGACGGGCCCGAGCACGCCGCCGCGATGCTCGACACCTACCGCACATGGTGCATCGAGAAGCACGACAGCACGGTGTCGGCGTACCCGGGGATCCCCTCGATGGTCCGCGCCCTGAGCGCCCAGGGCATCAAGCTGGGCATCGTCACCAGCAAGAACCACGTCGGCGCGCTGCGGGGGCTGCGGAGCATGGATCTGCTGGATGTGTTCCCGGTGATCCTGGGGGTCGATGACGTGGAGCAGGCCAAGCCCCACCCCGAGCCGGTGCTCAAGGCGATGCAGCTGCTCGACGCGCAGCCCGAGACGACGGTGTTCGTCGGGGACTCGACCCACGACATGGAGTGCGGCCGGGCCGCCGGCGTGCGCACCGCGGCGGCGCTGTGGGGGCCGTTCACCCGGGAATCACTGCAACCGCACGGACCCACCTGGTGGGTCGAGCGCCCCGACGCCCTGTTGCCCACCCTGGGGTTGGGCCCGTCCGTCCGGATGGGTTGACGCGGCCCGCCCGGGACCGAAAGGTGTGCCATGGCATCGACCCCTGACCCGTCCGACACCCCCGACTCCGACGAGAAACACACGCCGCGCACGCCGGACATCGCGTCCCTGAAGCGCCTGGTGTCCCTGGCCCGTCCGGAGGCCAGGACGCTGGTCTTCGCCACCATCGCGCTGTTCGTGGCGGCCGGCCTCAACCTCACCTACCCGCTGTTCATCCGGCAGATCGTCGACGGCGTCGGCGGACCCGACGCCCAGCAGGTCGTCAACGAAGCGGCCCTGATGCTGTTCGCCCTGTTCGGGCTCAACGGCATCTTCACGGCGTTGCGCAGCTACCTCTTCACGGTGGCGGGAGAGCGGGTCGTGGCCCGGCTGCGCACCACGCTGTACGGCGCCATCGTGCGCCAGGAGGTGGGCTTCTTCGACGAGCGGCGCACCGGAGAGCTGACCAACCGGCTCGGATCCGACACGACCGTGCTCCAGAACGCCGCCACGGTGAACATCTCCATGGTCCTGCGCTACCTCGTGACGTGCATCGGCGCCATCGCGATCCTCGCCTGGACCTCGTGGCAGCTGACCCTGGTGATGCTCGCGGTGGTGCCGGTGATCGTGCTGGCAGCGATGTTCTACGGGCGGATCCTGCGCAAGCTGAGCCGGCAGGTGCAGGACGCCCTGGCCCGGAGCACCGAGGTGGCCGAGGAGACGATCTCGGGGATCCGCACCGTGCGCGCCTTCGCTCGGGAAGACGCCGAGACCGCCCGCTACACCGACCGCGTCGAGACCGTGTTCGAGCTCGCCCGCGTGCGGGCCCGCATCGGCGCGCTGTTCGGGGGCGGCATGAGCTTCGCGTTCGGCATCGCCATCGCGGTGGTGCTCTGGTACGGCGGCAGCCTGCTGGTGGACGGCACCATGAGCATCGGCCAGCTCACCCAGTTCGTGCTCTACACCTTCTTCGTGGCGATCTCCCTGGGGGCCCTGGCGTCGGTGTGGGAGGACTTCATGAAGGCCGTCGGGGCCTCGGACCGGGTGTTCCAGCTCATGGACCGCGAGCCCGGCGTCTCGTCCGGCGAACAGCGCCCGGCCAGCGTGGGGGGCGCGATCACGTTCGAGGGTGTGCGCTTCTCCTACCCGACCCGCCCCGACATCGAGGTCCTGGTGGACTTCGACCTGACCTTGCAGCCGGGCGAGACGGTGGCCCTGGTGGGTCCCTCGGGCGGGGGCAAGTCCACCGTCGCGGCCCTCATGTCCCGCTTCTATGACCCCAACGCGGGCCAGATCCGGCTCGACGGCGCCGCGTACGTGGACCTGCAGCCGGACTGGCTGCGCCGGCAGGTGGGCGTCGTGTCCCAGGAGCCGACCCTGTTCGCGGCCAGCGTGCGGGACAACATCCGCTACGCCCGCCCCGACGCCACCGACGAAGACGTGCTGCGGGCAGCCCGGGCGGCGAACGCCCACGACTTCATCTCCGAGTTCCCCGAGGGGTACGACACCCTGGTCGGCGAGCGCGGGGTGCGGCTGTCCGGCGGGCAGAAGCAGCGCGTGGCCATCGCCCGGGCGCTCCTGAAGGACCCGCGCATCCTCGTGCTGGACGAGGCCACGTCCGCGCTGGACGCCGAGAGCGAGCACCTCGTCCAGGAGGCCCTGGACCGGCTGATGCAGGGGCGCAGCACCCTGGTCATCGCCCACCGGCTGAGCACGGTCAAGGACGCCGACCGGGTGCTCGTGCTGGACGCGGGGCGGGTGGTGGAGCAGGGCAGCCACGCCGAGCTGATCGCTCGGGATGGCCTGTACCGCCAGCTCGTGGAGCGCCAGTTCCTGGCCCATGAGACGGGGGCCGCGGAGGCCCTGCACGAAGCCGTCTGAGGGGGAGGCCGGTCCGGTCTCCGAGTCGCTACACTCGCCGCCGTGTCGGACAACAGCCCCTCTCCCATCTCCACGGATCTGGTCCCCTCGGGCGGACACCTTCAAGGCTCCTCGCGCGTCGTGCACGCGGACGTCAGCGCGCTCTTTCCCGGGCGCTGGTCGCCCCGCGGCTTCAGTGATCGTCCGGTCGATCAGGACGTGCTCGACAGCCTCTTCGAGGCCGCGCGCTGGGCGCCGTCGTGCTTCAACGAGCAGCCCGCGCGGTTCCTGGTGGCCAGTTCGGAGGCCGATCTCGCCCTGTTCCGTCCGCTGCTCGTGGACGGAAACCGGGCCTGGGCGGATCGCGCGCCGGTGATCGCGTTCGTGCTCGCCGCCCGGCAGTTCCGCAAGAAGGGCACCCCCAACCGCTGGGCCGGGTTCGACACGGGCGCGGCCTGGATGAGCCTCGCGCTCCAGGCATCGATCCGGGGGCTGGCCACCCACGCGATGGGCGGCATCCACACCGATCAGGTCTACGAGACGCTGCGCATCGATCCGGAGCAGTGGGAAGTCCTGTGCGGCCTCGTCATCGGCTGGCCCGATCCCGACGCGCCCCTGCCCCAGTGGGCCCGGGACGCCGAGGCCCCCAACGCCCGCCGCCCCCTGTCGGAGGTCGTCACCTACGGCCCGATACCGTAGAGCCGGAGGGCTACTCTTCGACCTCTTCGTCCACCTCTTCGTCCACCTCGACATCGACGCCGGGGGTGGTGGTGTCGTCGTCCGCCAGGAAGCTGCCGTCCTGGACGGCTGAGTTGGTGGAGTCGTCTTCGCGGACGATGTAGATCTCCTCGCCGTCCTCGGTGACGATCACCTCGGTCTTCTCGCCCTCTACCTCGACGACCTTGATCTCGCGCACGACGACGATCCGGTTCTCGTACGCGAGCTCCCAGCCGACGGCCAGGGCTACCGGCACGACCCAGCGGTGGTGGCCGCGCCAGGCGCGACGCACGACGCGGCGGCGATGACGACGACGACGGTGGCGCCTGCGTACGCGACGGCGGCGCTTGCGCTCCCGGCGAACGGGGCCTGCTTCGCCCTCATCGGGCAACAGGGTGATCCCCGCGGCCATCGCCGCGATGGCGATGGTGAGGTGGGTGAGGAACGTCCTGCGGTCAGTCATCTCAATCTCCCTTCAGGTGCTTCTCGAAAAGGCGGCCCGGCCGGACCGTCGACGACGAAACACTGCCGCGGCCAACAGGCTTGCGAGCAGTTGGGTCGGCGCTTCGGGTGGGCTCGTGTCGCAGGCGCAGCCAGGCGCCGCGAGCTTGGGGCCGACCCCACCGGGGTCGCCCTGGGCTGTGCCGTCGCAGTCCTCGTCCACGGAGTTCCCTTCGAGCTCCGTCGCGCCCGGATGCACATCGGAGTCCGCGTCGTCGCAGTCGGTCGTGTCGATCACCCACCCGTCGCCGGGGTCGCACGAGGGGTTGCCCTCCCAGGGGTCCTCCCGGTCACCGAACCCATCGCCGTCCCGGTCCCGGAACCAGTCGAGGATCGGGAGGTCCTCGTCGAGGAGTGAGTCGCAGTCCTGGTCGAGCCCGTCGCAGAGCTCTGGGGACCCGGGGAACGTGGTGGGCTCCTCGTCGTCGCAGTCGCCGCCGCCGCTGAACCCCGCGCCCCCGACCCAGTCTGCGCAGGGCACCCAGCCGTCCCCGTCCCCGTCCTGCTCCGTGCCCGGGATGACGCTGTCGCAGTCGTTGTCGAGGCCGTCGCAGACCTCGGGCGCCCCGGCGAAGACGCTGGGGCGAGTGTCATCGCAGTCACTGCCCCCCTCGGAGATCGCCGCCTGGCCGTCGCCGTCCGCGTCTGCGTCGATGCAGTCCGGGAGCAGATCGCCGTCCAGGTCCGCGAACTCGTCGACGACGCTGCCATCGCAGTCCGTGTCCAGCCCATCCACGCAGGTCTCCGTCGCGCCCGGGAACACCGCCGGATCGTCGTCGTCACAGTCTCCCGAGCCGTCGCAGACGGACCAACCGTCGTCATCGACGTCGGTGTCCGCGTCATCCGCATCAACGTCGCCGTCGCAGTCGTCGTCGACGCCGTTGCACGACTCGGCCGCCGCCGGGTGGATGCCCGGCTCGGCGCTCGCGCAGTCGCCGCCGCCCAGCACGCCGGCGATCGAGCCCGTCCAGGGCAGGCACGCGACCCAGCCATCCCCGTCGCCGTCGATCTCGTCCGGCCCGGGGGCGCCGGTGCAGTCGGTGTCGAGTGCGTCGCAGGCCTCCGCTGCGCCGGGGTACACGGTGGCGAGCGCGTCGTCGCAGTCCCCGTCGCACTCGGCCTGCCCGTCGCCGTCGTCATCCACCTCCACCCCCACGCCGCCGGGCTGCCCCGCGTCCGCGAGGCCGTTGCAGTCCTGGTCGAGGCCGTCGCAGAGCTCGGGCGCGCCGGTGTAGACGAGCGGGTCGCCATCGTCGCAGTCGGTGATGGCCGGGTCGCCGTCGCCGTCGGCGTCGGGGTTGGTGCGCACCTGGCTGCCCGCCGGGTCGCTGGGGTCGCCGGCGATCCAGCGTGTGAACCGCTGCGGCAGGGCCTGCGCCGGATCCCACTCGAGCCGCGCCCGCCAGTGGTACGCGGTACCGGGGACCAGGCCGTCCACGGTGACCTGCATGGGCTGCCCGCTGCTCGCCACATCGACCCACGCGGGTGACTCGACATCCACGACGCCATCGAGGGGCGTGCCGACCGCCGCGACGTCCACCTGGAGCACCGCCCGTGCCCGTCCGGCGGCGCTGTGGGCGAGCCAGGAGACGTCGAACGAGGTCGCCGACGTGGAGAGGCCTCCGGCGGGGATCGCCGCCCCCCCGGGCTGGAACGCGCCCACCCGCGGAGGCGCGATGTGGGGGTTGCCCACGTCGCCGCGGCCGCCGAGGTGCACCTCCAACGCGCCTTGCAGAGTGAGGCCTCCACCGTGCTGGCCGTGGCCCGTCGCGAGGTCGGAGGCGCCGTCGCCGTCGAGGTCTCCGGCGGCGAGGCTGGAGAGGCCCGGGACCGACGGAAGCGTGGTGTTCAGGGACCAGGCCACGGTCTGCCCAGGCGCGCCCGGTGCGCCGGCGAGGATGTGGGTGGTTCCGGAGGTGTCCGATCCGATCGCGATGTCGGGCGTGCCGTCGCCGTCGAAGTCGCCTCCTGCGAGCGCCTCACCGAACCGCCCGGTGCCGTCCACCACATAGGCAGTCCCCGAGTTTGGTCCCGACGGGCTCCCCGGCCAGACCCAGACGCGGCCCGCGTCGTTGGCAAACACGGGACTGCCCAGGATCAGCTCGGCCCGGCCGTCTCCGCTCGCATCGACGGTGGTGACGGACCCACCCATGCCCGCGCCCTGGCTGCCCCCGAGCGCATCGAAGATCGGCGTGCTGCCCAGGCCCGAGGCGCTGCCGGCGAAGACGAGCCCGCGTCCTTCGTCCACGGCGGTCCCGTCCCAGTCCTGCAGGCCCAGGGCGAGGTCGTCGAAGCCGTCGCCGTTGGTGTCGCCACACGCGAGCTGGAACGCGAACACCTCCGCCTGATCGGACTCCCAGAGCCAATCCCAGGTGGCGCCGAGCCCGCCCGGTCCGCCCAGAAACACGGCGACGGCTCCCTCGTTGACCTCCGGGTTGGACCAGCCGTCCAGCCGTACGGCCAGGTCTGAGTAGCCGTCGCCGTCGAAGTCGCCCGCTGTCGCTGCGCCTCCCAACTGCTCGCCCGCGGTGGCCCCTTCAAAGGACCAGCTGGCCGTGCCTGCGAGCCCGGCGGGGGTGCCGGCGAAGACCGAGATCCGGCCGCTGTCGATCCCTGCGGCGCCATCGAACAGGGCCGCGCCGATGGCCAGATCGGGGTACCCGTCCGCGTCGAAGTCGCCGGCGGCCATCCCCGAGCCGAACTGCTCAATGGCCTGGTTGCCTGCCACGGTCCAGTCCGCGCTGCCGTCCGGGCCGCCGATCCCTCCGCTGAAGACGCTGACCTTGCCTGCGTCGGCGCCCGACCCGAGCGCGTCCCACAGCGGCGTCGCGACGACGAGGTCATCAAACCCGTCCTGATCGAAGTCGGCGGCGGTGCCGGGGGTCTCCGCGAGCCGCGCGCCGGCTTGCCCGCCCTCGATGAAGACCGCCACGCCGGGCGAAGGCCATGCCGACTCCAGAGGGAACCACTCGACGCGCCCGGTGAAGCTGGCGTTCGGGTAGACCGGGGCCGACAGCAAGGGCTCGGCCCGTCCGTCGCCATCGACGTCTCCGAAGGCCGCACCATATCCCCAGTTCTCGTTGTTGGCGTATCCGTTGAAGACCCAGGCCGGACTTGGGTCGATCCCTCCGGCGGCGCCCAGGAAGAGCTCCGCGCGCCCCGCTTGGCTGATGGGCGTGGACCAGCCCGACGTGCCGAGCAGGAAGTCGCCGCGACCGTCCCCGTCGGCGTCTCCGCCGGCGCTGAGTCCCAGCCCGAGATAGGCGCTGACGGTGTTGGGCGGTCCGGTCGCGGTCCAGATCGGAGCCGGCGACAGGCCGCTCGCCGAACCCAGGTGCAAGCTGGCGCGGCCCGCGTTCACCCCGCCGGCGGGGTGGTTCGCCTGGCCCAGGACGAGATCGCCGAACCCGTCACCGTTTGCATCGAACCGCCCCCCCGAGGAGGAGAAGAGCCCGGTGGCGGTGCCCCCCAGCCGCGTCCAGGATGGAGTGGAGCCGAGCCCCGTGGCGGAGCCGTGGAAGACCCAGACGATCCCCTCATCCACGGACGTCCCGTCCCAATACGGCGATCCCACCACGAGGTCGGAGTACCCGTCTGCGTTCACGTCTCCGGCGGGCCCGACGAGATTCACCTCGGCGTAGGCCTGCCCTGTCGCATACACCCAGTCTGGAGTCGCCCCGAGCCCTCCGGGGCCGCCCAGGAACACCATCGCGGCGCCCTCATCATTCAGGGGCGACTCGCAGTCCCGACAGGTCACGGCGAGGTCGGCGTAGCCATCCCCGTTGACGTCGCCCGCCGGCGCGATCGGGCTCCCTCCGTAGGCGATGCGGTCGCCCGCGGCGAGGCCCTCGTAGCTCCAGGCGGCGTTGGCCGAGGGACCCGTGGGGCCCCCGAGGAACACCTCGATGCGCCCCGTGTCCACGCCGGCCGCGCCGTCGAACAGGCCCAGGGCGATCGCGGTGTCGTCGTAGCCGTCCCCGTCGATGTCCCCGATGGAGGATGCCCAGTTGAGCTGTGCGCTCGCTTGTCCGCCGCCCGTGGTCCAGGACGGCGTGGGCTCCGGCCCGGCGGGGGAGCCCGCGTACCACCACGCCACGCCCTCGCCGGCCTGGCCGACATCGGCGTTGTTCGCGTAGATCAAGGTGTCGGCGTAGCCATCCGCGTTGGCGTCGCCCACGCCATATGGGCACAGCCTGAGCAGGTCCCAACCCGCGGCGCCGGTCACTCCCCACGCCGACGCGGACGCTACGAGCGGCTCGGTGATCGTCTGGGCCGGCTCGTCGAGCGCGCACGACGCGGCCAGGGTCGATAGCACCACCAGCAGCGGAATCCTTGCGATCATCGGCCCCGCCCGGGGGACGGGAGCAGGGGCGGTCGGGTCTTCATCCCGGCCACGATACCGAGGGCCCCGGACGCAAGCATCCTCGCCCTACTCGGCGACCTCGCCCAACAGGTGCTTTTCAAAGAAGAGCAGCTGGAGCTGCTCGTAGATGTCGCGGTTCTTCTTCTTGGAGAAGCCGTGGCCCTCGTCGTGGGCCACCATCGACCAGACCTCGTGGCCTGCCGCCCGCACGGCCTGCACGATCTGGGTCGCTTCGCCCACCGGGACCCGCGGGTCGTTGGCGCCGTGGGCCACGAACAGCGCGGCCTGGATCTTCGCCACGTTGGTGGTCGGCGAGATGGCCAGCAGGTGCGCCCGCATCTTGGGGTCCCGCTCGTCGCCGTACTCCACCCGGCGCAGGTCCCGCCGGTACTCCTTCGTGTTCTCCAGGAACGTCACGAAGTTGCTGATGCCGACGACGTCGACGCCGGCCCGGATCCGGTCGCTGTACCAGGTGAGGCAGGCCAGGACCATGTACCCGCCATAGGACCCGCCGGTCACCCCTACGCGCTCGGCGTCCAGGTCTGGGCGCCCGGCGATCCAGTCCAGCAGGGCGCCGATGTCCTTGACCGAGTCTTCGCGCTTGAAGCCGTTGTCCAGGGTGATCCACGTCCTGCCGTACCCCGAGCTGCCGCGCACGTTGGGGATCACCACCGAAAAGCCGGACGCGACGAGGGCCTGGGTGCGCGACGAGTACCAGGGGCGCGCCTGGCCTTCGGGTCCTCCGTGAATGTCGATGATGACGGGGTGCGGCCCGGCGCCGGCGGGCCTGTAGACCCAGGCCGGCACGGACAGCCCGTCGAAGGTCGGGTAGTGGATCAGCTCGGGGGCGACCAGCGTGTCCCGGGCGAGGCCGCCCATCTCGCTGTCGGTCCACTGGGTGATGACCTCCGAGGCCAGGTCCAGCGTGAAGACGTCGCCCGTGCGCGTGGGCCCGGTCCGGGTGAAGCCGAGCACGTTCGCCTTCCGCGCCCAGGTCAGGTGCATCAGCAGGCTGGGCTCCATGTCCACCCGCCGCTTGGCGCCCGTCGCCACGTCCAGCAGCCACAGCTCGGACCAGCCGTCCGCGTTGACGACGAACGCCAGGGTCTTGCCGTCCGGGGACAGGGCCATGCCGTCCACGTTCCAGTCGATGTCGTCGGTCAGCGGGATCCAGCCCTTGTCAGGGATGGTCTTCTTGCCGAGGGGGACCTGGTAGAGCCGCGTGAACTCCCCGTCGCGATCCACCACGGCGAACAGCGACTCCCCATCGGGATGCCACTCGGCGCCGCCCCAGGCCCGAGGCCTCTTCGGGTTGGTGATCGTGCGCTGCTCGGTGCCGTCGGCCTTCATGAGCACGAGCTGCTGGTCCGTCGCCGAGACGTAGTGCCCCCCCAGCAGCCACTGGTCGTCCGCGGACCAGCTCATGGGGTACCAGTGGCCGTCGGCCTGTCCCACGAGGGTCGCCTGCTCCGGCGCGTCCGCGGGCTGGATCCAGATGTCCACGTCCTTGCCGTTCCGGGCGTTGTTGTTGAACGCCAGGCGCTGGCCGCTCCGGGACCACAGCACGTCTTCGTGTCGGGACACGCCGTCGGTCAGCATGGTGGTGCTGCCGGTGCGCGGGTCGAGCCGGAACCACTGGAAGGTCTCGTTGCCGCCGATGTCGGCCCGGTAGAGCACCTCGCCGCCGCTGCCGGGCACGAAGGTCGCCTTTCCCACGGGCTCCGCGCCGAACGTCAGCTGCCGCCGCATGCCCATGGGCTGCTCGACGACGTGGACCTGCCAGGTCTCGCTGAAGCGGGTGCTGATCAGGACCGACTTTCCGTCGTCGGCGATCCCGCGCAGCCAGGCGCTGCGGCCTTCGAGGTACCGCTCGAGCCGCTCGGCGATCTCCTCGGGGATCGGGGGCGTCCCGTCCAACACGAGGGTGGGGGTTTCGTCGGCCGCGGCGGCGCTGCAGCACAGCAGGGCGAACAGGCAGATCAGGGAGCGCTTGGCGAGCATGCCGTCGGTTGTACCATCGGCGCCCGTGAGGCCTCTGCATCCCCTCGTCCTCCTCCTCGTGCTGCTCCTGGGCTGCAGGTCCGAGCCGCAGGCGCTGCCGCCCATGGCACGCCCCGATGTGTTCCCGTCGCTCGATGACGACGACTCGGGGGACGACGACTCGGGGGACGACGACACGGGGGACGACGACTCGGGGGACGACGACGACGACGACGATGACGATGACGACGATGACGACGATGACGACGACGATGACGACGATGACGACGATGACGACGATGACGACGGGTGCCCCGCGGACATGGTGGTCGTCGAGCCCGCGGGGGCATCGGCGTTCTGCATCGACCCCTTCGAGGGAGCCCTGCAGGTCCAGGTGGGCGGCAGCTGGACGCCCCGGTCCCCCTACGGCGCGCTGACCTCCACCGAGATCGTGCGCGCCGTGCCCGCTGACGGGATCGTGCCCCAGTCCTCCATCTCCGGCGTCGAGGCCGAGGCCGCCTGCGGGCTGTCCGGCAAGCGGCTGTGCACCAGCGCCGAGTGGCTGGCCGCGTGCCAGGGGCCCTCGGGCTGGACCTGGCCCTACGGCGCCTCCCACGTGGACGACGCCTGCAACGACACCTATCCGGGCACCCATCCCGTGGTGGACTACTTCGGCACGAACGTGGGGATCTGGAACACCACGTCGATGAACGACCCGGGGATTGACCAGCAGCCCGACACGGTGGAGCCCGGGGGCGCGCACGCGGCCTGCGTCAGCGCCTGGGGAGCCTGGGACATGCACGGCAACCTGCACGAGTGGGTTTCGGACGCGGCAGGCACGTTCCGGGGCGGGTTCTTCGCGGACGCCAGCCTCAACGGCCCCGGCTGCACCTACGCCACCACCGCCCACACCATGAGCTACCACGACTACTCCACGGGCTTTCGTTGCTGCGCCGACTGATGCGGCGACCCGCCGCGCCGTCGTAAGGTGTCCGTCCCAACTGTCTGCTCGGCGCAGTGAAGCCCCGACCCGGAGACCTCCGATGCCCCGTCTGCTGTCCGTCCTCCTCCTCAGCGTCGCGCTGACCATCACGGCCGCGACGGCCACCGCCGGAGAGCTCGCGGGCGTGACCATGCCGGACACGAGCACGGTCGGCGGCGCTGCCGTGAGCCTGAACGGCCTGGGGCTGCGCAAGGTCCTGTTCATCAAGGTGTACGTCATCGGCCTGTACACCGAGAAGCCGGCCAGGACCGAGGCCGAGGCCCTCAACGCCGGCGCCTGGAAGGCCGATCTGCACTTCCTGCGCGGCCTCGAGCCCCAGAAGATCACCGACGGGATCCAGGATGGCTTCGAGCGAAACAGCGCCGCGCAGATCGGCGCGCTGCAGGCGCGGCTCGACACGTTCAAGACGTTCTTCACCAAGGTGGTCGAGGGCGACGTCGCCCAGCTCGCCTGGGAGCCCGGCAAGGGCACGGTGGTCCGGGTGAACGGCAGCGAGAAGGGCGTCGTGCCCGGCAAGGACTTCGCCGACGCGCTGCTCAAGGTCTGGCTGGGCGGCGATCCGGTCCAGGAGGACATCAAGGCCGGCATGCTCGGAGGCTGAGGCCCCGCCCGGGTCAGGGACGCCCCTCCACAGCGGAGGGACGCCCCGAACCATCAGGCGGCGCCGGCCTCGTTGCACGCTCCGAGGATGACCGCCTGGAGCGCCTCGTCGTCCACGACGGCCGGACGTGCTCCTTCCAGCCACGCGGTGCCGCGGATCCGCCACCACGAGATCCCCGCCAGGGCGGCGATCTCCACCGTCAGCCCGCACCACGCTCCGACCGCTCCCAGCTCCATCGGAACGGCCAGCGCGTAGGTGATCGGGAGCTGGATGAACCAGGCCGAGAGCACGCTCGTCACCATCGTGAAGCGCGTATCCCCAGCCCCGTTCAGGGCCCCCTGGCTGACCATGGCGATGGCGTCGAACACCTGGAAGCCCGCTGCGATCATCATCAGCGTCACCGCCAGCTCCGCCACCGCCGCTTCGGCCCCGAACAGCGCGATCAGCGGCCCCGGAGCGGCCACGAAGACCACTCCGAAGAACGCCATCACGGCGATGCCCAGCACCATGCTGTGACGCCACGCCTGTCGTGCCGCCCCTGGCCTGCCCGCCCCCACCGACTGACCGACGAGCACGCCCGCCGCTTCAGAGATGGCGTACCCCGGCAGGAAGCTCATGCTCACGATCCGGATGACCAGGATGTGGGCCGCCAGATCGATGGCCCCCACCCGCGCCAGCACCGAGATCAGCACCACCCAGGCGCCGACCCCCAACAGCTGACGCACCCCCATCGGGCTCCCCAGCCGCCAGATCTCCCGAAGGAGCTCGATGTCCGGTCGCCGGCTGACGCCTCCCAGGTGCAGACGCGCCCGCCAGGCCACCCAGATCAGCGCCACCACGATGGCGATGACCGTGGCGGCCGCGGCCCCCCCCACCCCCAGCGCGGGGACGGGCCCCCATCCGAAGATGAAGAGGGGGTCGAGCGCGATGTTGACCGCGTTGGCCAGCAGGTTCGCCTTCATGGGCGTCTTCGTGTCGCCCGTTCCGTCGAACCAGCCCTTGAGCGCCAGCAACCCGAAGGTCATGGGCGCTCCGACCGCGCGAATGACGAAGTACAGGTTCGCCATCTGACGCACCTCTCCGTCGCCACCCATGAGCCCGAACAGCGTCGGACCCAGCGGGGCCAGGAGCACCAGCAGGCCACCCACGACCCCCGCCACCCACACGCCCTGCCATCCCAGCACCTTCGACATGTCGTGCCTTCCGGCCCCGGTGGCCTGGGCCACCGCCACCTTGACGCCGCCCATGAGCCCCATCCCGAAGGCGAGGATCAGGAACGTCGTCGAGACGGCCATTCCGACCGCGGCGAGGGGGGCCGTGCCCAGCTGGCTGACGAACAACGTGTCCGCCACCCCCATCGCGGTGAACGACAGCATCGACACCGTGATGGGCCAGGCGAGCTCGACCACCGTCGCCATGCTGACGTGGTCGGGCCCCAGGGGTTGTCCCCCAGGTGGCGCGCGGTCCGATTCGCGCTCGTTCCCGGCCCGGCGAGCCGCCCTTGTTCCGTGGGTTGATTCGGCCTGCTCGGTGTGTCCGTTCTTCTTGTCGTTGTTCACAACGCACCACTCTTCCTGCGCCGATCACGCGACGCGTCAAGACGCCCGGGGGCGTCGGTCATGCCGGCCGCACGACGCGGCGGGCGTTCAAAGTCGCGTCGGCGCGGACGTGCGCGAACGCGAGGAATGGAGTGACGGGGTACGGCGACCGGGGGACGGGCTCGAACGCGTGAGCGAACAGGCTCGTTCCCCTGGCGGTGCCGCCGGGAGCTGGGTCAGCAGACCTGGATCAGGTCGGCGTCAGCAGCTGGTCGGCGGTGCCCACAGCGCGGTGGGGCAGGTACCTGGCTGGTACCGGGGGCCCCGATCAAAGCCGAGGTCGGAGCGCTGGCCGTGGCGAACAAGGGCGTTCGTGGGCTGCTTCATCGATGGACCTCCAGGCTTGCAGACGGTTCGAGCCAGCTCATCTGGCGCGTCCCGCGTCGGGCCGGACAGCATGCAGGGACCATCCCGGCTTGTGAACCCCTGGATGTGCAAGGGGCACGCCGAGACCCGGGGGGATCCTTGATCCCGCTGCGACGGTAGAGTAGATCCGCACCTGCTCAAGCCCTCGGCTCGACCGTCGATGGGTTGAGGCACGGGACACCCTGCACGAGCGCGTGCGGGCGCTCGGCGTGGCCTGAACCGAGAGGCGCTGCTTGCGATCGATCCTCCCCCTGCTCGTCCTTGCCTTGCTGACCTGTGTGGGGGCCAGCGCCGACGGCCAGCTGGTGATCGCGTCGGTCGATGTGCGGGAGGCGTCGCTGAACGTCGTGTCGACGGCCCCCCAGTCCGACGACTGCGCGGCGACGGTGAGGCTGCGAGACGGCGAGATCGTCTGGCCGGACTGCTTCGACGATCCGAGCAAGGCCGTGGAGCTGCGCAACCGGCTGCGCAAGGCGGGTCTGTGGGCCGAGATCACGCGGGTCGGTCACTACCTGCGGGCGGTGAAGTACCGGCCCCTGTCCGCGTACCAGGCGCGCATGCAGGGAGAGGCGTCGCGGCGGTTGCAGCCCGCCGTGGAGCTGGGCCTGTACGAGGTGTCGGTGGACTGGGACCCGGAGCTCCGGTCGTTTGGTTGGGAGCTCGAGACCAGCTGCCCCCAGGGGTGGACCGGGATGGGCGGGTTCAAGCTGACCACCTACGTGCTCGCCCGGGAGACGGAGTTTCCGGCGGACGCGGTGTCGGCGGCGGCCTGCGGGCTGGAGGGCACGTACCGGGCGGCGTTCCTGTACGACACCGGGGTGCAGCTGCAGGGCAGCGGCCTCGCCGCGGGGGGCGAGATCGTGCACTGGCGCGGCGACGGTTGCTTCGAGATCACCCCCTGCCCCCTCACCGCCAGCGGCACCTGCGCGCAGTCCGGGCGCACGGTGGCGGTGGATCCGAGCCTCATCCCGCTGGGCTCCGAGCTCCTCATCGAGGGGCTGGGCGTGCGGATCGCGGAGGACACGGGGGGGCGGATCCGCGGGCCCCACATCGACGTGTATCGCGGCACTGATCTGACCCTGAAGCAGGCGAACGCCCGGACTCGCCGGGATCAGCAGGTCTGCGTGCGCTCCGCGCCGTAGGGTCCTACCAGGGGCTGCGCAGCAGCCAGGCGGACCCGGCGCTGCCGCTGGTCGGCGGGGATGCAGAGCCCACGATCAGATCGTCGTAGCCGTCCCCGTTGGTGTCGCCGGCGGAGCCCAGGGCGCTCCCCGCGAGGTGCCCGGTGGTGGAGCCGGCCCAGGTGAACGAGGCCTGCGCTCCGCTGTAGCTGCCCACGGGGCCCAGATCGGCGCCCAGGAAGAGCCACGCCACGCCCGCTTCGGCCGCGCCGGCCCCCGCGAGCAGGATGTCCGACAGGCCGTCGCCGTCCACGTCCGCGGCCGCCGCGCTGCGCCCCTGGGTGCCCGTGAACTGGATGGGGCCTGCGCTGAGCACGCTGGTACCCGAAGCGGGCAGGGCCGCCGCGGTCCACAACGTGGTGCGGCCGGCGCTGACGCTGCCGATCAGCAGGTCGTCAAGGAGGTCGCCGTCCACGTCCCCCGCGAACGCGACCGAGTCGCCCGCGAGCTCGGCGTTGGCGCCCTCGAAGACGAGGCCCCCGGTGCCCAGCCTGCGGGTGCCGGTCCCCCCGAGGCCGCTGCCCGCGAGCAGGTAGATCCTGCCGCTGCCCGCGGCGCCGCCGTCCGCGATGGGGGCCGACACGAGCAGCTCCGAGCGCCCGTCGCCGTCCACGTCCCCGCCCAGGGCCACGGCCTCCCCGGCGAAGTCGCCGGCGAACTCTCCGTTGAGGATCCAGGCGGCGCTGGCGCTGAGGGAGGAGACGCCGAAGGGACCGAGCGAGGCGCCCGACACGAGGTAGGCGCCGCCGGTCCACGCGCCGCTGCCGGTGCGCCCCGGCGCGCCGATCAGCACGTCGGGGATGCCGTCGCCGTTGACGTCCGCGCCCCCCGCCACCGCGGCGC
>CALAGR010000208.1 GCA_937891735.1 uncultured Pseudomonadota bacterium | reverse complement strand
CGACGACACGACGGCGGGCGACGACGACGACACGACGGCGGGCGACGACGACGACGCGACCGGTCCCGGCGGGCCGGTGGTGTGCGGGCAGACCCCCGACCCGGGCGTCACCCCGGGCGCCGAGATGGCCGCCTACAGCGGCGACGCGGTGATCGCCCTCGAGCACGAGCTGCGCGGCGGCTTCTTCTCAGGCACGTGGAGCGGGTGCGAGGCCAAGCACTTCTTTGACGCAGCAGGCAGCTACGTGTGCGGCATCAAGTGGGCGGTCAGCGGGCCTTCGTATGGCGAGCAGTACCAGACCACCCGCCTGGTGAGCCGCTTCACCCTGGGGTTCTCGCTGCTGGAGAACACCTGCTCGCCGATCCACCCCGACGTGTTCCGCCCGACCACCTACTACCGGATCACCCTGCCCTTCGAGGAGGGGACCCTGGAGGTGCTCTGGTCCGACGACGAAGGCGCGTTCCCGGCCCAGATGGAGCCCTGGACGAGCCTCCCCTGGGACGGCGACGGGGACCAGGAGCCGGAGCTGATCGAGTTCGAGTACGAGACGGCGTTTTCCCTCGCCTCTGCGGGCCAGTGAGGCCAGAGCGGCGAGGCGCCCGATCAGGCGACAAACGAGGCGGGCAGGGGGTTGTTTCCTTCTTGTGCCGACAAATGGCTGGCGCCGGGAGGCCCCCTCGTCTATATCGCCGCGACTCGTCACCCGTCAGCCCGCACGGGCCGTGACGGACGGAGGTAGCGATGCGCAGCAAGCTCGATTCTCGATGGCAGCTCCCGGCCCTGATCCTCGGCATGTCGGCCCTCGCCGCGTGTGAGGTCGCACCGGACGCTGGCCCGCAGGTCCGCCCCGGCTGGACCAGCAACCAGGAGTTCCATCTGGAGACCCGGTACAACAAGGTGCCGATGATGACCGAGCGTGGCGACGCCGCCGCCGACGTCACGGCCGACTCCGGCCTGAACACGATGGATCTCGATGATGCGTGGTCCGAGGCGGTCTACTGGCGCTACCAGGTCATCCGCACCAACTACACGCCCGCCGAGGGCGACGACCTGTACGACTACGCCATCAAGGGCGGCACCGAGAGCGCGCTGACGGTCATCAAGGCCTCGCTCGACCCGGAGCTGAACCTCGATCACGAGCTGACCGAGACCGACCCGAAGATCTATCTGGTCATCCGGGAGGATCGGCTGCGCCTCGCCGGGATGGTCTACTTCTACACGATCAACGGTGAGCGCCTCGAAGAGGCCATCACGGTGGACGACGACGAGGTGAACCGCTCGTTCAGCCGTCTGTCCCAGACCAACCTGACGCTCATCCCGTCGTTCATCCCGCCCTTCCCGATCGCGTCCGAGAACAAGGACATGGTCCTCGAGGACGGCCAGGTGGTGACCTTCGCCAACGCCACCGGCACCGGCGTCGACGTCGTGTACGAGAACGCGATGGACGACACGCTCATCGCCGAGACGTGGGAGAACGGGCAGCCGTGGGCTACCTGGTCCATCACCCCGACGGTCGAGTCCCGCCTGATGGACCCCTCCGAGGTCAGCGACCTCAAGGGCGACATCGACGGCACGTTCGACAACCACGACGACCCGGACGACCAGTCCTACACCGACCTGCTCCGCGCGCCCCTCAACCTGAACGACGCGCTGTACATCACTCCGGACATGATCGGCACCAACACCCACGAGGTCGGCGTCGGCCGCAAGCCGTGGGCCGGCTCCTGGTGGGCCCAGTCCAAGGGTCGCCTGACGTTCGGCATCGACGACACGGGCCCGACCTTCAGTGGCGTGACGACCATCTCGCACCTCGCCAAGCAGCGGTTCGTGGCGCCCGCCACCGCCGTGCAGAACATCGGTGAGGAGCTGCGCACCCTCCGCAAGGACAGCGGCACGGACAGCGACGAGTACCGCGCCAAGACCGAGGAGTACCGCACCAACCAGACCGCCCTCGTGGACGAGCTGGTGCGCTTCTACAACGCGGTCAACGCCGGCATCAACGGCGGCCAGATTCGCCTCGAGAACGTGTCCAACAAGATGCGGCTCAAGGGCGAGGCCAACTGGAACGGCGCCACCGAGGACGACAAGAAGTACCCCGCGTTCGACCTGGAAGTGGACCGGCTGTCCCCCATGGACAAGTTCGCGCTCCTGCAGCAGCTCGAGGGGCACACCCACGGCACGAACCCCTGGTTCGCCTCGGCCTGGGAGCTCCTCAACCACTGGAGCCCGGCCGGGTCCGGCTGGTGGGGCCACTGCAACGGCTGGGCGGCGGCTGCGATCATCGCCCGCGAGCCCCGCGAGCTGACCACCTTCGACACCGCGTGGCCGTCCAGCGTCACGGGCCAGTCCGACAAGGACTTCACCGTCGAGCTGAGCGTCGCCGACCAGAAGGGTCTGCTCTCCGAGTCCAACTACTCGGGCCTGAGCAACTTCTTCGGCAGCCGCTACAACGGCCCCGAGGACGACGTCACCGACCTCACCCCGAAGGCGACGCTGCACATCCTGTCCACCTACATCAAGCAGCGCGGCGTGCCGCTGGTCTTCGACACCACGGCCACCGATCAGGTCTGGAACTTCCCCGCGTGGAAGTACTCCCTGACGCTGAACGAGACCACGACGGGTGGCGCCACGGGAGCGACCGGGCTCATCAACATCAACACCGCGGGCCAGAGTGAGCTCGAGACCCTGTGGGGCATCAGCACCGTGCGTGCCCAGCGGATCATCCAGTACCGCCAGGACAACGGCCCGTTCCAGACCACCGAGGACATCATCAAGGTGCGCGGCATCGGGCGCGGCCTCTACAACCGCATGGTCGACCTGATCACCGTGTCCCAGGCCTCGGCGCTGCGCACGTTCACGGGCAGCTTCGTGGTCACCATCTCTACCGATGGTGTGCCCGAGACGCACGTGGACAACGACGTGGAGAGCCCCCAGTCCTCCAACGAGACCTGGAGCTTCACCATGGACGCCAGCCCCAGCGGCGAGATCATCAACTCGACCTGGGACAACCCCGAGCACCACCCGGACTTCGCGTGGGTGCCCTACGCGAACACGGTGAAGTCGGGCTCGTCGGAGAACCCGTACCTGCACTGGCTGAACCTGCTGGGCTACCTGCCGTCGGACATCGTCCGCGAGTAGAGGTACGCAGAAGCTGAACGCAGCAAGCCCCGTCGGACCCGTGCCGGCGGGGCTTGTCGCGTTCGGGCCCCGGGGATCCCTTCCAACCCGCCGCGCCGGGCCTACAATGAGTCCTGCATGAGAACCCTGGTCCCCATCATCGCGCTCGCGCTGGCCCTGTCGGGTCCCGGCTGCCAGACGGTGTGGGAGCCTCCGGGCGGTGGCGGCGGCGGCGGCGGGCCCACCATCGGACCCTCGCTGGTGGGCATCGGGTTGAGCCCGGTCAACCCCAAGGTCACCCTCGGCGAGCAGATCAAGTTCACCGCGACGGGTTTCTACGACAACCAGACCACCGTGGAGATCACCGACACCGTCGAGTGGGTCAGCTCGGAGCCGACCGTGCTCACGGTCACCGGCAGCCTGGACAGCGAGGGGCTCGGCACCACGGTGGCCGCCGGCAAGTCCCAGGTGCGCGCCAACTTCTTCGACATCGAGTCCAACGTCATCACCGTGACGGTCACCGAGGCCCTCATCGAGGAGCTGACGGTCACCCCCGCCCAGGGGCAGATCTACGTGGACGGCACGCTGCAGTTGAGCGCCGAAGCGTCGTTCTCCGACGGCAGCCGCGGCAGCGTCAACGGCTCGGTGACGTGGCTCACCGGCGACGGCGCGGTGGTCACGGTCGATCAGGCGGGCAAGGTCGTGGGCAAGGGGCCCGGCTCGACCACCGTGGCCGCGCGGTACGAGCAGGGGGACGTCGTGCTCGAAGCGGCGCCTGTGAGCATCGAGGTGGTGGGCGACGACGTGTCGATCGACGAAGCCGACGTGCGCATCATCGGCTTCAGCACCGTGGCGACCCCGGAGGGCGTGGCCTACACCCTGCAGGTCAAGAACTCCGGCGGGGCGACTGCCTCGGGCCTGTGGATCGATGTGTGGCTGAACCGAACCGCGGCTCCCGATCCCCCGCCCACGAGCGGCGATCAGTACGAGTACATCGAGGTCCTGGAGCCCACCGACGTGGTGCAGGTGACCATCGAGGTGCCCACCAACCCCGGCACCTTCCAGTCCTGGGCGATGGTGGACAGCTTCGCCAACGTCATCGAGGGGGACCTGGGCGAGAACAACAACGTCTGGGGACCGGAGCCGGTGTCGGTCACCGGAGGCGGAGGTCCCATCGGGCCGGACGTGGGCATCACCTACTTCCAGGCGTTCGTGCAGGCCACGCAGGTGCTCTACATCGTGGACGTCACCAACACCGGCGACGAGGAGGC
>CALAGR010000207.1 GCA_937891735.1 uncultured Pseudomonadota bacterium | reverse complement strand
GGGCGGCCGGCCCTTCGATCCGTGCGTGCTGACGCTCCTGGAGCCGTGCGTGGCCCACCTCGTGGTGCTGCTGGAGCGCACGGAGTGGCTGGACTCCTTCCGCGCCGCGAACGCCGAGCTCCGGCAGCGCGTGGCCGAGCTGCAGCGCCGCCCGTCGGCGCCAGCGCGCGTGGGGCACGGCGAGCGCGGGGCGACCGAACCGACGGCCCGCTGGGTCGCCGTGGACTCCGCCGGTCTCGATCTGCTCGAGGTGGTCGAGAGGGCGGGCGCGACCGACCTTCCCACGGTGCTGCACGGGGAGTCGGGGACCGGCAAGGAGCTGCTGGCGCGCACCCTTCATCGCATGTCGGCGCGGCAGGACGGACCGTTCATCGCCGTCAACGTCGCCACCCTGCGCGCCGAGCTCGCGGCGAGCGAGCTGTTCGGGCACGTCAAGGGCGCCTTCACCGACGCGCGCGGCGACCGCACCGGGCTCATCGAGGAGGCCGACGGCGGCACGCTGTTCCTGGACGAGATCGGCGACATGCCGGCCTCGGTCCAGCCCGCCCTGCTGCGCTTCCTCGAGGACGGTCTGGTGCGCCCGGTGGGCTGCAACCACCCGCGCCGCGTGGACGTGCGGATCGTCACCGCCACCCACCGCGATCTGCCCACGGAGGTGGGCGCGGGGCGGTTCCGGGAGGACCTGTACCACCGCCTCGCGGGCGTCGTGATCGAGGTGCCCGCCCTGCGGGAGCGCCCCGGCGATCTGGTGCCGCTGGCCGAGGCGTTCCTCGGCGCCGCGAGCGATGGTCGGCGCCGGACCCTGCCGCCGTCGTGGCTTCCGGCCCTGCGCGCCCACCACTGGCCGGGCAACGTACGGGAGCTGCGCAACGCCCTGCGGGCGGTGGCGGCGCTGTCCCGGGGACCGGAGCTCGAGACGCGGTTCCTGCCCCAGCCGCTCCGCGACATGGTCGATGAGGCCACGCAGGGGGCCACCACGGTCAGCGACGTCCCGGTGGCCAACCCGCAGTGCGGCGAGGAGTTCGACGGCTGGACCCTACAAGAGGTCGAGCGGGCGATGATCCGCAGGGCGTTGAACGCCACGGCGGGGCATCGGGGCAAGGCCGCCGCGCGCCTGGGGATCAGCGCGCGGGCGCTCTACGACAAGATCAAGCGCCTGGACGTGACGGTCTAGCTCTCATCGGAGACCCAACCCCCGCACGGGCAGTTCCCGAGGTGGGGGCGTCAGAGGCGCCCGAGGTCAAGGAGGACGAGGGACCGCAAGGAGGCGTACTTTTGTACGCCGCACGAAGCGGGCCTGAAGGTCGACGCCGAGATCGGGTGGATCGGGCTGCCCCCGCCCGGGAACTACTCGATTTCGCCGGCCTTGCCTGACAGCAGCGTCGCGATGGTCGTGCCGAGGCGCTCCGCGTCCACGCTCAACGCCTTGTCGCTCAGCCCCAGCGTGCGGCACTCGCCATCCAGCAGGAACGTGAACGGAGCGGACGAGACGCCGTAGCGGGCCGCTACGATCTTGAACTTGTCGTCCAGGATCGGGAACGTGTACTTGCTCTTCGCCAGCACCTCGCGCACCGCCTGCGAGGCCGGATCGGTGGAGATCACGATGGGCACCAGGCCCGCCTTGCCGTGCTTCTTGTGCCAGCCCTCGGCGTACTCGAGGTCACCGGCCAGGGAGATGGCGTTGGCGAACACGATGAGCACCAGCTTGGTGTCCGAGGCGCGGATGCCGCAGTGATCGTCGAGCTCGACCTTGTCCTTGAACTGCTCGACCGAGGACTTCGTGTCGAACGGGTACAGGCCGAAGGCCGGGGCGACCGCGCCGATCTGGGGCAGCGCGTCGGGATCGGCGTTGCCGGCGAACGCCGAGGGGGCGGCCAGCAGCGCGGCAACGAACATCAACGCGAGCTTCTTCATGAGGGGACTCCGGGGTCGCCGAGGTTCGACGGACGGGAGGACGCCCGCATTCACCCGGCCGACCTTAGACGGCGACGATGACGAGCGTGGTGTTGTCCCGGCCGCCGGCTTCGTTCGCGCGATCGACGAGCGCCTTGCACGCGTCTTCCGGCGCGGCGTTGCTCGTCATGATGTCGAGGATGTCGGAGTCGGGCAGCTCGCCCCAGAGGCCATCGCTGCACACCATGATCCAGTCGCCCGCCTTCACTTCCAGGTGATAGACGTCGACCTCGACCTCCGGCATCGAACCGATGGAGCGCACCAGGATGTTGCCAGAGGGGTGCGTGCGCGCCTCTTCGGCGGTCAGCTCTCCGAGCTGGACCAGGTACGCGACGAGGCTGTGATCCTGGCTGATTGCCTTGAGCTTGCCGTCCCGCAGCAGATACGCGCGGGAGTCGCCGACGTTGGCCACGACGGCCTCCTGGCCCTTGTAGACCAGGCCGCACGTCAGGGTGGTGCCCATGTTCGAGTCGTTTTCCTCGCCCGCCGTCACCACCGCCCGGTTCGCCGTCTGCACGGCGTTGCGCATCAGCTCGCGCAGCGCGGTCACGTCGCGGTCGGCGGTCTCGCCCAGCGCGGCCCGGGCGGCGATGAAGAGGGTCTCCACGGCGATGTGGGACGCCACCTCGCCGCGGTCATGGCCGCCCATGCCGTCGGCGACGGCGTACACGACGGTGTCGTCGTCGACGCCCTCCCAGTGCCAGTTGTCCTCGTTCAGCTCCCGGACCCGGCCGACGTCGGACAGCCCGCACACAGAGACGCCGCCGGGCGCTCCGGAAGGCGTCGCTTGCTTGCCATGCTCACTGGTGTCGATCATCAGAATCCGGGGGTCGTCTTGCTTGGACGGAACGAATCGAATGCGGATTATATGGGCGGGTGGCCCCGAACCACAACGCGCCCTCACGCCGCTTGGGTACGCTGCGCCCGATGGAGCCGGACCGCCAGGTGGTGCTCCCCAGGTCCGCGAGCCTCGCCCTGGCGGCTCTGTTCGTGCCCCTGCTCGCCAGCTGGGGGCTCGGAACCCGGGGTTCGTTTCTCGACCTTCTCTGCGCTCCGGCCGCGGCGCTCGCGTCGTTGCCCGCCGCGGGAGGTGGATTCGGCGGCGTTCTTGTCGTCCTGATCGCGGTGGCCGGCCTGCGAAATGCGCGAGCGGAGCGGGTCAGCATCGCCAGCGGGGCCCTCGCCGGGCTCAGCCTTCTCGCCGCTGCGAGCGCCGGGGCCCGCCCCCTTCCGTGGCTCGCGGCGCTCTTCTTCGGCCTCTTCTTCCTCCGCCCCCGCTCGCGACGTCCCGCGCCCAGCTGGATCGCACCGGCGACGCTGCGGCGCTGGATCCCCCCGGCGCTGTGGCTGCTGGCGGCGCGGATCGCACCCTTCGGCCCCGGACTGCTGCCGCCCCGGGTGGAGGACGCCCTGGCCCTCGCGGTGGGCTCCGCCCCCCTGTTCGCGGAGCTCGCCGCGCTGGGCGCGATCGGACTGCTGGCGGGGGCGCTCTGGTCCGGCCGCCCCCCCGACCTGCGGGGCGCGCTCACCGGGGCGGCGCTCGCCGTGGGACTCGTGCTGACCTTCGGCAACGACCAGGGCTTCGTCTCGGCCGCCGCCCTGGGCGGGCTCGTCGGCGGCTGGCCACCGGTGTCGCGGCGGGCGGGCCTGCTCGACCGCCTGCTTCCGCTGCTCCTGGTGTGCCTGCTGGCGTCGCTGCGTCTGGCCGTCACCGAGCGGTGGCGGTGCGGGGATCTGGATGACGACCCGCAGGTCCAGCTCCTGCGGGCGGGGTCGGACGCGCGAGGCATCGCCCTGTCTCCCGGCAACCTGCCCTACGTCGTCGTGCTCGCGGACGAGGGACGGTCCCTGCTGCGCATGACGGTGACCGGCGCGATCGGCGCCGAGCAGGCCCTGGATCCCCCGGGCGGCACCCTCATCTCCCCCCTGCGGGGGGGGCAGCCGGTGGTGCGGGTCGTGTCCACGGGCGACGACCTGCTGGCCGAGTGGTGGGACGTGTCGCGCTTGCAGCAGACCGCACAGGCCCGCCTGGGCGCCCCCTGCGTCCCCGACGGGGGGCTCCAGTGGAGCGACGACGGCGCGGTGATCGTGCAGTGCCAGGGCAGCGGATCGTGGGTGCTCGCTCGGGATCATCCCCCCTCCCAAATGGCCGGAGCCGGGGTGACCACCACCGAGCGCCTCACCGTCGGGGGCCTCGCCCTGCGTCGCGGACCCCTCGCCCAGGCGCGGATCGTCGGACCGGCGGGGCAGGCCATCGCCCGCGTGAGGCTCGGTCCGTGGGCGGCCTCGGTGCACACGGCGCCGGGGCGGTTCGTGGTGCCGAGGGGTCCAGCCGGCCACGTCGAGCTGCGCGGGCTGCCGACGACGATCCCGACGCTGTATGCGCCTCCGACGGATCCCGCCGCGCGCACGCGGCAGATGCTGGGCACCGTGCGCGACAGCGTCCGGGTAGGGGTCTGGCCGACGGGCGCGGCCTACGTCGTCCCGCAAGAGGCCATCTACGTGTGGTCCACCCTGGATCCGTTCGTGACGCTGGTCGATCCGGAGGTCACCTGGCACCAGACGGCGGTGTCCGTGGGGGCCCCGCCAAACCAGGTTGTGGTGGATCCGGGTTCGGGTACGTTGTACGGCGCAAACCGTTGTGGCGTCTTCTCCTTGCGCATCGCCACGACCTTCCCCTGGGAGTAGCGCGGTGGCCCCATCCACGGTGCAGCTGCAGGTCCAGCCGGAGATCCTGTTCGCCCACGCGTACATGGTCTCGCTCGATCCGCGGCGACTCGGCGCGATGCACCCGCTGTCGCCCCTGCTCCCCGCAGAGGTGGCCGCCTTCGTCGTGCAGCAGGCGAAGACCGCCGTCGCCGTCTGGGATTCGACGTTTCGAAAGGACATCGCGGCCTTCGAGGTGGCGATCTCCCGAGAACGGCCACGCATCGCCTGGCTGTACACGCACCCGACCACCCGGTTCGTCGCCACCGAGTTCTGCTCCATCGCCCGCCGCAGCGGCGCCGTTGTCGTGGCGGCGGGTCCCGACGCCCGCCTGCGCCCCGCGCACTACCTGCGGGCCGGCGCCCACGCGATCCTGCTCGGGGACGGGGAGCGCAGCACGCTGGACCTGCTGTCGGGCCTGCGCACGAACGGCTGGCGCCCGGATCCCGAGCTGCTCGCCCGGATCCCCGGCATCGCCTGGATGGACGCAGCCAGCACGCTCCGCTACTCCGCCGGCGCCGAGCGATCCGTGCTGATCGACGAGCTGCCCTGGCCGCACCGCGAACCGCACGCGACCCGGATCCACCTGGAGCGGTGGCTCAAGCTGCGCCGCTACCGGGGCCTGCCCCTCCGGTCCGCCCGCGGATGCCCGGTGCCCTGTGGCTTCTGCTCCAACAGCGTGTTCGCGAGGCCCTATCGGCGACGCAGCCCCGCCGACGTCGTCGAGGAGATGACGAGCCTCGTCGCGACCTTCCCCGTCGACCGCTTCGTCTTCACCGATGAGGTCTTCGTCTTCGACCGGCTGTGGCTCCTGGAGTTCGCCGAGCTGCTCGCGGCCGCCAACCTCGGTGTGGGCTTCGAGGCCAGCGCCCACCCCGCGACCATCGACGAGAGCGCGGTCAAGGCCCTGGCCGCGGCCGGCTGCCTGCGCCTGGAGCTCGACGCCGCCTCCGGCTCCCAGCGTCTGCTCCACACCCTGGGCTGGAGCTACAGCGCGGCCGATATCTACCGGGCCGTCGGCGTGATCCGCGACGCGGGCCTGGAGCTCGGCCTGCGGGTGCTCGTGGGCCTGGCCGGCGAGACCCGCGCGGACCTCGACAAGACCTTCGAGATGGTCAGCATCGCCACGCCCGCGGGGGTGGAGATCACCCGGGTCGATCCCGGATCCCCGGCGCTGTTCCGCAAGGACTGGGAGCGCGTGGTGGAGGGCCCGCTGATCGACCGCGCCCGCGTGGACGGCGTGCTGCCGAGCGTCGTGCTCGACGCCGCGGTGGCCTGGCTGGAGGGCCGCGGAAGCGATGGCCGCCTTGGACTCCCCACGCGGCTCGTGCAGGTGGCCCAGCAGCCCGTGCTCCGCGCCGCAGTACGCGCCCTGCCGGGGTTTCGACGGCGCTGACGGGCGCCCTCGTCACGGCCTTCGCCGGGGGAGGTGCGGTGGGGTAGACTCGTTTCGGAGGGGGCGCGCGGAAGTCCGTGCGCATCCCAGGTTTTTCGTGCCTGCAGGCATTCGTGGATGGTCCGTGAACCGCCGGCGCCGAACGGGGTTGGATGCCCGAGAACGGGACGAAGGGACTCGGGGAGCTCACCGACACGCTGAGAAGGGCGGCGGCGGCTGTGCCCGCACGCATGCCACGCCCCGGCGAGACCTTCGCCGGGCGCTACGTGATCGACCGGATCCTGGGTCGGGGCGGCATGGGCATCGTGTACCTGGCGACGCAGGCCCCGCTGGGGCGGCAGGTCGCCATCAAGGTCCTCAAGCCCCCCGAGAGCCTCGAGGACGACCCGAAGTTCGACGAGCGCTTCCTGCGTGAGGCGGCCGCTGCGGCGCGCCTGTCCCACCCCAACACGATCACGATCCACGACTTCGGGCACGACGACGACGGCGCGCTGTACATCGTCATGGAGTACCTGGAGGGGAACGACGTCCGCACGTTGCTCGCCCACGAGGGCACCTTCACGCCGGCCCGCGCGATCCACGTGGCCAAGCAGGTGGCAAAGAGCCTGCGCGAGGCCCACCGCAAGGGGATCATCCACCGCGATCTCAAGCCCGCCAACGTCCTTCTGCTCACCCGGGACGAGGACGACGACTACGTCAAGGTGCTCGACTTCGGGCTCGTGAAGTTCCGGGGTGAGGCCTCCGAGATCACCCTCGCGGGCAAGTTCCTGGGCTCGCCCCGGTACACCTCTCCCGAGGCCCTGGACCGGAGCAAGGAGGTCGATCACCGCGCCGACATCTATGCGATCGGCATCCTGCTGTACACGATGATCACCGGGGCTCCGCCGTTCGACGGCGACCCCATGCAGGTCCTGCACGCCCATCTGCACGAGAAGCCGCGCGCCATGTACCGCGCGAACCCCGCGGCGCCGACCACCCCCGAGCTCGAAGCGCTCGTCGCGCGCTGCCTGGAGAAGGAGCCGGACCGCCGCTACCAGACGATGACCGACCTGCTCACCGCCCTGCGGGACGTGGGCGCCGTCTTCGGGCAGGAGGACACCGAGACCCTGGATCTGGAGGTCAACGACTCCCTCGAGTTCGATCTCGACTCCGGGGAGCACAGCAGCCCCGCCCCCGGCGCCCGGCCCCGACCTCCCGCCGACCCCGCGCCGAGGAAGAGCGCCCCAGCACGGCTGCCCAAGCCCGAGATCGCCCCGCCGGCCGCGAAGCCGGCGGCTCCGCCGCCGCGTCGAAAGAAGCGACGGGGCGCCAGCCGCCTGCCGTGGGTGCTCGGCGGCGCGGCCCTGTTGCTGTCCATCGGCATCGTCACCCTCGTGTTGCTGCCGGACGCGCCCGAGGAGCCCGATCCCTACGGCGTGCTCGACCCCCAGGACATCGAAGTCGGAGGCCAGAGCTACCTCAACCTGGACGTGCGGTCGATGCCGGCCGGTGCGGAGGTGCGGCTCGGCTTCGACGGCGTGTGGACGCTGATCGGACACACCCCGGTGACCCTGTCCGACTACAAGAGCCCCGAGGAGTACAGCGTGGTCGGCCTGCGCGTCGAGCTGCCGGGGTACGAGCCCGTGGACACGGTGGTGGCCGCCTCGGACGGGGGGATCTCCTGGTCCGGCACGCTGGTCGCCACGCCCCAGAGCGCGTCCGAGGAGCCGCCCGCGGCGGCCGGGTCGAGGCCGGCGGCCAAGCGTACCCCCGATCCGGTCGGCGCGCCCGATCCGACCCCCGCGGAACCCAAGAAGGACCCCGACGTCCCGACCGGATACAAGGACAACCCCTACTGATGCGCTCTACACGCTGGTTCCTCCTGCCCCTGCTGCTCGCCCTGCTGTGGCCCGCGGCGGCCCTGGCCGATGCGCGCGACGACGCCCGGCGCGCGTTCAAGACGGGCATGGAGCTGATCGCCCAGGGCCAGCACGTGGCCGGGGCGGAGCTGTTGAAGAAGGCCTACGACATCCTTCCGCACCCCTCGGTGCTCTACAACATCGGGCTCGCCTACGCGGACGCGGGCGAGTTCGGCGAGTCCGTCGCGGCCTTCAACGCCTACCTCGCGTCAGGTCCGGCGGACGCCGAGGCGGTGGAGCGCCTGGTGGTGCTCCTGCGCCAGCAGGGAGAGGGCAGCCCCGCCGGGACGGCGACCGCCACCGGCCCCGTCCTGCCCGGCACCGAGCCCACGACCACGCCGTCGACGGGCGGCGCGGTGGTGGCCGGACCGGAGGTCCTCGCCCTGCTGGAGCGGCTGGAGAAGCTCGCCGAGCGCCTGGAGGGGGGCGCCCAGCCCGCCCCGGATCTGCTCGGAGAGGCGCCCGAGGCCGAGCTGCTCGAAGCGAAGCGCGGCGACTTCTACGAGGAGGTCGTCGTCTCCGCGTCGCGCACGGCGACCGCGCCTTCGGACGCCCCCGCCGCCACCACGATCATCAGCGCCGAGGAGATCCGCCTGTCCGGGGCGACCAACCTGCCCGACGTGCTGCGCCGGGTGCCGGGCATGTCCATCCTGACCATGGGCTCGGCGAACGCCAACCTCGCGGTGCGCGGCTTCAACCAGCGCATCTCCAACAAGGTGCTGGTGCTGGTGGACGGGCGCTCGGCGTACTTCGACTTCCTGGGCGGCACGTTCTTTCGCACGCTGAGCATCGATCTGGCCGACATCGAGCGCATCGAGGTGATCCGCGGCCCCGGATCGACCCTGTACGGCGCCAACGCCTTCGGCGGCGTCATCAACATCATCACGAAGGCCCCAGGCGCCGACCAGGGCGGCCAGGTCCGCATCGTCGGGGGCACCGGCGAGACCCTGCAGGGCAACGTCCGGTTCAGCGGCCGCAAGGGCATCGTCGGCTGGCGGGGCTCCCTGGGCTACGAGCAGACCGACCGGTTCTCCCTGGAGTACAGCGGGGACCGCCAGGACGTCGTGCTCACCACCCCGGATCCGACCCTCGCCCTGCGCGCCATGCGCGTCAACGGCGGCGTCAACATCGTGCCTGCGTCCAACGTGCGCATCGGCTTCTCCGGCGGCCTGTCGTACCTGTTCAACAACTTCGTGGCCGTCGGCGTGGTCCGGGACTTCTGGATGGAGGGCCTGGTCACCGATCTGCGGGCGGACCTGCAGTTCGGCGGTCTGTCCGTGCGGGCCTTCTGGAACGTGTTCGACGCCAAGGCGGACCTCAGCTGGATCACCTACGGCGGCATCGAGCTGCCCAACACCCCCACGTCCCACACCGTGGACGTCGAGGCGGTGTACTCGGGCAGCGCGATGCTGGGGGTCAAGCACGACCTGAGCGTGGGCGCGGGCTACCGCCTCAAGACGATCGACTGGGAGTGGCTCGACGGGCCGCACGTCGAGCAGCACCTCAACGGCTTCGTGGAGGACCGCATCACGTTCCTGCCCCAGCTCGTCGCGGTGCTGGGCTTCCGGTTCGACCAGCACCCCCTGGTGGGCTTCACCCCCTCGCCCCGGGGCACGATCCTGGTCAAGCCGACGGAGCGCCAGTCGCTGCGGGTCTCGGCGGGCACGGCGTTCCGGACCCCCACCTTCGTGGAGAGCTACCTGGATCTGACGATCCCCTCGGGCGTGAAGGGGGTGGCGCTGAACTCGCTGGGCAACACCGAGCTGCGCCCCGAGAACATCTTCTCCGTGGAGGTGGGCTACACCTTCGAGGACTCCGACTTCCTCAGCTTCGCCATCAACGCCTACTACGAGCGCGTGTCCAACCTGATCGCCCTGGGCAGCGTGCAGCCGGCCGAGACCATCGAGCTGGTGGACGACCACTTCATCGCGGGCAAGTCGGTGTGGGAGAACGGGGACGACGTGTTCCACGGGCTGGGCGGCGAAGCCGAGATCCACGCCTTCCCCCTGGACGGCCTCGACATCCGCGGCAGCTACTCGTTCAACTACACCATCGACCAGGGCAAGCGCGAGGCCGGCCTGACGGGCGCGGACGTCGTCGATCATCGGCACCCGCAGCACATGGGCAGCCTGGGCGCGAGCTACCGCTCCAGCTTCGGCCTGGACGCGAACGTCGACCTGCACGTGGTGACCGCGGTCAACATCCCCGAGCGGGCCTTCGACAGCGTCGGCAACGTCGTCATCGGCGACTGCGAGGCTCCGGCCTACGCCATGCTCAACGCGCGGCTCGGGTTCCGGCTTCCCCAGGACAAGCTGGAGTTCGGCGTGACGGCGACGAACCTGCTCGGGTGGCGCGACGGCGGCCATCGGGAGCACTGCATGGGCAGCCCGGTGGGCCCGCGGGTGATGGGCAGCGCCACCTACCGGTTCTGACGCCGCTGACGAAGAGATCGGGCGTCACGCAGGTCTTCCGCGGCTCGCGATCAGGCCTTCGTGATGCCCTCCTCGAGCCACGGCACCCGGCCGCGCACGCCGTCCATGTACAGCTTCTGGATCCGCTCGGTGATCGGCCCCCGCACGCCGGTGCCGACCTGGCGCCGGTCGAGCTCGCGGATGGGCGTCAGCTCCGCCGCGGTGCCGCACATGAACGCCTCGTCGGCGGCGTAGAAGGCGTCGCGACCAAACGGGGTCTCCTGCAGGGGGATGCCCTCGTGCTGCGCGATGTCGATGACCGCCTCGCGGGTGATGCCCGGCAGGATGTTGGCGGTGGGCGGCGTCTTGATCAGGCCGTCCCGGACCACGAAGACGTTCTCGCCCGTGCCCTCGGCGACCATGCCGTGGCCGTCGAGCAGCAGCGCCTCGTCGAAGCCGTTCTCGTTGGCCTCGTAGCGCGCCAGGATCGAGTTCACGTAGTGCCCCACGACCTTCGCTCGCTGCAGCGCCGCGTTGGGGTGGTGCCGGGTGAACGACGACGTCTGCAGCCGCACGCCATCGCGCAGCGCGTCCTCGCCCAGGTACGCCCCCCAGTGCCAGGCCGCGATCACCACGTGCAGGGTGTTGCCCCGCGCCCCCAGGCCCATCTGACCGGCTCCGAGGAAGGCCAGCGGACGCAGGTACGCCGAGTCGAAGTTGTTGATGCGCAGGGTCTCGAGGCAGGCCTCGGTGAGCTCCTCCAGGGACCAGGGAGTCGCCCAGCGCATCATCTTGAGGGAGTCGAGGAAGCGACGCAGGTGGGCCTCAGCCCGCCAGATCCCCGCCTTGCCATCCGGCTGGGTGTACGCCCGGATCCCCTCGAACACCCCCAGACCGTAGTGCAGGGTGTGGCTCAGCACGTGAACCTTCGCGTCGTCGAACGGGACGAACTTGCCGTCAAACCAGATCATCTCGGAACGAACGGTCACTTGCTGCCTCCGGTGAGGGTCGGAGGGTAGCCCCGGGCGCGGTCCCGTCCAAACGGTTCCGACAGGCGCCTGTCCTTCAGTACGTGGGCAGGCTCGTGTCGATCTCCTTGGCCCAGGCGGTGATGCCGCCCTCCATGTTCGTCACGTTGCGGTAGCCGGCGTCCACGAGCACCTTCGCCGCCGTCGCCGAGCGACCACCCATCTTGCAGTGGACCAGGATGTCCCGGTCGTGCGGGATCCGGGCCAGCTCGTGTCCGACGCTCTCGTGGGGGATCAGCGCGTCGGCGAAGGCCAGCTTCACGATGTCCGCCTCGTGCGGCTTGCGCACGTCCAGCACGAACGGGGCCCAGCCGCCGTCGAGCCGGGCCTTGATCTCGGCGACCCCCTGGCGGGCGAATCCCTCGTTGCCCGCGGCGACGTCGGTGGGGCGCGCGCCCTCGGAGGCGGTGGGCACCCCGCAGAACTGGTTGTAGTCGATGAGCTCGGTGACGGTGGGGTTGGGCCCGCAGATCACGCAGTTGGGGTTCTTGCGCAGCTTGAGCTGGCGAAAGGTCATGCCCAGGGCGTCGTACAGCATGAGCCGCCCGCTGAGGGAGTCGCCGATCCCCAGGATGATCTTCACGATCTCGGTGGCCTGCACCATGCCGATGATCCCCGGCAGGATCCCCAGCACCCCGCCCTCGGCGCACGAGGGCACAAGGCCCGGAGGCGGCGGCTCCTCGTACAGGCACCGGTAGCAGGGGCCGCCGTCGTGGTTGAACACGCTGGCCTGCCCCTCGAACCGGAAGATGGACCCGTACACGTTCGGCTTGCCGAGCAGCACGCACGCGTCGTTGACGAGGTAGCGGGTGGGGAAGTTGTCCGTGCCGTCCACCACGATGTCGTAGGGCGCCACGATCCCCAGGGCGTTCTCGCTGGTGAGCGGCACCTCGTGGGTGTCCACCTGCACGTTGGGGTTCAGGTCGTGGATGCGGGCCTTGGCGCTCTGCACCTTGCTCTTCCCGACCCAGGCGGTGCCGTGAATGATCTGGCGCTGCAGGTTGCTCTCGTCGACGACGTCGAAGTCCACCAGACCGATGCGCCCCACGCCGGCGGCGGCGAGGTACAGCGCCAGGGGCGAGCCCAGCCCGCCCGTGCCCACGCACAGCACCGAGGCCGCCTTGAGCCGGCGCTGCCCCTCCATGCCCACGTTGGGCAGGATCAGGTGCCGCGAGTACCGCGCGATCTCGTCGTTGTCGAGCTCCGGCAGCTGGCTGGCGTCGATCATGCGAGCCACCCGCCCGCGATCGACGGGACGATGGTGAGCGTGGCGCCCGCCGGCACCGCCGTGTCCTCGCCGTCCAGGTAACGCACGTCCTCGTCGTCCAGGTACACGTTGACGAAGGAGCGGAGCTTGCCGTCCTTGGCCCGCAGGTGGTTGGCGAGCCCCGGGTGCTGCTCGATGAGAGAGGCCAGGGCCGCCGCGACGGTGTCGCCCGTGCAGGGGATGCAGGCCTGGTCGCCCGCGTAGCTGCGCAGGGCGGTGGGGATCATCACGTTGACGCTCATGGGGTGCTCCGGTCGCTCGGCGCTCGGTCGATGAGCGCGATGGATTCTGGGGTCATGTGCGACCGGTCGTCGACCAGCCGCCAGCTCAGGGTGTTCGCCACCTGCCCCGCCAGCACGGACACGATCACGTAGCTCATGTTCGGCAGGGCGTGGTCCCGGTCGTAGTCGCTGTACTGGGATGGGTGGTCCGGATGGGAGTGGTAGTAGCCGACCACCTCCAGACCCCGCGCCTCCAGCGCCTGCTCTGCGCGCATGAGCAGCAGCCCGCCGACCTTGTAGCGGTTGTGGGCAGAATCGGCCCGCTCGTTCACCAGGGGCACGACCTCGGTGACCGTGCACTCGGCGCGGGAGCCCGCGAGGATCCCGACCACCTCGTGGGGGTAGCCCTCCGCGGCGTGGGCGTGCATCCGGTCCTGCTCGGCGGCGACGAATCGAAGGCTCACTGGTCCCCCCAGATGTGGTGCTCGGACAGGTAGCGCTCGCCATGGTCGGGGAAGATGGCCACGACGACACCCTCGGCGAGTCGGGACGCGACCTCGAGGGCCGCCCAGCACGCCGCGCCCGAGGACGGGCCGACCAGCAGCCCCTCTTCGCGAGCCAGGCGACGCACGAGATCCAGGCTCTCCTCGGTGGGCGCGCCGAGGGCCTCGTCGGCGATGGAGGTGTCGTAGATGGGCGGCACGATGGACGTGTCCATGTGCTTGAGCCCCTCCAGACCGTGGAAGGGCGAGTCGGGCTCCACCGACACGCAGCGCACCCGCGGGTTGTACTCCTTGAGGTAGCGCGCCGTGCCCACGAACGTGCCGCTGGTGCCCAGCGTGGAGACGAAGGCGGTCACCGCACCGCCGCTCTGCTCCACGATCTCCGGTCCGGTGGATCCGTAGTGGGCCCGCCAGTTGGCGTCGTTGCCGTACTGATCGAGGTACACGTAGCGATCCGGGTCTTCGGCGAACAGCTTGCGCGCCATGCGGATGGCGCCATCGCTGCCTTCCAGCGGATCCGTGTCCACGATCTCGGCCCCGTAGGCGCGCAGGATCTGCTTGCGCTCGGCGTTGGCGTTCCGCGGCAGGCACAGCGTCAGGGAGTAGCCCAGGGTCGCGCCGATGTAGGCGTAGGCGATGCCGGTGTTGCCGCTTGAGGCGTCCAGGATCCGCATGCCGGGGGCCAGCACGCCGCGGCGCTGCGCGTCCAGGATCATCGACAGGGCCGGACGGTCCTTGACGGAGCCCCCGGGGTTGAGGCCCTCGAGCTTCGCCCACACCTGCACCGTCGACGGCAGGTGGGCGGTCACGGCGCAAAGCCGAACCAGCGGCGTGTTGCCGATGCGGGACAGCAGGCCGGTGGCGCCGGCGAACGGATGTAGGTGCTGGCCTGACACGAAGACTCCGTCGCTCGGCGGCCTTTCGCCGAGCGGGTGGACAGGTATAGCCACTGGCCCTCATCGTTGCCACAGACGCCGGGAGCCCACCATGCAGGACGCGCCGATGCAAACCGAACCGGACCGCAGCGGGTTCGGCCGCGCGGCCGCGTTCGGGGGGATGTTCCTTGCCTGGTACGTCGGCCTGGCGGTGCTCGTGGGGGTCGTCGGAGGCGGCGAGTTCATCGCCTCGACCCCCGGGCTGTGCCTGCTCGTGACCGGCACCGGCGCGGGCGGCCTGTGGCTCGGCGACCGCTTCGGACGCTGGCAGGACTGGACCCCCGCGGAGACCTGGGGGCTCGCGGCGGGCCCGCCGCAGTCGCGGATCTGGGCCGCCGCGACCCTGGGCGGCCTGACCCTGGGCGTCGTCGGCGGCTGGCTCGCGGAGAACGTCGGCCAGCCCCTGAAGCAGGCGATGCACTGGCCCCAGGACGTCGACACCATGACCAGCCTCGCCTCCGCCCTGACGGAAGGACCGTTGGGTTGGCGGGCGCTGTTCATCCTCGTGGTGGTCTTCGTCGGGCCCCTGTTCGAGGAGCTGATCTTCCGGGGCGTGCTGTGGCGCAGCCTGCGCGCCCGGGGGGCGGTGACCTCGATCCTGGTGACGAGCCTGGCGTTCGCGCTCTACCACGGTGATCCGGCCCAGGCGATCGGGCTGCTCCCGCTGGCCCTCCTGCTCGGCGTGCTCCGAAGAGCCGGGGCCATCGCGCCCTGTGTGCTCGCCCACGCGCTGAACAACGCCGTGGCGACCCTCCTGGCGCTGACCCTGGGCCTGGACGGGGAGACCTCGGTGGCCCTCGCGACAGGTGCCGCGGCGTGCGGCGCGCTCGCCTTCGGGCTCGCCCTGTCCGCCGGGCAGTCGGCCGAACCCGGCCCGCGCGTCAGGTAGACTCCAGGGCCACAGGAGGCGTCGGTGGCATTGAGAACGGGCTCCCACGACACGGGTGAGATCTACCGTCCAGCCCTCGTGAGGGGGCGCTATCGAATCACCTCGGTGCTGCACCGCGGACGCCGGGGGGACGTGCTCGCGGCGTACGACAACCACGATGCGCGCGAGGTCGTGCTCAAGCGGCTGCCGGCTCCGTCCCGCTCCGAGACCACCCGGCTGCGCACCGCGCACCGCACGCTCGAAGGCCTCAACCACCCCAACGTGGGGCGCTCCCTGGACCTCGTCGAGGACCGCGCCAACGCCTGGCTGGTGTTCGAGCGGGTGGACGGCAGGCCCCTGAACGAGTGGTGGTCCACCCTTCCTCTCGGGTCGAGCGCGGGCTTTGCGGAGCGATGGCGGCACGCATCGTCGATCGCGGCCGCGCTGCTGGACGGCATCGAGGCGATGCACCGCCGCCAGCTCGCTCACCTGGACATCAAGCCGTGCAACATCATCGTGGATGCGCCGGGGCGCGCGGTCCTCGTGGACATCGGGCTCGGAGCGCCCCCGGACGAGCTGGACGCGCGGCCCCAGGCCGAGATCCGGGAGCGCGACGGCTACCTCGCCCCGGAGCTCCTCGATGGCCTCTCCACGAGCCGGCTCGCGGACCAGTGGTCGGTCGCGGCGGTGATCTACGAGCTGCTCAGCGGGCAGAAGGCCGTGCCGGGCGAGACCCCCGCCGAAGTCGCGCGGTCCTATCGCGCGGGACGGGTCCAGCCCATCCGGGAGTGGCAGCCGAGCACCGATCCGGCGCTCGAGGCCGTGCTGCTGCGCATGCTCAGCTGGTCTCCGGATGCCCGATTCCCCACCGTCGCCGCGGCCCGGGAGGCGCTCGGATCCCACCTCACCCGGGCGATCGACGCGCCGCGTCAGATCTGGTCCGTCGCTCCCGCCCCCGTGGTGGGCATGGAGACCCTCGACACGTTCTTCCATCGGCGTCTGCGTGACCTGCGAGCCGGACAGGGCGCGGTCATTCGCGTGGTGGACGCTCCGTCCACCGGCAAGACGACGACCCTGAAGCGTTGGGCGGACGCGGCCCGGGACGGCAAGCTGGCCGTCACCATCGAGGCGTCCTGCCTGCCGAGCTGGCCCCGGACGGTCCTGGAGGGCTGGTTCCGGCCGCCCCCCGTAGACCCCCGGACCCCGCCCCCGGACGACCTCGTGGACCAGGCCCTCGCTTCGCTGGGCGGCCCGGCCGTGGTCCTGCTGGATACGCTGGAAGAGGTGGACACGCTGGTGTGGGCCCGGGTCCAGCGCGCCGCAGCAGCGGCAGCCCACGGCACCTCGCCGCACCCGCTGCTCCTGGTCCTGGCCGGCCGGGCGCTCCCGCCGCTCGATCCCTGGGTCGCGGAGGCCGATCCCCGGCTCTTCAACGTGACCGCGCCGAGGCTTCAGGGGGCCGACGTCGCCAAGCTGATGCGGGCGGAATCGGCGGACGAGGAAGACCACCAGCTCCTCGATGTCGTCGCCGAGACCCACGCCGCAGACGCCAGGGGCGTGGCGGGCACCGTCATCTCGAACCTGCTCCTCGAAGAGACCAACCAGCGCATGCAACGGGATGGCCGTCTCTGGATCCCCGTCGTCGGATCGGCGGAGTTCGACACGCCCCCGCCGCCCATGCCCGTGGTCTGGCCGCAGATCCGCGGCTACCTCGGTGAGCTGGGCCATTGGGTCGAGGTCGAGCTGATGCTGGCGGCGCTCCCCCTGGCTCGGCAGCTCCTGCTCGATGCCCTGCGGTGGGCGGACGTGCAGGGGGCCGTCGAGTTCCGGGACGCCGCGGGGCGTTGGATGCTCCGACCGACCGAGCGCGGAGCGGTCGGTGGGGTCGCGGAGCTTCACGCGCTGCAGGCGACGCTCGCGCGGGCGGCGCGGTGGCTGGAGCACAACGACGAATACTCGGGCCTCGCCAGCGAGAGAACCGCGGCCTACTGGTCGGCGGCGGGGGAGGGCGGCCGCGCCGCAGAGGCCTACGCGAGGGCCGCCAAGGCCCACAGCGGCGTCGGCAGCAGCTCCGAAGCCCGGCGCCTGGCGCAGCTGAGCCGGCGGTTCGAGTCGCGGCGCAGCACGTCCCCCGGCGCGAGCCCCAAGGGCCCCGGCTAGCTACCCAGGTAGACGAGGCGGTCGGGGGCGCCCAGATCCGCGGGCACGTGCGCCGGCACGTCCATCGAGCCGGGGGTCCCCACGGAACGCAGGGTCCACGTCGTCTTCAACCGCTGCAGCAGGTAGGCCCGACACGGCCGCTCGCCCACGGGCGCGGCGACACCGCCGGGCACACACCCCGCTGGGACGGCCGGATCGTAGGCCACCGCCCAGCTGGACCGAACGTCCGCCTGGAACGTGGCCACCTGGGACTGACTGAGGTTCGCGCTGGCGGACAGCGCGCCGGCCACAGCGACGCTGTGGGCGACCCCGCTGCCGTGGTTCGAGCCCGCGCATCCAAGGGCCGCGAAGCTCAGGAAGATTGCGAGCTGACAGGGTGCGCGTTGCATCGTCGGTATCCTAGACCAGCGGAGCGGAACCCCAGGAGGATCAATGCATCGCCCAGGCGCCAAGCCAGAGGCCTCCTTCAGCAGCCGCATCGCGATCGCGATGATCGCCGTGCTCGCTGTGACCCTCCTGCTCGTCGCGGGGCTGTACAAGCGAACCGGGCGCGGCGCGGCCGGGATCGAGCTGGCCTTGATGAGCTACCACCGCACGGCGCTGCTCGCGAGCGAGGTCGAAAAGACCATGAGCGAGGCCGGCGCGCTCGGACCAGACACCCAGGCGTACCTGTCCCGCGCCGCCATGGATCTGGACGCGAGTCTGGAGCTGTTCTTCGAGGCGGACACGCCCCTGGCGGTGGCCCACGGCCCGTCCCTGCGCACGGCCCTGGCGCGGATCCGCGCCGAGGACTCGCCCGGCGAGTTCACAGACTCCGGGCAGCAGCCCTGGGTGCCGTCGTTCGGCGACCAGCCCGACGATCCCCGCTTCGGGCGGATCAACGGTCGGCCCGTCCGGGTGCAGGCCAGCTTCCCGTGGGCCGTCGAGGCTCCCGTGGGCCGCAACATCACCCTGCGTCAGGTGCCTCTGGGCGTGCTGCCCACCGGCGACGGCGGCTTCGTGTCGAGCCTGTTCGTGCTCCTCATCGTCACCGCGCTGGCGAGCGTCATCGTGGCGCTGCGACTCACCCGGCCCCTGGAGACGACCGCGCTCGCCTTTGACCGGATGGCTTCGGGCAACCTGCGCAGCCCCATGCCCTCGACGCGGATCCGCGAGCTGTCCTGGATCGCCCGCACCGCGGGGCGGATCGCGGGGCGGGTGCAGGAAGCGGACGAGCGCCACAAGGAGATGCTGGTCCGGGTCGGCGCGCTGCTCGTGGAGCCCGTGAACCGCGCGCGGAAGGGCCTGACTGATCTCGACCGGGCCGCGATTCCTCCCGGCCCCCGCCGCGCCCTGGAGGCGGTGGACGGCGACATCACGAGCCTGCACCGGACCGTCACCGCCCTGTGGCGCTGGCACGAACTGGAGCAGGGGGAGGCGAAGGCCACCATCACCGACGTGGACCTCCGGCCGACCTTGAGCGAGGTCATCGATCTGTACATCGCGCGGCGCGCGCCGGAGCTGCAGGTGCAGCTCGACGTCGACGACGACGTGGACGAGGCGCTGGCCATGGACGGGCGGCTGGTGGCCGGCGTCCTCGCCTCGTTGCTCGAGAACGTGCGCGCCCACGGCGAGGGCCCCGTACAGGTACACGTCTCCCGGAGCCACACGAAGGTGGAGGTGGCGGTCCGGGACCAGGGCCCCGGGGTCCCGTTCGAGGAGCTCGCCTCGATCTTCGAGCCCTTCCGGCGAGGCAGCCGGGAGCAGGGCGAGGGGGCCTCCACCGGGGACGAAGGGCTCGGGCTCGGGCTGCGCATCGGGCGACTGGTGCTCGCGCTGCACGGGGGAGGCCTGACCGCGCGCAACGTGCCCGCAGGCGGGTTCGAGGCCAGCTTCTGGCTGCCGGCGCCGCCCATTCGGGTCAGCGCCATCGACAAGTCGCTGCTCGAGAGCGTCGATTGGATCCAGAACCCGGGCAGGCAGCCGCCCGCGTCGATCATCAGGGCTCCTGGGCAGATGCCTGCGGAGACGTCCGAGCCGGCGCTCCCCCCCCCGCCGGATCCCGAGATCAGCGACGACTTCGAGCCCTGAACACCGCGACGGGCAGCAGACCTACTGCGGCGGGTAGCGGATCTGTACGCGGCTGCCCAGACCGCGCCCCTGCTCGGTGGTCAGGCTCCAGCCCGCGCCCTGCAGCGTCGAGGCGCCCTGGGCCCACGACACCTCCAGCACCATGCGCCCCGCCTGGGCGTCCACGCTGCGCACGCACTGGCTGTCCCGGCCCGCGTCGCAGTCCGGGAGCGGGACCCCATCCAGGCTCACGCCGGCGGCGCTGATCGGCCCGGCGTCGTCCGCGGCCCACACCCAGCCCGTGCCGTCGGTGAGCGTGACCTCGGCGGCGACGTCGTGGAACACCACGAGATCGACGATCTGGGCGAGGTCACCGTCGTCCAGCACGCCCGCGTCGGCCGTTCGGTAGCTGGTCTGCACGTCCTCGTCCAGGAGCGGAAGGATCGTGCCGCTGCGGGCGAAGACGGGGATGTGGCCCGGGGGTGAGTCGACGGACACGGTGCTCCCCTCGGCGGGAGAGTCGAGCACCAGGTCGTCGAGCAGCCCGTACCAGCGCCCCGGCGACAGCACCACGGATCGGCTCGTCGCGCCCGCCTCCATCACCGGGGCGATCAGGAGGTCGTCCCCGAGGAAGTGCTGGTCGGGGGCGTCGCGGACGAGGGTGAACGCGGCGCTGTCCCGCGGCTCCACCAGGACCCCGTGGCGCATGAAGGGGATCCCCCGGTCCATGTAGTCGCGGTTCAGCGACCGGAAGAGCGGCAGCATGCGCAGGTGCAGGCGCCCGTAGCGCCGGAAGTGGTCGGTGGTCTCCGCGTCCCGGTCCCAGCGCCAGTTGTCCTCGGCCCGCAGGCCGTCGTGGGTGCGCATCACCGGCTCGAAGGCGCTCATGGAGGTCCACCGCAGGTACAGCTCCCTGGTGGACACGCCGCCGAACAGCGAGCTGAACCCGGCGATGTCGCTGCCGTACCGGCCGACGCCGCTCAGCCCCAGCCCCACCCCGATCTCGCGGGCCGTGGGCATGCCGTCGTCCCGGGCGAAGTCGGTCTCCTGGTCGCCACCCCAGGTCACCGGCGTCAGGGTCCACGAACCGGTCCAGCCGGAGCGGTTGAAGCAGACGCCGTTTCCGGCGCCCAGGGCCTCGTCGAGCACCCCCTGGTTCAGCTCCTGCCACAGCAGGGTGTAGCGGTTGTGGTTCTGCTGGCCCGTGACGCCGCCGGCGAGCTGCGCGTCGAACGGCATCCACTCGGCGAAGTCGCACATCCAGCCGTCCTGGCCCATCGCCGGCGCCGCCTCGAGGTAGCTGCGGGTCCACGCGACCGCCTCCTCGTCGAGCAGATCCACGACGCTTCCGAACCGGGTCACGATGGAGAAGGTGTAGGGCTCGCCCTCCGGGGTGTCGATCAGGTAGCCGTTGGCCAGCGCCTCGTCCCACTCGGTGTTCGGCTCGGTCACGAAGGGGTTGAAGTAGCCCAGGAACGCGATGCCCTGATCGTGCAGGGTGCTGATGGCGTCGGGCAGATCCGGGTAGGTCTCCTCGTCCCACTCCCAGTGGTAGACGAGGTCGTAGCCGAAGAAGCTGTCGCGGCCGCCGATCCAGTCCTGGGCCCAGATCGCCGTCACCGGCACGTCGAGCGCGCGGGCCGACTCCGCCATGGCGAGCAGGGGCTCCGTGCCCCGCTGGCTCGCGAGCCACGGCCCGTACGCCCAGTCCGGGGCATCGGCGGGGGTGCCCGAGGCCAGGGTCCAGCGCCCGACCGCGTCCCGCGCGTCCTCGCCGGGGAACAGGAACAGGTCGATGCGGTCGTCCCAGGCCTCGATGCGCAGGACCCCCGGCTCGTCCTCCCCGCACAGGTACATGCGCGCGACCGCGTCGCCGCCCATCCCCACCCCCAGGCCGCGGTCCGTCACGGTCCAGGGCACGGGGAAGTAGCTGTCGCCGGTGCGGCCGTTGAGCGGATCGATCTCGTCGAGCCCGTAGTCGCGCTGGCCCACACCCTGCTCGGCGGTGTAGGCCATGCGGGTCTTTCCGGTGTGGTCGGTGCCGTCGGGGCGCGCCCCCAGGCCGTAGAAGCGCTCGCCGTCCTTGCAGCCGAACGCGATCGACACGCGATCCGGCGCCCCCGCGACCTGGAGCCCCAGGTGCACCGAGGGACCCGGGCCGGGGCCGAAGGACAGCAGCGCCGGTCGCCCGCCGATGGTGCCCTGCCAGTCGGAGAACGTGACGAGCTGCCCGCCGTCCATCGGGGCCCAATCGCCGAAGGTGCCCTCGAACTGGTACCGACCCTGGATCATGGTGTGCACCAGATCGTCGTTGGCCCACGACAGGGCCGGCACGCCGGGGGGCGCCGGGGCGAGCCAGCGGGTCGGATCGTCGGCGTCGCCCAGCGCGAGCTGGCCCGTGCACTCGTCCAGGGTCAGGAGCGCCTGGTCCGTCACGATCTCGAAGACCGCAGTGAGGGCGCAGGGATCCGGGGCCGTGGCGCATCCCGACAGCAGCAGGGCCGCCAGGGGCGCGGTCAGGAACGCAGCATCGAGACGAGCCAAAGCACCACTCCGAGCAAGAGAAGGACGCCGCCCCCGAGGAACCAGAGAGCGGGTGGGACCTGCCGCTGCGGCTCCGGAGCGACCCCGTACCCGGAGAAGAGCGGCGCGGGAGCGGCGAGCTCGGGAGCGGCGAGCTCGGGAGCGACGGCGGGAACGACGGGGCCAGCGGCGGGGGCGATCTGGGCCGGGTGGGCATCCAGGGGGAGCGGCGACCAGGGCTTCGCGAGATCGGCGGCCGTGATGGGCTGGCTGCGGGGCCCCTCCTTCATCACGGGGGCCTTCTCGGTCTCGACGCTCTCGGCCGAGTCGTCCTGCACGGGGGCAGCCGGGGGAGGTGGGACCTGCTCGGGCTCAGGCGCGGCCACGGGCTCGGGCGCGGCCACAGGCTCGGGCGCGGCCTCCCGGGGCGCCGGCACGTCCGCCACCGACGGACCCAGCTGCCTCGGCCCCTCGGTCACCACCTCGATGTCCTCGCTGGTCTGCACCCCCGCCTCCGAGGCGATCTCCAGCAGGGGCAGCCAGTCCATCGCCTGCGCCGGAAGGGCCGGGAGCTGCAGCAGGGAGTTCATGCGATCCGACGGATCGATCCGGCCCGAGCGCACGAGCCGCATGAACTGCTGGAGGTCCCCTGCGGGGCCCAGATCCTGCCGGATCCGCCGAAGGTCCTCGGCGACATCGAGGGCCGACTGGTAGCGGTCGTGGGGGTCGCGCTGCAGCAGGCGCTCCACCACCGGGCCCATGGGCTCGAAGCGGAGCGCCACCAGGGCCGCTTCCTCGGCCGCGGTGCGGCGGTTCACGATCTCGAAGATGTCGGTGATCTTGACCGCGCCGTAGTAGCGCTTCGCGCACACCAGCTCCCACAGGATCACTCCCAGGGAGAACAGGTCCACCGCGGCCTTGAACTCGCGGCTGCCCTGCCACACCTCCGGGGCGAGGTAGGACGGCGTGCCCTTCAGCCGGCCCGAGAAGGTGTGCGACGGCTCTGGCAGGGCCTTGGCGACCCCGAAGTCGCCGACCTTGGCCACCCCGCGGTTGCTGACCATGATGTTGGCGGGCTTCAGGTCCCGGTGCACGATGCCCAGGGTCCGCCCCTCGGCGTCCTTGGCGGTCCAGGCGTGGTGCAGCGCCTCGGCCACGGCGATCCCCAGGTCACAGACCACGGACTTGGGGAACTTCACGCCGAGGAAGTCGAGGTCCTTCCAGAGCGCCGCGAGGGTCTCGCCCTCCACGTACTCCATCACGATGAACACGGCGCCATCGACCTGCCCCACGCCGTACACGTCGATCACGTGGGGGTGATGCAGACCGCCGCAGATCCGGGCTTCCCGCATCAGCGCCTCGACCCGACGGGGCTTGTGCACCTCGGTCAGGATCTTGAGCGCCACCTGCTTCTGGAAGCCGTACCCGCCCTCATCGACGGCCAGCCAGACCTGGCCGAACGCACCACGTCCCAGCAGCTTCTGCAGCCGGAAACGGTCGAGCATCTGGTCCGCGAGGAACCCGGTGCCGCGGGAATTGAGCGCCATCGCTTGATTCTAGCGGGGCCGGGCGTGGAGCACCGGCGGGCGGGGAGCACTCACTGCCCGCGCACCCACTGCCAGATCTGCCCGATGCGGGGCCGCGCGCCGGTCAAGAGGATCGCGACGCGGAACACCCGCGACCCCACGCGCCACGACATCCACCCGCTGATCGCCATCCCGATGAAGGCCAGGGCGAGCTGCCAGGCCGGCGGCGTGCCCAGGCCCAGCCGCAAGATCATCGCGATGGGGGCGGTCGGCGGGAGCAGGCTCATCACCACCGCCGCGGTGCCGTCGGGGTTGCTCATGAACACCGGGAACAGGAACATGGGCGAGGCCGCGAGCAACGAGAAGCCCGCGCTGATCTGCCGGCCCTCGTGGCGATTCCCCGCCACCGCCCCGCTCGCCGCCATGATCGAGGCGTACTCCGCGTAGCCCAGGGCCGCGCACGCCAGCATCGCCAGGATCTTGCCGAACCCCATGGCCATGAGACCCAGGGCGACCATCGGCAGCAGGCCGATCACCGCGATGACCGAAGACTGGAGCAGTCCCGCTCCTCCCAGGCCGAGGATCTTGCCGGCGAGGAGCTCCTCCGGCGTCAGGCTCGCCAGCAGCACCTCCAGGACGCGGTTCTCCTTCTCCTCGCCGATGCCGTCGAGCAGATAGCCCGACGCGATGAAGATCGACATGGAGAAGAAGCTCGCGAACAGCAGCGGCACGATGAGCGCCAGCCCCTCCTGCCACGGTGACCCTTCCTCGGGCTCGGGCGCCGCGCCGGGGGCCGCCACCTCCTCGTTCGCGGCCTCCATCACCTGGAGGAGCCGGGCCTGGATCCGCGGATCGCTGATGTACGGGCGGGCCAGCGAGCTCCGCAGGAGGCGCGCGACCGCCGTGCGCCCCGGCTGCAGCCCCTTGCCCAGTGGGCTCTGCTTCGGCACGAGGACGGTCACCGCGGAGGAGTCCATCCAGTCCGCCTCGATGACCCACACCGCCGCCACGCGCCCGTTGGACACGGCGTCCCGGCCCGCGGCGCGATCCGGCAGGAGCTCGAGCTGCAGCCGCCAGTTGCTGTCGAACCCGCCGTGGTCCCGATCCGCGTCGGTCCGGGAGCGAATGAACTCCGGCAGCTCGCTCTGCACCTGCGGACGGCGGCCCTGCTGCGCGGCGGCCTCCTGGTCGGTGTTGTGCCAGGCCAGCGCGTCCGCGTTGACCACGTTGCCCTCATCCACCAGACCGATCACGTTGATCCGTCCTCCGCCCTTGAGCCCGATGAGGGCCTCGGCCCCGCCCGACAGCGCGATGCCCACCGCGGGCAGGACCCCGATGAGGGCCATCAGCAGGGGCATGAGCACGAGGGTGGCGAGGTAGCCGGGCCTGCTGACGGTGGCCAGGAACTCCCGCCGCGCGACCGTCAGCACCCGGCGCCTGCCGATGCGGCCGCTCATTGCCTCACCGCCCGGAGGAAGACCTCCTCCAGGGAGGGCTTGTGCAGGCGGAGCTCGTGCAGGCGGTTGCCGCGCTCCAGCAGGGTCCGGGCGAGCGCTTCGGGCGACGAGTCCTCCGCCAGACAGAGCAGGTAGCGGCGCCCGTCCGGCACCTCGGTGACCTGCAGGACCTCGGCGACCTCCGCCCAGGACGCATCCAGCACGGCGTCCGTCACGATCACCGTCTGGCTTCCTCCGTAGCGCTCCCGCACCTGCGGCGTAGGCCCACACAGCACCATGCGCCCGCGACTGATGAGCCCCACCCGGTCGCACAGGGCCTCGGCCTGGGCCATGAGGTGCGTGGACAGGATGATGGTGGTGCCGCCCTGCTTGAGTTCGAGCAGCAGGTCCCGCACCTGGTTGGCGTTGACGGGATCGAGCCCGCTGAACGGCTCGTCCCAGACCAGCACCGCAGGGTCCCCCAGCAGGGTCCCAATCAGCTGGACCTTCTGCTGGTTGCCCTTGCTGAGGGACTCGATCTTCTTGTCCCGGTAGCCCTGCATCTGTAGCCGCGCGAGCCACCGATCCGCGGACTCGACCGCGCCGTGGGCGCCGAGCCCCTTGAGGCGCCCCAGGTAGCCGAGCACCTGGATCACGCGGCGCTTGCGGTACAGCCCGCGCTCCTCCGGCAGATAGCCGAGGCGGTCCAGGTCGGCCCGCTGCATGGGGTGACCGAAGATGCTCACGGAGCCCGAGTCGGGCCGATAGATGTCGAGCATGATCCGGATGAGCGTGGTCTTGCCCGCGCCGTTGGGCCCAAGCAGCCCGAACACCTCGCCCGCCGCCACGTCGAAGGTCACCCCGTCCACCGCCAGCGTGTCCCGGAAGGACTTGCTCACCGCGCGGACCTGCAGGATCGGCTCCGGCTGGCTCACTGCAACCTGCCCACCTTCTTGCGCGCCGCGACGAAGCCCCGTCCGCCCCAGGGCGTGGACACGAGCGTCTCCATGGAGAACGCGCGCCCCAGCGCACCGGCCAGCAAGCGACCACGCAGGCCGTGGTTGGCGGTGCTCGCGGTCTGCGCGGGGCTCTTTGTCCCGAGCACCCGGTAGTAGGTGTTGTACAGGGGGAAGCCGGTCGCGCGGTCGGCCAGGACCTCCAGGCCCCGGTCACGACACATCGCCGCGAGCCGCCCCCGCTCGTAGCGCCGCTGGTGACCGACCTCCTGGTCCACGCGGGTCCACAGATCCGGGCGCAGGGGCACGCTCAGGTAGAGCCGGCCACCCGGCCGCAGGTGCCGGATGAGCGCATCCAGGGCCGCGCCGTCGTCCTCGATGTGCTCCAGCACCTCGCTGCAGACCGCCACGTCGAACGCCCGACCCAGGTCCAGGCTCTCGTCGAGCAAGCCGCTGTGCACGCTGTGGAGCCGCTCCAGGCCCCGCAGCACCTCCAGCGCGGCGGCGCTGTCTTCGTGGGCGGACAGCTCCAGCCAGGGGAACCGCTCGGCGACCAGGGGCAGGAACGAGCCCCGGCCCGCGCCGAACTCGATGAAGCGGCCGGCGGCGCCGAACGCGCCCATCAGCCGGAGCAGCGTCGCGTACCTGGAGCGGAAGCCCGGCCCGAACGCCGCCGCCTCCTTCCAGGCCCCGCGCCACAGGGCGTCGTAGTCGGTCCCCGCAGCCGTCACCGGCGCCGTCGGACCAGCAGCAGCAGGGGGAAGAGCCAGAAGGCGGGCAGGCCGCCGGTCCCGGCGACCGTGCTCTCGCACTGGCACCCGGTGCACAGCGGATCAGCCACGAGATCGCCGCCGCCCTGGTCGGTGCCGCCGTTGCAGTCGTTGTCGACCCCGTCGTCACACACCTCGGTGGCGGCGTGGTTGATGGTCGGGTCGCCGTCGTGGCAGTCGTCGCCGCCGCAGTTCGCGTCGATGCCGCCGTCACCGTCCAGGTCGACGTCGTTGTCCACGCCGTTGCAGTCGGTGTCGGTGCCGTCGCACTCCTCGGGCGCGCCGGGCCACGTGGTGGGACGCAGATCGTTGCAGTCGTCGCCCCCGCACTCCGCGCTCAGGTAGCCGTCGCCGTCCGCGTCCACGTCGTCAACGACCCCCGAGCAGTCGTTGTCCTTGCCGTCGCAGAACTCCACGGTGATGGGCGACACGTCGCTGTCGAAGTCGTCGCAGTCGTCGCCTCCGCAGAGGGGGTTGATCGTGCCGTCGGCGTCGTTGTCGCGGTTCCAGCCCTCGTCCACGTCGCCGTCGCAGTTGTCGTCTACCTCGTTGCAGGTCTCCTCGGCGTCGGGGTTGACGGCCGCGTCGCCGTCGTCGCAGTCGCCGCCGCACACCAGCCAGCCGTCGGCGTCGTCATCCTCGCCGCCGGTCTCCGGCGAGCCGTCGCAGTCGTTGTCCAGGCCGTCGCAGATCTCGAACTGGGCCGGGTTGACGGCCGGATCCGCGTCGTCGCAGTCGGACCCGCCGCAGGCGGCGGAGACGTAGCCGTCGCCGTCGTCGTCGGCGTCGTCGGCGTCCGTGTCGCAGTCGTGATCCAGCCCGTCGCACAGCTCCTGGGCGCCCGGGAAGACCGTGGGCGCCCCGTCATCGCAGTCGCCGCACAGGTCGGTCCACCCGTCCGCGTCCCCATCGACCCCGCCCGTCAGGCAGAGCTCCACCGTCAGGCCCTGCAGATCGAGGTTGTCGCCGCCGTTCGCGGCCCCGACGAAGTGCTCGTAGAGCGCATCCTCCGTGCCCGTGCCCACGCGCGACGCAGCGGCAGGCTGGTCGGGATCGTTCAGGTCCACCTCGGACACGGTGCCCCCGGAGCCGCAGGCCCAGCCGACGAGGGCCACGTCCGCCGACAGGAACCCGTAGTCCAGGCTCGCCACGCCCACGCTGGACAGGGTCACCGTCACGGTGTTGGGCCCGGCGCTCGCGCTGCCCCAGTCCGGGGACTGGGTGATGCCCGTGAACGTGACCGAGAAGGTGCCCGCGCTCTCGTTCTCGAGGACCGAGATGGTCCCGCCGAAGCCGGGATCGAGGTCGCCCCACAGGAAGGCGATCTGCGGCGCCTCGCCGAGCAGGTCGCTGACGGAGCCCGCGGAGGTGGAGTCGGCCCCGCTCCCGTCGTCGAACCCGAGCCCGCCCGAGTCGCCGAAGGTCAGGCGGCCGTTGCTCTGCAGGGACACGGAGTCAAAGCCCTGGCCGCAGAAGGGGAACACGAAGGAGCAGATCTCGAAGGTCACCACGTCGTCATCACCGAGCGAGTACACGCCGTTGGCCGACTCGTCGATGACCCCGTCGCAGTCCTGATCGATGCCGTCCCCGCACAGCTCCGGGGCGCCCGGGAAGATCGTCGGGTCGCCGTCGTCGCAGTCCGCCTGGCACTGCGGCACGCCGTCGCCGTCCGCGTCCACCTCGGACCCGAGCCCGTCGCAGGCCTGATCGATGCCGTCGCACACGAACTCGAGGGCGCCGGGGTAGGTCAGCGGATCGGAGTCGTCGCAGTCCAGCGTGCAGTCCGCGCCGTCCCCGTCGGCGTCCCCGATGTCGGACGTCGCTCCGTCGCAGTCCTCGTCGACCCCCGAGCAGAGCACCTCGATCCCGCCGGGGAACACGCTCGCGTCGGTGTCGTCGCAGTCGGTCGAGCAGTCCGCCCCGTCGCCGTCCGCGTCGAACAGGTCCAACGTGGACACGTCGCAGTCGTTGTCGATGCCGTCGTCGCACACCTCCACCGCAGCGGGTCCGACGAAGGCGTTCCCGTCGTCGCAGTCGGCGGCGCAGTCCGCTCCGTCTCCGTCGGCGTCGAAAAGGTCCAGCGTGCCCGCCGTGCAGTCGTTGTCCACGCCGTCGTCGCACACCTCACCCACCGTCGGGTTCACCGCCGCGGAGGTGTCGTCGCAGTCGGTGCCGCCACACACGAGGTCGTCGAACCCGTCTCCGTCCGCGTCGCTCGGAAGATCGGCGCCGTCACAGTCCTGATCGACGCCGTCGCCGCAGACCTCCGCGGCTCCCGGGTTGATGGCAGCGTCGCTCGAGTTGCAGTCGCCGCAGGAGTCGACGTACCCGTCCCCGTCCGAGTCGTCCCCGGACTGGGTGGTGACGTTGAGCTGCCAGAAGGTCAGCGTGCCGTCGTCGGTCGCCGCCACGGTGTCCACCACCGTCAGCGTCCACGTCCCGCTGGAGTCCTCGCCATCGAAGTTGCTGAGCAGGCCGTCGGGCTGCAGGTTGCCTGAGAACGGCGCGCCGACCGCGGACACCGCCACCGCGGCCTCGTCGTCGAAGGTGGGGTTGCCGAAGCCGACCCCAAGCCCGCCGTTGCCGCTCGTCAGCAGCACGGTCGTGCCGGCCGGCGAGGTCAGGCTGATGTCCAGCGTGCCCGGCGCGGAGTGGATGATGCTCAGGTACAGGTCCAGATCGACGATCGGGCCTCCGGGGCCGACCACCGTCCGGGCGATGCTGAAGACCGTGGTGCCGGTGCTGGAGCCGTCCAGGTCCAGACCCGAGCTGTCCGGGTACGAGTTGGTGATGCTCGCGGCGGAGTTGATGTCGAGATCCAGCGAGTCGTCCAGCCCGTCGCAGTCCGTGTCCAGGGAGTCGCAGATCTCGACGCCCCCGGGCAGCACCAGGGGATCCGTCTCGTCGCAGTCCGCGCAGGCATCCGAGCCGTCCCCGTCCGCGTCCACCGCGGGGTTCACCGAGGCGTTGGCGTCGTCGCAGTCGGTGCCTCCGCAGGGCAGGCTGGTGTAGCTGTCGGCGTCCGAGTCGCCCACGACGTCCGCGCCGTCGCAGTCCTGATCGAGGCCGTCGTCGCAGATCTCCGGCAGGCCGGGGGCCACGGCGGCGTCGGAGTCGTTGCAGTCGGCCACGCAGTCCGAGCCGTCCCCGTCTGCGTCGAACAGGTCGATGGTCCCCGGCGCGCAGTCGTTGTCGACGCCGTCGCCGCACACCTCGACCGCCGCGGGCCACACCAGGGCGTCCGAGTCGTCGCAGTCAGCGCCCCCGCACGCGGTGGACAGCGCCCCATCCGCGTCGGCGTCGCTCAGGAGATCCGCGCCGTCGCAGTCCTGATCGAGGCCGTCGTCGCACGTCTCCGTCGCAACGGGCGACACGGCGGGATCGAAGTCGTCGCAGTCCAGCCCGCCGCCCCCGCACGCCGTCGCCACGAACCCATCGCCGTCCACGTCCCCCCCGCAGGCGCCGATGTACACGGACGTCCCGCTCGCGAGGTTGGGCGCGTCGAAGCTGACCTGCAGGGCGTTCCCGGACGTCCAGGTGCCCCCGACCACGTCCTGGATCCCCGCCGTCGCGCTCGCGCCGGCGTCGTAGATCGAGTTGCCGAACAGCGTGTCCTGCCAGTGCAGGCGCATTCCGCCGTCCGGGAACAGGTGCACCTGGACCGACACTGCGCCGAAGCCACCGAAGTGGGGCACGCCCTCCCACGACACGATGAACCGCCCCGCGCCGGCGTCATCGAACCACCGCACTGCTCCGCCCGCGGTGGGGTCCAGGAAGTCCCAGAACACCGCCACGTCCGGGATGGACCCGGTGGCGGACGGGATCGGCTGGTTGGTGCCGGCCACCGTTGCCCCCGTCTGGAAGCGCAGGCCGCCGTTCGCCGAGACGGACACGGCGTTGTAGGCGCCTCCGTAGAACGGGAACGCCCAAGGGAGGGCCACGTCCGCCTGCCCGTTCACCGTCAGGCTCAACGCGGTGCCCGTGACCCCCGTCGAGCCGTCCAGCGGCACGAAGTCGTAGGCGCTCGAGGCGAAGAGGTTGCCGAAGGAGTCGGAGCCCCCGGCCTGGGCGGCCGCGAGCCCGGGCGCCAGGACCGTGAGGGCGACAGCGAGCGCGCACCTGATCTTCATGGGTCTCTCCGCCAAGCTTTGTACCTTCTTGGAGGACATGTGCCCAGCGCGCCGGTCCCCCAAGTGCGAAGGGGAGAGTGCCTCGGCACCCTCCCCTTCGATCACACAGCGTCTGGAGCGTCTAGAGGACGCGGCGCCGACGAATGCCCAGCAGGCCCGCGAGGCCGAAGAGCAGCACCAGGGCGCCGGGCGCACCGTCCGCGTCCGCCACGCTGGCGCAGTTGCCGCAACCGGTGTTGCAGGTCACGTCGGCCGGGATGTCCGAGTCCTTGTCGAAGTCATCGACACCGCCGTCGCAGTTGTTGTCGATGCCGTCTTCGCAGTTCTCTTCGGCGGCCGGGTTCACGTTGGCGTCCGAGTCATCGCAGTCGGCGCCGTCGCCACCGAAGAAGCCGTCTCCGTCGTTGTCGACCAGATCACCGTCGAGGCAATCGTTGTCGAGGCCGTCGTAAGGCAGCTCCTCGGCTCCGGGGTTCACCGCCGCGTCGGCGTCGTCGCAGTCGTCGCCACCACAGTTGGCGTCGATGTAGGTGTCCCCGTCGGCGTCGATCTCGTCGGTCTCGCCGTTGCAGTCGTTGTCCGCGAGGTCGCAGATCTCGGTCGCGCCGGGGTAGACCGCGTCGTCCGTGTCGTCGCAGTCGTCGCCCGCGCAGTCCGCGCTGATGACGCCGTCGTTGTCCGCGTCCTGGGCGAAGCCGTCGTCCGCGACACCGTCGCAGTCGTTGTCGACCTGGTCGCAGACCTCGACTCCGCTGGGGTTGATCGCAGCGTCGCCGTCGTCGCAGTCGCCGTCGCAGACCAGGAAGCCGTCCGCGTCCGCGTCCTCGCCGCCCGTCTCGGGGGCGCCGTCGCAGTCGTCGTCGATCCCGTTGCAGGACTCGACGGCCGAGGTGTTGATGGCGTCGTCCGAGTCGTCGCAGTCCGTACCGCCGCAGAAGGAGTCGATCTCGCCGTCGAGGTCGAGGTCCGCGTCGTCGGCCACGCCGTTGCAGTCATTGTCCAGGCTGTCGCCGCAGATCTCGTCGGCGCCGGGGTAGCTGGTCGCCGAGGCGTCGTCGCAGTCACCGCAGACGTCGGTCCAACCGTCGGAGTCGGCGTCGTCGCCGCCCGTCAGGCAGAGGTCGATGACCGTGTTCTCGAGGTCGTTGGTGTTGCCCTGGTCGTTGAAGAGCTCGTAGAGCGCGCTCTCCGTGCCCGTGCCCACGGCCCAGGCGTTCGGCATCAGCACGTACGCGCTGATGTCGGCATCGACCACGCTGCCGGTGCCGCCGCAGGAGAAGCCCACGAGGCCGTCGGCCATGGTCAGGTCACCGATGGCGAGGTTCGCCGTGCCGTCGTCGAACAGCGTCAACGTCGCGGAGTTGGCCGAGCCAGCCACACCGAGCTCGGGGAGCTCGGACCACGTGACGATCAGCGAGGCGCCGGCGCCCGTGTCCGCGACCTCTTCGATGCTGATGTTGCCACCCGTGGCCGGGTTGAGGTCGTTCCAGAAGGCCGCGATCTCGGGGGCCTCGGCCAGGAACTGGGCGACGGACTCGGTGTGCTCCGTGCTGCTGAAGCCGAAGGTGAGCCGGCCGTTGCTCTGCACGTAGACCTCGTCCCAGGTGCCGCCACAGAACGGGAAGTCGAAGTTGCACAGCCCGATCAGGACCGCGTCGTCATCGCTCATGCCGTAGCTGTCGTTGACCGGCTCGTCCACGAACGAGTCGCAGTCCTGGTCGATGCTGTCGCCGCAGATCTCCGGGGCGAAGGGGTTCACCAGCGGATCCGCGTCGTTGCAGTCGGTGATGCAGGTCACGCCGTCCGCGTCGTTGTCGAACGCATCGACCGTCGTCGCGTCGCAGTCGTTGTTGACTCCGTCGTTGCAGACCTCGGCGTTGCCCGGGAAGGCCGTCGGGTCGTTGTCGTTGCAGTCCAGACCGCAGGTGACACCGTCGTTGTCGATGTCGACTTCACCCTCGGTGGTGACGTTGCAGTCGTTGTCGATCGCGTCGCAGGCGACCTCCTGGGCGGCCGGGTTGACCGCGGGGTCACTGTCCAGGCAGTCGGTGTCGCAGTTGAAGCCGTCACCGTCGAGGTCGTACACGTCCGGGGAGGACAGGTCGCAGTTGTCGTCGAAGCCGTTGCAGCCGATCTCGAAGGCGCCGGGGTAGATGCCCGGGTTCGAGTCGTCGCAGTCGGTCAGGCAGTCGGCGCCGTCACTGTCGAAGTCGCCGATGTCCGGCGTGGACGAGTCGCAGTCGTTGTCCGCGCCGTCGTTGCAGATCTCGGGGAGCGCGCCGGGGAAGAAGCCCGGGAACGCCAGCGGGTTCGAGTCGTCGCAGTCGGCCACACAGTCAGAGCCGTCACCGTCGGCGTCGAAGATGTCGGTGGTGACCGTGTCGCAGTCGTTGTCGACCGTGTCGTTGCAGACCTCGGCAGCGCCGGGGTTCACGCCGGGCGCGGCGTCGTCGCAGTCGTCACCACCGCACTCCACCGCGATGTAGGTGTCGAGGTCCACATCACCGTCGGAGTCGGCGCCGCTGCAGTCCTGGTCGATGCTGTCGCCGCAGATGTCCGTAGCGCCGGGGTTGATCGACGCGTCCGCGTCGTCGCAGTCACCGGGGGTGGCTGCGCAGAGCGATGCGTTGATGTATCCGTCGCCGTCGTCGTCGATGCCGGACGGAACCGGGCCGTACCAGACGTCGAGCGTCCAGGAGACCAGGGTGCCGACGTCGCCGCCGGCGTCATCGGTGATGGACAGGGTCCAGACGCCGGCGATGGCTTCGCCGTTGAGGGCGGACAGCGGGGTCTCCGGCTGGAAGGTGCCAGTGAACGGCGCCGAACCAGACGTGATCGAGGTCGCCGCCGCGTCACTGAACGTGGTGCCGGTGTAGTTGTCGCCCGAGCTGCCGTTGTCGGTGCTCAGCTCGACGGACGTGCCGGTCGGGGAGATCAGGAAGATGTCGAGGTCCGAGTCCCAGGTGTGCGTGATGTTGAGCGTGACGTTCACGTCGGTGATCACGTCGGTCGACGTCAGCGTCACCGTGTCCAACGTCGTGGGGAAGGCGCTGTCGATCGCGCTGCCCGGCGCCGAGGTCGCGTTCACGAGCGGGACGACGCCACCGAGGTCGTAGTCCTGGTCGTCGCCGAGCCCGTCGCAGTCGTTGTCCACGCCGTCGCACTGCTCGGTGTTGCCCGCGTAGGCGGTGACGTCCGCGTCGTCGCAGTCGCTGCCGCCGCAGGCCGCGCTGATGCCGCCGTCGCCGTCGGCGTCGAGATCCTCAGCGACGCCGCTGCAGTCGTTGTCGATGCCGTCGGCGCAGACCTCGGTCGCGGCCGAGTTCACGGTCGCGTCCGCGTCGTCGCAGTCGGTGCAGTCGGTCTCGCCGTCCGCGTCGACGTCCAGGCCCTCGAGGGCGACGCCGTCGCAGTCGTTGTCGATGCCGTCGCTACAGACCTCGGTCGCCGAAGGGTTGACCGCGGCGAGCGTGTCGTCGCAGTCGTCCTGGCAGCCCAGGGCGAGGTCGAGGTCGTAGTCGGAGCCGTCGAACACGAGGATGTTGCTGTCGTCGCAGTCCGTGCCGCCGCACGCCACATCGTTGGCGCCGTCACCGTCCGCGTCCGCAGCGAGGTCCAGGCCGTCGCAGTCCTGGTCGACGGTGTCGCCGCAGACCTCCATCGCGCCGGGGTAGATGGTGACGTCCGTGTCGTCGCAGTCGCCGAGCACCGCGGCGCACAGGAAGGTGGCGGACACGAAGCCGTCGCCGTCACCGTCCGAGTTCACGCCGGTGGAGATGTCGAGGGTCCAGGTGTTCAGCGTGCCGTTGTCCCCGCCGAAGCCATCGGCCAGGGTCAGCACCCAGGCGCCGTCGGCCGCCTCGCCGTTGAGGCTGGAGAGGGGCTGCTCCGGCTGGTAGGAGCCAGCGAAGGGCGCGCTGCCGTTGGTGATCGAGGTGGAGGCCGCGTCATCGAAGACGGTCCCGGAGAAGTTGTCCTGGAACGAGCCGTTCTGGTCCGTCAGCACCACGCTCGTGCCGGTGGGCGACGTCAGCGTGAGGGTGACATCGCCGGTGTAGGTGTGCGTGATGTCCACCGTGACGTTCACGTCCAGGATCGGGCTCGTCGTTCCGGCGACGGTGATCGTGTCCGTCACGTCTGCGTTGTTGTCGAAGAACAGCGCGGGGCTGTTGGTCATCGACGTCGCCGGGTCAAGGACGGTGCCGATGCTCGTGTCGAGCTCGTCGGACAGCCCGTCGCAGTCGCTGTCGATGAGGTCGCACAGCTCGGTCGCCGTGGCGCCGATGCTGGCGTCGCCGTCGTTGCAGTCCGTGCCACCGCAGGCCTCGGCGACCTCGCCGTCGGAGTCGCCGTCCACGTCGTCCGCGTTGCCGTCGCAGTTGTTGTCCAGCCCGTCGCAGACCTCGACCGCCGAGGGGTTGATCGCGGCGTCGGTGTCGACACAGTCCCCGAGGCAGGCGGTCAGGCCGTCCGCGTCAGCGTCCGCGAGCTCGTCGCCGACGCCCACGATGAGGGAGTAGTGGGTGGACGAGGTGCTCGCCGTACCCACCGGTCCCGGCGCGCTGTTGGACCCATCGGTGAGGCCGGACACCTGGGTGCCAAACGGCGTGACCAGCGGCAGGTTCGAGCTCGGGTTCCAGCCATAGGCGACGCTGGCGGTCCAGTAGTACATGAAGGCGTAGTCGAAGCCGGCGTCCAGCGGAACGCCCACGTTCACCATACGGTCCGTGAGGCCCGCCGCGGTGGAGGTGTAGGTCGCGGTCGCCATGAGGTTGAAGTCGCTGGCGGAAGTGCTCGTCCCGGCGACCAGCCCCTTGTAGACAGCGAAGACGACGTCCTCGCCCGCGGGCACGTCCAGGCGGGCCCCCAGGCTGTTCAGGATCGTGCTCGCCGTGATGACCCAGACGCCACCGCGGCCGCGGTTGGTGCTAGGCCCGAAGGACGACGTGGAGTTGGTGTTGCCGAACAGCGCAACGCCGGCGCCGACGCCGTCGCAGTCGTTGTCGAGGCCGTCGCAGACCTCGGCGCCGCCGGGCAGGGACGCCGCGGAGTTGTCGTCACAGTCGTCGCAGGACACGAACCCGTCGCCATCGACGTCTGCTGTGTTGTTCAGCGTCGCGTCGTTGTCGTCGCAGTCGGTGCCGCCACACGCGATGGCAAGCTCGCCGTCGAGGTCCGCGTCGGACACCAGGGCGATCCCGTCGCAGTCGTCGTCGGTGCCGTTGGCGCAGATCTCGACGGCACCGGGGTTGATCGCCGCGACGTTGTCGTTGCAGTCGACCGAGCAGTCGTAGGTGTCGGCGTCGCCGTCGAAGAGGTCGATGGTGCCGGCCGTGCAGTCGTTGTCGATGCCGTCGTTGCAGACCTCGGCGGCGGCGGTGTTGATCGCAGCGTCGAGATCGTCGCAGTCGTCACCGCCGCACTCGGAGGCAGTGAAGCCGTCGCCGTCGAAGTCGTCGACCGAGTCTGCACCGCTGCAGTCCTGGTCGACCGTGTCGTTGCAGACCTCGGTGCCGGCCGGGTTGACGCTCGGGAGGGTGTCGTCGCAGTCGTCGCCGCCGCAGGCCAGGTCGAAGAAGCCGTCCGCGTCCGCGTCGGCGCAGAAGCCGATGCCGTAGGCGGTCACGCCGTCCACGATGGACGCGGTGTTGTACGAGATCTCCAGGGCATTGCCGGCGGCCGCGGTGCCGTTGGTGAAGTCCTGGATGCCGATGGTCGCGCTGGCGCCGGCCACGTAGGTGGACGAGCTGAAGGTCGTCAACGCGTAGTGGAACGACATGGTGCCGTCGGCGAACAGGTGCGCCTGGAAGGAGCCGCCGGGGGTGTTGTCGGACGAAGAGCCGACCCCTTCCCAGGAGACGATGAACCGCCCGTTGGCGGTGTCATCGAGCGTGTAGATGCCGCCCACCTGGACGCTGTTGCTGCTGTCCCAGGCGTCGATCGTGTCCCAGAAGACCGCGATGTCGGCGGAGTCGGACGACGTGTCCGGCAGGCTGCCGTTGAAGTCATTCAGGTTGGCTCCGCCGCCCATCATGATCCCGCCGTTTTCGCCGACGGTCACAGTGGTGTAGCTATTCCCGTAGAAGGGGAAGGCCCAGGGCAGGGTGACGTCGACCTCGTCGTTGCTCGTGGAGAGCGTCAAGGAGGTCCCGGCGCCACCGGAAGCCGGATCCAGCACGACGAAGTCGTACGTGGTCGAGTTCCAGATGTGGCCGCCGGCATCAGGGCCCCCCTGAGCGAGGGCGGCAGCAGGCGCGAGAATGAAGAGACTCGCCATCGCGGCGAGAAGGGAACGCATACAGGACGGCATCGAAATCCTCCACCCGCCTCGGTTTCAGGCTCGACTCCCCCAGCCGAATGGCACTGGTCAAGGCGGGAATCGAAGCACTCATACCCCACACCAGGGCTGGTGATCTAGCGGGGGCGCCGATTCACCCCAGGCGTAACGCTGCCCTTGGGTTCGTTGTCCGTCGCAAACAAGCCCGCGGCAGCGGCATCTCAGAGGGGGCGGGCGGACCGGAAGAAGAGCTGGCCGGCGAGAGTTTTCCCTGCGCCGCGGCGAAGGTGCGAGTTCCATTCCCGTCCCGACTCCGGGTCCCGAAGGACGTCGGGGTGGCCCAGGTGGATGTAGTCCCGTTTGACCCTTCCGGACCCGAAGTGCAGAAAACGGGCACGGCCATCGCGCTCCACCACCTCCACCAGCCCGACGTGGGTGAACCGGTCGTCCCGCAGGCCGTTTCCGTTCCGGTCCCAGGTGTTGTGGAAGATGAGGAGGTCCCCGGGCTTCAGCTGCGCGTCGCGCCGGAGGCGGCTACTGGACTTCATGCTCCGGTAGATCAGCTCGGTCCCGGAAGCGCCGGTGGTCCCCGGGTCCACCAGGTCAACGCCGATGGCGTGGAACGCGCCGGTCACGAAGCCGCTGCAGTCCGACCGGAACGTCCGCCCGTCCACGGTGATGGTGCGCTCGCCCAGAAGCGCCGAGGCCGCGGCGAGCACCCGCTCGATCGGGTCAGGCGGCTTCGGCTTCCCCGCCCGGCGGACCGTGGCGCAGCCCGCCGTGGCCACAAGGCAGGCGAGGAGCAGCGGCAGGGCGGAGCGGGTCATCAGAAGCTCTGGGATCCGACGAAGTAGACCTGAAATGGCACCTCGGGCCACTCACCCGGCAGGCCGATCGGCAGCAGCCCCTTCGGCGCTCCAGGCGACCACGCGAAGTCCATGCCCCAGGCGCCTGGCAGGACTCCGAACCAGTCCAGGAACCAGCGAAAGCCGTACCCGATGGAGATGTGCAGCTCGTCCGTCGTGGGCGCGACAGACAAGGACCTCGCCGCGAGGGCGCCTTCCACGAACAGGGCGCCCTGCAACGCGCGCACCCGGTGCAGGACGTTGGGCAGGTCTGCGTCCTTGAAGAAGAAGTGCCGCCACTCCACCGCGCCCATGATGCGACCCGGAGAGAGCAGGTGGGACTCGGGGATGCCGCGCAGGTCCCGGCTCCCGCCCACCGTGAACTGGCTGTGCTGCACGTTGCCGACCACGAAGCCCGCCTGGGCCTTGAGCGCGAGCACGTGGAAGGGGTGCAGACGGAGCAGGCGGATCGCCTTCACATCGACGCCGATGAAGCCGGCGTCCCGGATCGGTCGCGCGCCGTCGTTGGAGGGCGTGAAGTCCTTGCCCCAGGTGCCGGTGACCGAGAAGCGCCCGCCGCGGCTGGGCATGAAGCTGTCCGAGCGGCTCTCGAACACGTACCCGGCCGAGAACTCCGCCAGCACCGGGGCGTCGGTCGACCGAAAGCGCTGGCTCAACCACACCACGTCCGTGGTGAAGACGAGCCGGTGCCGCAGGGAGAGCCCCCACCGGGGCGGGCCGAAGAAGTGGGCGTAGGAGAGGGAGGCGCCAGCGACGGCCTGCACGTTGGTGAACGCCCGCAGGTTCACCTGCTCCCGCGCGTTGTGCCGGGGCCGCACGTTGAGGAGCCCGTATGCCTCGAAGCCCTGTCCGGTGAGGGCCAGACCCGCGTACCCGAAGCCGCTGACGAGGAGCGGGACCGGGGCCCGGTTGTCCTGCTTCAGGCTCAGTCCGTGGGCGTCCATCTCGAGCAGGCGGCCTCGTGGATCGACCTCCACCACCGCCATGCGGCGCTTCGTGATCACGTCCCAGGTGGCGACCTCCTCCCGCCCGTTCCAGTGCAGCCAGACCTCCCCCCGGTGGCGCGGACCGGCGGGGCGCAGGCGGATCTCGACCACCTCGTCGGGAGCGACCCCCTCCAGCTCGCGCCGGCGCACCGTGATCGTCGTGCGATGCAGACCATCCTCGGTGCGCGCCCGCAGGACCTTGCCCAGGGAGAGGTCCACCCGGGGCACGTCGCCCCGCCAGGCGGCGGCAAACGCGGCCACCTCCTGGCCGGATGCCACGAGGGCAAGGCTCAGGAAGTCCGTCTCCCCCCCATCGTCGGGCCTGTGACGCAGGTACCGCAGCACGACCTGCCGCAGGGTCTCCGGGCCCATCCGGTCCGCGAGGCGCAAGAACAGCGCGCGCCCCGAGCGCAGCGGCCGGTTGAACCGCCGCAGATCCGCCTGGAGGGGATCGACGATCCACGGGTTGTCGAAGACCTGGTCCGCGAAGGGAAACGCCGGCGTCTCCAGCAGGGAGGAGACCTGGGGAAAGAACGAGAAGCGCTGCAGGAGGCGACGCAGGTTGGTGTGGTTGCGCCAGCGGGTGCGCAGGTAGTCCTCGACGAGGGCCCAGGACACCCCGTGCAGGGTCAGGTCCGCCTGCCTCGGCGCCTCGCGGGCGAGCACGCCGGGCTCCAGCTCCAGCGCGAGGATGGCCCGGGCGAGGTGCACGTCGTGGTAGCGCCAGAAGAGGAAGTCCGCCTCCAGGAAGCGGTCCGACACGTACAGGGAGTGGTCCCCGAGCTCGACCAGCTTGCGGCGCAGCGGCGCCTCGATCAGCAGGAGCCCTGCAGGCTCGATGGGCACCCCCAGCTCCACCAGGGTGCGCCGCGAAGACTCCGCCGCGCCCTTGAGCCACCGGACCTGGGCCTGCCCCAGGGGCCGTCCCACGAAGGTCAGCGTGCTGCCGTCCTCCAGGGGGATGTTGCGCTGGTGAAAGGACGTTCGGGTCGTGAGCCCCACGAAGCGGTCCCCGACGGCGCGGTACCGCACGCTGCGGTCGGGACCCTGCTCGATCACCTCCAGGGCCCGCCCCGCGTCGGGCACGAAGGCGTCCGGGGGCACGCTCTGGTGGCTGGAGGTGCCGACCCAGCCCGCGCCGCCGCCGGTGCCCGCGGTGGATCCCGAGTCCGGGGGCAGCACACCGTCCCCCAGGATCACGCCGGAGGTCCGGGGCACGTCCAGCCGCACGTCCCAGGTGGCCGGCGGCGGCAGCGCGTCGTGCAGCCACTCGCCGCTGTCGGTCAGCGCCACCGGCAGGGGGTGCCATCCCCCGCTCGCGGTCAGCACCCCTCGGAACTCGCCGAAGGTGCCGTACTTGCGGGGGATCGAGGTCACGAACGGGATCACCACCCGCACCGCGGCCCCGGGCTGAAGGGGTGAGGGCAGCGAGATCCGGCTGATGGGCACGACCGCGCCATCGACGGGCAGCGCCTCGGTGGAGGTGCGAACGCCCGAGGCCTCCTCGACCTGAACGAGCCCGATCTCCAGGCGGCCCGGCTCCCACAGGGCCGGATACACCCGCTCCCACAGCAGGTCATCGAGGGCGGGGCGGTCGTCGTAGTGATCCGGATAGCGGAAGATCCGGATCTCAGACAACGCTGCGCTGGTGGGGTTGCTCAGGGTCAGGGTCGTCGTGCCCACGATGCGGCGGTCTGCCGGAGACACGCGGGCGTCGATCTCGACCGACCACGCAGGCGTTGACTGGGCTTGCGCCGCCCGCCCCGACACCGTCAGCAGGGCGCAGACCAGCGCCAGACCCAGGGCGATGGCGCTACCGTGCGCGGCGTGAGCACCGACACCCCCACCGAGATCGCCCGCAAGCCGGGACGGGCCTCCACGCCGAGCGCCAAGGAGGCGCCGAAGCGCGCGCCCTACGTGCAGGTGCAGGCCCACCGCGGAGGGGGCGGCCTCGCTCCCGAGAACACCATGGCGGCCTTTCACAACGCTGCCGCCCTCGGGGTGCCGTGGTTCGAGCTGGACGTGCGGTTGTGCGCGAGCGGCGAGCTCGTGGTCTTCCACGACCGGACCCTGAAGCGGCTGGCGGGCATCGACGAAGACGTCACGACCATGCCGTGGAGCGCGCTCCGGCAGGTGGACGTGGGCTCCCACTTCAGCGATGCGTTCGCGGGAGAGCCCATCCCGCTGCTCGAGGAGGTGGTGGAGGTGTTCCGGGACCGCGTGCGCCTCAACATCGAGGTCAAGGAGGACTCGGCGCGGGGCGACGGCACCGCGAACGCCCTGGCGGCGCTGATCGACCGGATGGCCCTGTCCTCGGAGTGCATCGTCAGCTCGTTCAACCCCGGCTCGTTGTTGCGGATGAAGCTGGCCAGCACCGTGCCCTTGTCGCTCGTGTACCCGAGCGATGGCCCCGGGCTACGGGACCGCCTGCTTCGCCGACCGTGGCTCGCCCCGTTCCTGTCGGTGTACGCGCTCCACCCGAGCCACAGAGTCGTCACCGCGGACGTCGTTCGCAAGGCACATCTGCGCGGGCTGGCCGTCAACACGTGGACGGTCAATGAGGAGAGTCGGATGCGCGAGCTGATCGGCATGCGGGTGAACGCCCTCATCACCGACTTCCCCGACGTTGCCCTGCGGGTGGTGGACGAGATCGATCCGTTCGCTGGACGGCTCTGACGGCGAGGAGCCCGACGGCTCAGAAACGCAGTCCGATCGACACGTCGAGCCCGGCCACCACCGGCGCCTTCCGCGGGAAGGTCGCGCTGCCCGCGATGCGGAACGAGAACGAGCCGCTGCGCACCTCCATCCCGATGAAGCCGCGCTGGAACTGGAAGGACCGGGGATCCACTCCGCGGCCTGCGCTGTTCGCCCAGCCGCTGACCGCATGCACCTGGTCCACGGTCACGCCGGGGCGCGCGTGGGACTGCAGGAACTGGTAGCCGGCGTAGGGCGAGAAGTGCGTCCCCGGGCGGGTCGAGCGGCTGTCGATGGCGAAGCTGTAGCCGATGCTCAGATCGACGTGGAACACGCCCAGCTCGAGCTGATCGTTGCCGACGAGGCCGCGGTAGCCCACCCCCACGCCGATGTCGGGGACCTTGTCCCAGTTGCCGAACGGCACCCAGCGGCCGAAGCCGCCCACCAGGAACTGCCGCCCACCGCTGTACCAGCCGACGTCGCCGCCCACCTCGAACGACCAGGGCAGGCCCTTGCGCACGGTGATGGACGGCATGAACACCACCTGGCTGGGCTCACCGCTCTCCGTGAGCTCCTCCCAGGGGGAGCTCTGCTCGCCGCTGGCGGCCGAGGTGTGGATGAACGCCACCCGGTTGTCGAAGGCCAGCTCGGCCTCGTACAGCCCCATCGCGGCGACCGCGTGGTTGGGCGGAGCCAGCATCGCCATGGCGAGCTCCCGCACGACGAAGTCGAAGCGGGCCTGCCGCCGCGCGGGCTCCACCTTCTCCAGGCCGGCCATCACGATGTCCGTGGAGCCAGCCCCCTGGGCCACGACGGGCAGCGCCAGGGCGGCGAGGAAGAAGGCCAGCAGGGAGGGTCGGAGGGACACGCGGGATCATTGTCGCAGCGTCGGTCCCACACAGGCAAACGGGTCTATCCTTCGCCACCCCGAACCGGAGAGAACGTGCTGCTCACCTATACCGAAGCCCTGGACCGGATCCTGGGCGGCCTCGAGGCCCTCGGCGTCGAGCGGGTTCCGCTCAAAGAAGCCCTGGGACGGGTGGTCGCCGTGCCGGTGGTCGCCCGGTATGCGGTGCCTCCCGAGGACAACTCCGCCATGGACGGCTACGCGCTGCGGCACGCCGATCAGGGCGAGCCTCTCCGCGTCACCCAGCTGATTCCCGCCGGCGGCCGCCCCGAGAGGACGGTCGTGCCCGGTGAGGCGGCGCGGATCTTCACCGGATCGCCCGTTCCCCCCGGCGCCGACCTCGTCGTGCCCCAGGAGAACACCGAGCGCGACGGCGACCTCGTCCGGATCGTGAAGGCCGGCTCCCTGGGCGCCAACGTCCGCCTGCGGGGCGAGGACATCGCCGAAGGGGCGGCCCTGCTGGCCTCCGGTGCGGTGGTGAGCCCCGCCGCCATCGGGGTGCTCGCCGGACAGGGCATGACCTGGCTCGACGTGGCGCGGCGGCCCGTGGTCGCGATCCTGGCGACCGGCGACGAGGTGCACGAGCCAGGTGATCCGCTCCCCGAGGGCCACATCTGGAGCAGCAACTCCCACGCGCTGGAGGCCGCGGTGCGGTCCGCGGGCGCCGAGCCGCGCATGCTCGGGATCGCCCGGGACGATCCCGACTCCCTGCGCCGCGCGCTGGATGGCATCGGGCAGGCCGACGTGCTGCTCACCATCGGCGGCGTGTCGGTCGGGGAGTTCGACTTCGTGAAGGCCGCCATCGACGAGCGCGGCGGGAGCCAGGAGTTCTGGAAGGTGCGCGTGCGCCCGGGCAAGCCGAACGCGTTCGGGCGCCTGGGCTCCGCCTGGTGGTTCGGGCTGCCGGGAAACCCCGTGTCGTGCCTGGTGTCCTTCTATGAGTACGTGCGGCCTGCGCTGCTCAAGCTGCAGGGCCGGCCCGACCTGTTCCTGCCCACCCGGACGGCGCTCCTGAAGGCGGATCTGCGCAAGCGCGCGGGGTTCCTGCTGCTCAACCGCGGCGTGGTGGAGTGGGACGTGGCGGCGGGCCGGTACGTGGTCGAGCCCACCGGGCCCCAGGGCTCGGGGATGATGAGCTCCCTGATGCGCGCCAACTGCCTGATCGCCCTGCCCGACGAGGCGACCCACCTGCCCGTGGGCAGCGAGGTGACCGTGCAGCTGCTGCCCGTCGCGACGCCCGGATACGCCCAGGCGGTCCCAGGGATCGGCGGCTCGTGAGGGTTCCTCCGCGATGAACATCGATCAGCTCCGCCGCACCTGGCTCGACGCCGCCGAGGCCACCGGGGTGCAAGCCCACCTGGTCGCCGCCGCACCCCGGGATGCCGGAGGGTTCGTGCTGCGCGGCCGCTCATCGGCGTCCTGGAGCGAGCGGCTGCGCTTCGAGGCGGCGCTGGCGGCGGCGCTCGGAGCGGAAGCCGCCGACGCGGATCTGCAGTGGCTGGCCCCCCGGCCCGTGTCGGCGCCTGGCTCCAAGGACCGCGCGCGGGGTCGGCTGGGCATGGCGCCCCGGGGCGCGGGACCTCAGGAGATCGGCTCGCGCCCAGGGATCAGCGGCCCCAAGGAGGGAGGACGGACCCCCACCCCGGAGCCCGTCCAGGGTGCGCGGCGGGTGCTCGCCGTGGCGTCGGGAAAGGGCGGGGTCGGCAAGTCCACGGTGGCGGTGAACCTGGCGCTGGCGCTGGCCGCGCGCGGAGTGCGCACCGGGCTGCTCGACGCGGACGTGTATGGACCGTCGATGCCCACCATGCTGGGGTCCTTCGCGGCGCCCACCCGGGACGACGGGGTGTTCCAGCCGCCGAGCGCTCACGGCCTGCCCTTCCTGTCCCTCGGGCTGATGGTGAACCCGGACAAGTCGGTGATGTGGCGCGGGCCCCTCGTGCAGCGCATGGTCCGGGACATGCTCCAGAAGACGGCCTGGCCGGGGCTCGACGTGCTGATCATCGACCTGCCCCCGGGCACGGGCGACGTGCAGCTGAGCCTGGTGCAGCGGGCGGTGCTCGACGGGGCGATCATCGTGTCCACCCCCCAGGACATCGCGCTGATCGACGCGGCCCGCGGACTCGAGATGTTTCGCCGTCTGGACGTGCCGGTCCTGGGCCTCGTGGAGAACATGGCGAGCTGGCGCTGCCCGGACTGCGACGCCCTGTCCCATCCATTCGGGGACGGCGGCGGGGAGCGTGAAGCGGCCCGGCTGCGGGTGCCCTTCCTGGGGCGGATCCCCTTGGATGGTCGCGTGCGCGAAGGCGGTGACAGTGGACGCCCGGTGCTGCTCGACGCCCCCGAGTCGGACGCGAGCCTGGCCTTCGGAGATCTGGCCGGCCGCATGCAAGAGTGGCTGAAGAGCCTCGATCAGGCTATCGATCCCGGTTGATGGGCCAGCAAGCACCACCACCGCGGCCGCCTCGGGGCGCGATCATCGATCCGTTCGGTCGGCGCATCCACTACGTGCGCCTGTCGGTGACGGATCGCTGCAACTTCCGCTGCGTGTACTGCATGCCCGAGGAGGGCATCGAGTTCACCGAGCGCAGCGAGCTGATGACGTTCGAGGAGATCGAGCGGCTGGGGCGGGTGCTGTCGGAGATGGGGGTCGACCGGATCCGTCTGACGGGCGGCGAGCCCACCGTGCGCAAGGACATCCTCGAGCTGGTGGGCCGGCTGGGGGCGCTGCCCCTGCTGCGGGACCTCTCCATGACCACCAACGGCTGGAACCTCGCGAAGATCGGGCCCGCCCTGAAGAAGGCGGGGCTCACGCGCCTCAACATCAGCATCGACACGCTCGACCGGGAGCACTTCATCGCGCTGGCCCGGGTGGATCGACTCGACGACGTGCTCGCTGGCATCGAGGCGGTGGTGGCGCTGGACTGGCTGCCTCTCAAGCTCAACGTGGTGGTCTGCGAGGGCATGAACGAGCTGGAGGTCACCTCGTTCGTCGAGCGCTTCGCGCACCTGCCCGTGACCATCCGGTTCATCGAGTACATGCCCTTCGGCGAGAGCCGCTTCAACCTCGTGCCCTGGTCGCACACCCGCGCCCGCCTGGAGGCGCGGTACGAGCTGCAGCCGGTGCAGGGGCCCCAGGGCTCGGGCCCCGCGAACTACTGGGCCGTGGCGGGCACGAAGGTGGTGGTGGGAGCCATCGGCGCGCTGTCCCGGCAGTTCTGCGAAGCCTGCAACCGGGTGCGGATCACGTCGGACGGGCGGCTCAAGAACTGCCTCGCCTACGAGCCCGAGATGGTGTCGGTGCGCGACGTGATGCGCGCGGGGGGCTCGGACGACGACCTGGAGCTGGCGATCCGCGCGGGGATCATGCGCAAGCCCATCGCCCACATCACCGGCGAGGACGGCAGCAACCCGTTTGAAGGCACCATGATCCAGATCGGCGGGTAGTTCCCGTCCGGGGACGCCGGATCCATCAGCGCGTCACCTCTCCGGCATACACGTTCATCGTGGAGCCTCGCAGGAAGCCGACGAGGGTCATGCCCGCCTCGCGGGCGTAGTCGATCGCCAGCGAGCTGGGCGCCGAGACCGCCACCACCGTGCCGATGCCGGCCATCGCCGCCTTCTGGACCATCTCGAAGGACGCGCGCCCGGAGAGCATCAGGATCGACCCCTGCAGCGGCCACTGCTCCCGCATCGCCATGGCCCCCAGGATCTTGTCGCAGGCGTTGTGGCGGCCGATGTCCTCTCGCACCAGGACCAGCTCGCCAGTGGCGCGGAACAGGCCCGCGGCGTGCAGGCCCCCCGTGCGCGTGAACACCGACTGCTCCGCCATCAGACGATCCGGGAGCCCGGCGAGCAGCGCCGCAGACACCGGCTGGGCCGGGGCCAGGGGCGGGGCGAGCAGCCGGATCGCGTCCAGCGTGGTCTTGCCGCACAGCCCGCACGACGACGACGCGTAGATGTCGCGGCGCGCGCTCTCGGCGGCCGCCCGGTCCGCGTTCGGAGCGATCACCCGCACCACGTTGCCGGCCGCGTCCGCGGTCACGTCCGAGCAGTACTCCACGGCCAGCAGATCGTCCGGGTCCCGCAGGATCCCCTCGCTGAACAGGAAGCCCACCGCCAGCTCCATGTCGTGCCCCGGGGTGCGCATCACCACCGCGATGGGCTCGTCCCCGAGGCGGATCTCCAAGGGCTCCTCCACCACGACGTCGTCCAGCAGGGCCCGCCCCTGCCCAGACTCCAGCCGGGTGACGTCTCGCTGGGTGATCGGCTCGCGGGGGGTTCGGTTCATCCCCGGCGATATAGCATCGGCGCGTGTCACGCCCGGACCGACTCGTAGCGCCTGCCCTGGGCGCGCTCTGGACCAACCGGGCGCGGCTGCGCTTCGCATGGGACGTGCTGCGACACGGGGTCTGCAACGACTGCAGCCTCGGAGCGTCCGGCCTGCGGGACGGCACGATCCCCGGCAACCACCTGTGCGACCGGCGTCTGCGGCGCCTGCCCCGGGTCACCGCCGACGCCCTGGATCCGGCGCGCCTCGCCGACGCCGCGGCCCTGCAGCGCCTGGACCGTGCTGCGCTGCGCGATCTGGGCCGACTCGGCACACCGGCGATCTGGCGGGCCGGGACGAGAGGCTTCCAGCCGCTGGAGTGGACCGACGCGACGCACCTGCTCGAGTCGCGCCTGCGGGACAGCCGGGAAGGATCGGCTTGGTCGCTGCTGGTGGATCCCAGCGACGTCGATCTGGAGACGCTGTACCAGCTCCGGCGGACCGTCGGCGCGCTGGAGCGGCGGGCGGTGGACCGGGCGGGGCTCGGACTCCCGCCGGTGGTGGACCTGATCGTGTCCGCGGAGGAGCGGCGCCTCCGGCATCGGGCCCGCCAGCGGCTGGGCGGATGGGGCAGCACCGCGCCGCTCACCCAGCTGGGCACGGGAGATCCGGTGGCGGTCCTGCAGATCGGCAGGCATCCGCTGCTCGACGACACGATCCGCGCGCTGCGACACCGGGGCGTGCTCGCGCTCCGAGCCGATCCGGAGCAGGACTGGCCCACCGACGTGCGGCACACCCTGGTGTACGGGCAGCCCGGAGTGCTGGCGGCGTTGGAGGTGGGGCTGGAGCTGGCCGAGGAGGCCCCCACCGCCGCCGCGCTGGATCGCCTCTCGGCGGTCTGGATCGTCGGCGAGCTCGGCGCCTCCCCGGTGCCCGCGGCGGGCTTCCGGGCCCACCAGGCCGCGTTCCTGGAGCCCGCGATGCTGCGCGCGGCGGGCGAGGCGGTGCTGCTCCTGCCCACCGAGCTGCCCACCGAGCACGTGGGCGGCTCCAGCTTCGTGGCGGACGACGGCACGGTGAGGTTCTCTCCCCAGGTGCTCGGCCACGGGATCCCCGGCGCCGCCGCGGGCTGGGAGGTCGCCGTCAGGGTCCTCGCCCACGTGGACACGGACGTCGCGAGCGGGCTGGCCGCGCACGACAGCCAGGAGATCCGGGACGCCCTGGCCCGGGAGCTGCCGCGCTTCGCCGGGGTGGCGGCGCTCGGCGAGCCCGGCGTGCAAGCCGCCCTCGGCGCCTCTGCGCCAGGCTGAGGCGTCCATCCCTGTCGTGTTGGCCCGGGATCGCTGCTAGACACTCGGTCCCGTGCAGCTCGAGCTCCCAGATCCCTGCCTGATCGTCCTGTGCGGCCCTGCCGCCAGCGGCAAGTCGACGTTCGCGGCGTCCCGCTTCGCGCCCACCGAGATCGTGTCGTCCGACACGCTGCGCGGGTGGCTGTGCGACGACCCGGACAACCAGGGCATCAATGAGCAGACCTTCGCGCTGCTGCACCAGATCGTGGAGGCGCGACTGGGGCACGGACGGCTCACGGTGGTGGACGCGACGAACCTGGAGCCGAAGGCCCGCGCCCCCCTGCGCCGCATCGCGCGCGCCGCCCGGCTTCCGGCGCACCTGCTCATCTTCAACGCGAACGAGCAGACGCTGCGCAGCCGGAACGAAGCCCGAGCGCGCCGCGTGCCTCACGGCGTGCTGCTGCGGCACCGCGAGCTGGCCGCAGCCCTGGAGGCGGACCTGTCGGGCGAACGCTGGGACGGGGTGCATCGCCTGGAGACCGCCTCGCTCGACGACGTGCAGGTGCACCGCAAGCCCCTGGCGCCCCTGCGCCTCGAGGAGCGCGGCCCGTTCGACATCGTCGGCGACGTGCATGGCTGCCTGACCGAGCTCGACGCCCTGGTGACCGAGCTGGGCTACGAAGACGGCCGCCACCCGCAGGGGCGCCGGCTGATCTTCCTGGGGGACCTCGTGGACCGGGGCCCGAGCTCGGTGGGGGTGCTGCGGCGGGTCCTGCCGTGGCTCGAGGACGGGCGGGCCCTGTTCGTGCCGGGCAACCACGACGACAAGCTGTGGCGCTGGCTCCAGGGACGCGGCGTGTCCCTGTCCGGCGGGCTGGCCACCACGGTCGCGGAGTGGAACGCGCTGACCGAGGGCGAGGATCGCGAGCTGCGGGCCCGATTCGACCGCCTCATGCAGGGCGCGGCCCCCTACCTGTGGCTGGACGGCGGCGACCTGCTTGTGAGCCACGCCGGGCTGGAGGAGCCGGACCACGGCCGGATCGGGGCCGCCGTGCGGGCCTTCTGCCTCTACGGGAAGACCACGGGGCGGGAGATCGAGGGGTTCCCGGAGCGACTCGACTGGGCCGCGGACTATTCTGGGCGTCCGGCCGTGGTGCACGGGCACGTGCCTGTGCGCCGCGCCGAGTGGCGCATGAACACCGTGGACATCGACATGGGCGCCGTGTTCGGCGGCGCCTTGTGCGCGGTGCGGTGGCCCGAGCGCACCTTCGTGACCGTGCAGGCGGAGCGGAGCTGGGTACAGGGCCAGCCGCGTTGGGAGACCTGGACCTCGTGAGCACGATCTCCGACCTGGCCGAGTGGGCGTGCGCCCTGTCGCTGGACCATGCGCCCGCAGGCGTGCAGGAGCGACTGCGCTGGCAGGCCGCCTCGGTGCTCGGCGCCGCCGCGGCGGGGCTGGACAGCGACGACGTGGGCCCGGTCCTGGAGCTGGCGCGGGGGCTCGGCTCCGGCGATCACGTCGTGGCGCCGGGCCTGTCGGGGCTGTGCCTGGAAGGCGCCCTGCTCGCCGGATCCACGCTGTCGATGGCCCACGACTACGACGACTGGATGCTCTGCGGGCACACCGGCCACAGCGCGGTGTGGGCCGCGTGGCTCGGCGCGGCGGAGGCGGGGCTCGGCTGGGACGACGCCCTGCGCGCCCAGCTGGCCGCCAACGAGGTGATGGCGCGGCTCGGGGGCCTGTGCCTCGCGGGTCGGCAGAACGGACAGGCGTGGTCCTTCCTGCACTCCGTCGGCGGCGCCCTCGTGCACGGGCTGCTGCGCGGGCTGGACGCCGGGCGCCTCGCGCACGCCATCGCCCTGGCCCTGGGGCAGGCCCCGCATGTGGACTGGGGGCTGTTCGGAAGCGGGGGCAAGGTCCTGACGGCGGCCCGCCCGCTCCTGGACGGATGGCGCATGGCCCAGCTCGCCGAGGCGGGCATGGAGGGTCCGCTGGGCCTGCTCGACGGCGACTCGGACTTCCTCGCGGTCTTCGCCCAGGGGCGGCCCCTGCGGGGCTGGCTCACCGGCTTGCCCGCCCAGGATCCTGCAAAGACGGCCTGGCTCACCTGGTCCCTGGCGATCAAGGCGCACCCTGGCTGCGCCTACCTCGGCACCGCCCTGGAGGCGCTGGACCAGGTCGCCGAGGACTTCCTGCACGAGGAGGGCCGGGAGCTGCGGGCCGAGGACGTCCTGCGCATCGACGTGGACGCGGGTCTGCTCACCATGGCCATGGAGCGCCTGCTGGGGGCCGACGCGCCCCTGACCCCGGTGTCGATCAACTTCTCGGTGGCGCGGTCGCTGGCGATGCGCCTGCTCGCGGGCCGGGTGGGCTCCCGGGAGCTGAGTCGGGCCTCGGTGCAGGAGCACGGCGAGGATCTCGCAGAGCTCGCCACGCGGATCCGGCTGCACCACGACTGGCGCCTGACCCTGAAGACGTGGCACGCGCTCAAGACCGGCGTGGGCATCGACCGCCTGGTGGCTGGCGTCGGTCCCGTGCCGCTCCTGGCTGCCGCGGGCCGCGCCGCGGGGGGCCTGCAGACGGGCCTGTCCCTCGCCGAGCTTCCCATGGCGCTGGCCGGCGAGCGGTTCCAGGAGCTCGACGGCGAAGACCCCTCGGAGCTGCTCAGTCGCGGCATCGGCCGGCTGTCCGACCTCGCCGCGCGGGGGCTGCACCGCCTCCTCGGACCCACGGTGGAGTCCACCGCGAAGCGACGGGGCCCCGACCTGTCCGACCATGATCTATCCGCCCTGACCTTCCCGATCCCCGCGCGGATCCGGGTCCTGCTGCACGGCGGACGCGTGCGCGAGGCGGAGGTGGCGCTGGCCCAGGGCGCCCCGGGCCGACCCGCCGCACAGACCCGCGCCGTGGTGCACCACAAGCTGCGGTCGGCGTTGGACCAGCACGCCCCGGCCCGAGCAGGGGCCCACGAGCGCCTCGCCACGGCCCTGATCGGCCCGCTCGGAGGCGACAACCGCACGCCAGGCCTGCCCGGCCTGCCCGGAGCGGGACCCGGCGAGTTCCTCCGACGGTTGGACGCCTGAGGACCTCTTGGTCGAGATCCGCCGCCCCGACGGGTCCATCGAGACGCTCTCCTTCGAGGACTTCGAGGACGCCGTTCGTGCCGGCGCGGTGGGTCGGGACACGCTGGTGCGGTTCGGTCCGGCCACGGGCAACGGCTTCGCGGCGGCGAGCTCCCTGGAGGTCTTCGCGGATCTGATCGACGACGAGCAGGGCCGGTTCGAGGCGAGCTTCCACTTCCGCCGTCCGGCCTGGGTCACCATCGCCACGGTCGCGCTGCTGCTGGCGGTGTACGCGTGGCAGCTCGCGCCGGGCGAGCAGCTGTCGGGCGCGGTGCTCGTGCGACACGGCGCCAAGTCCCTCCCCCACCAGGTGGAGCTGGGCCAATGGTGGCGGCTGCTGACCGCGTCCCTGCTGCACGCGGGCTGGTCGCACATCATCCCCAACGTGCTGTACGTGCTGTACGTCGGTTGGAACGTGGAGTCCGTGCTGGGACGCACGGGCACGCTGCTGGTGATCGTGGCCTCGGCGGTGGGATCGATGATCGTGTCGAGCGTCGCCACGCCCCTGCCCACCGTCGGCGCGTCGGGGATCACCTTCGGCCTGTTCGGAGCGGCGCTGGCCCTGGGGTGGCGGTACGGCCCCTGGATGCCCGACCTCGCCCGCAAGCGGTTCGGCTGGTCCGTGTTCCCCTTCATCGTCTACTTCCTGGTGTTCGGCGCGATCTGGTCCGAGTTCGTGGACAACTTCTGCCACCTGGGGGGGCTGGCGGTGGGCGCGGCGCTGGGCCTGATGCTGCCGTCGGTGCACGTCGAGTCGGCCGACATGTTCCAGGCCCGGTGGGGGCGTGCTCTGGCGGCGATGGCCATCGTTCTGGGGGTGACGGTGGCGATGCCGGCGGCCTCGGAGCTGGGCCTGATCGGCACGGTCCGCCTGGCGCCGGAGGCCTCGGTGTTCCCCCAGGCGGGCTACGCGATCCACCCGCCGCGCACCTGGGATCTGCAGGAAGCAGACGGCGCGCCCAGCTGGCGTTCGCACACCGGCGCCGCGCGCATGACCACGACGGCGTGGATGGAGGAGCAGGAGCCCGCCTCCCGGCCCGAGGTCGAAGCGGTGTGGGTCGCAGAGCTCGAGCGATCCGGGGCCATCGTGCTCCCGAGGCGGATGGCGCTGACTCCGCGCCTGCCACCTGCGCTGCGCCGATGCTTCACCCTGGAGATGGATCTGGTGGTGGACGGCCGGCCGCTCCGGGCCCTGAACCTGGGCTGCGTGCGGGGCGTGCACGTCACGACGATCCAGTTCGTGCACCCGATGGAGCACTGGCGGACGTACCACCGGGTCCGTCAGGCGATCATCGAGTCCCTGGAGCTCAGCGCGCCGACCTCGCTGCTGCGGGCCCAGGCCCACGCTCCGGCCGAGGTCTCCAGCGACCGGGGGGCGGCCCTGGTGCTCGCCGCGGAGTTCGCTCGCCTGGGGCGACGGGAGGAGGCGGAGCAGCTGCTCGCGGAGCTCGAGGTGCTGGAGCCGGACGCGGCGGAGCTGCTGTACTGGCGCCTGTGGACGGAGCTGCACCTCGGAGAGGGACGGGCCCTGGCCTCGGACCGGGAGCAGATGGCGGACCGCCTGCTGCTGCTGGAGCCGGACTCGCTGCCCCACGTGGCCCTGGCGTTCGATGTGTTCCTTCATCGGCAGCAGCTGGGGCGGGCGCGGGAGGTCCTGGACCACATGCGCTCCCGCTGGCCGGAGCGGTCGCCCACGCTGGACCGGATCGCGCGGATGGCCGCCGCCGGCGGGTAGCGCTCAATCGGTCTGCCAGGACCCCGCGCCCATGCCCGCTGCGCGTTCCAGCGCCTCGTCCTCGTCGTCGCACGGCCCGTGGATGTCCAGCAAGGCGCCGCCGCGCCACTCGCGGATCCAGAAGCGCGGCCACCCGACCGTCTGCTCGTCGGCCTTGCAGCTGCCGTCCACGTCGTACAGCAGCTCCAGCGTCCGGCCATCGGACGTCGTGGAGCGAGCGAGCACACGAACGATCTCGGTAATCGGCATTGGGTTCACCAAGCGAAACGGCCCCGGTCCGAAGACCGAGGCCGCATCGCTGAGAGGTCGTCTCCCCGCGAGGCTCTAGTCCTCCCTCTCAGCCGGCACCCCGGATGAGCGGGAGGGGTAGTTCCCAGGTCGGGGGCGTCAGAGGCGCCCGAGGTCAAGGAGAACGAGGGACTGCGAGGAGGCGTACTCATGTACGCCGCACGAAGCTGGCCCGAAGTTCGACGCAGAGATCGGGTGGATCGGGCGTTCCCGGACGGGAACTAGTCCTCGCAGTCGCCGAGCACGGTGTACTCGGCCTCGATGATGTCGCCGTTGTCCGGGATGTGATCCAGGTCGAAGACGAGGGCGTTGAGCGCCGAGTCGTAGCTCCAGCCGACGTAGATCGGCACGAAGTTGATGCCGTCCGTGGACAGCCGCACCTCGATGGTCTCGGGCACCGGGGTCTTGCTGAGCTCGAACGTGTCGGCGAAGGACTGCGACAGCCACGCCAGCGAGGACAGGGTGCTCACCCAGTTGGGGTCGCAGATGCTGGCCGAGATGCCGCCGGTCATGACCGAGGCCTGCACGTAGTCGGAGCCCGACGACGCGCTGCCGCTGCCGCCCGAGCAGCCCGTCAGCCCGCCGGTGATGTCCGACAGGATCACGTGGTCGGGGTTGGTCTTGAGGCCCTGGAAGTAGTTCACGTACGCGCCCGGGTCGCCGTTGGACAGCAGCGTGCTCTGCTCCTGCTCGTCGGACACGGAGATGATGCGCAGGCCCGCCTCGTCCCGCATGAAGCCGTCGTTGTAGCCGCCGGGATCGATGGCCGGGCTGGACAGGGCGAGGTAGGCGCCGTCCAGGCCCTTCTCGATGCCGGAGCCCGAGACGCCGAGGTTGACGTTGGACGCGAAGGCGCCCGCGGGGTCCGGCGTGTTCGGCGTCACGATGCGGGTCGTGCCCTCGAGGTGGCCCTGATCACCGACGTCCGTCGTGGTCACGCCGATCTGGTAGTCCATGTCCAGCGCTTCGACGATCTGCACGAACGAGGCGAAGTTGACGGCCAGCGAGCTCTGCGCCCAGCCCATGGAGCACGAGTTGTCCACCACGAACAGGATGTCGGTGGCGTTGTTGCCGTCCTGCGCGAACTGGTCGGTGTTGGACTCGCCGAGGTGGGCGATGCCGAACTGCGTGGCCGTCGCCGAGGGGCGCAGCGGGTCGTTGCTGAGCACCGTGAGGGTGCTCGTGTCCGGCTGCACGTCGGTCGGCGTGTAGATCACCTCAACCAGGGTGGCGTCGTTGGGGGACAGGATCAGCGGCAGCGTCACGCCCGCCCCGAGCGCCATCTCGCCGTTGCCCGACAGATCGTCGAACGTCAGGTCGCTGATGACCAGGTCCGCGCGGCCGATGTTGGCGATCTGGATGTCCAGGGAGCCAACGCAGCCGAGCTCGCGGTTGCCGAAGTCGAAGCTGTCGGGATCGATGTCGATGGCCGGGGCGAGGCCCTCGGCCCGCAGCGACACCGGAACCTCGGGGTTCTCGCGGTCGTTGCTGGCGACGATGAGCGTGGCCTGGATGGTCTCATCCTGGCTGGGCTCGTACTTGACGCGCAGGACCCACGAGCTGTCCGGGGTCAGCAGGGGCACCAGCTCGCCGAGGTTGACGAGGCTGAACGACGCGGTGTTGCTCAGGACGAAGTCCTGGAGCTGCAGCACGTCGGTGCCGATGTTCTTGATGTTGACTTCCTGCTCCCGGAACTCGCCCGCCGGGACTTCACCGAAGTCGACCAGGAGCGGGTTGTCGGGGTTCTCCGAGGTGACCTCGATGACCGCGTCGACCCGGGTGGGGGGCGCGGAGTCGGGGTTGGAGATGAGGACGGTCTCGGAGCAGCCGGCCATCGCCCCTACAGAGGCGAGAGCCAGGGCGAAGCCGAGTCCGCGAATCACGTTGGTTGAGCGCACGTTGGAACCTCCCAGATGAGTTCGGACGAGCCTGCACGGAGGGCTCGCTGACTGTTGAACCGCTGTCCCCAGGAACGGGAAACAGAAAGACCGGGATCCGGTCGGTTCGTCCACCAGGCGCTGTGAGGGCCTGCTGCCGAGTGCTCAGTTTCCCGTCCGGATGTCCAATGTCAAGGGCATGTCGATCAACGAGTCGGCTGGAGACAGGGCCCTGGCGAGCGCGCGACCCTTCAACAGGGCCTCCTCCCACTCCGCCGCCGGGTCGCTGTCGTAGACGATCCCGCCCCCCACTCCGTAGGTGACTTCGCCCTCGCGAAACACGAGCGTGCGGATCGCCACGGACATCCCGAGGCTGCCGTCCGCACCGAGCCATCCGATGGCGCCGGTGTAGGGGCCGCGGCGGCTTCGCTCGAGCCCCTCGATCACCGCCATCGCGCGGATCTTCGGAGCGCCGATGCAGCTTCCAGGCGGAAAGCACGCCCGCAGCAGATCGAACGCGTCCTTGCCAGGGGCCAGACGCGCCGCCACCTCGGACACGAGGTGCCACACCGTCGGATGGCCCTCGCACGTGATCTCCGGCGCGCGGCTGACCGAGCCCAGCGCCGCCACGCGTCCGATGTCGTTGCGCACCAGGTCCACGATCATGGTCAGCTCGGCCTGGTCCTTCTCCGACTCCGTCAGCTCCAGCCGGTGGGCCACGTCGGCGGTCCCGCCGTGGGGGTAGCCCCGCGGCCGGGTGCCCTTGATGGGGCGCGACAGCACCCGCCCGTCGGGACCCAGCGCCAGGAAGCACTCGGGCGAGGTGGACACCAGGGACAGCCCAGGCAGGGCGCAGTAGGCCGCGTAGGGCGCGGGGTGCTCGCGTTGGAGCCGCGCGAAGGTCGTCAGGGGGGCAGCCGGATGCGTGCACGCGGCGCGGAACCTCAGGGTCAGGTTCGCCTGGTAGATGCTGCCGGCGGAGATCTGCTCCCGGATGATCCCGACGGCCTGGGCGTGCTCGGCCTGGGTGAGCTCCGGCTCGGGCCGCGAGGTCCCGTCCACCCGGGGCAGGTCCGGCAACAGGGTCTCGGTCCGGGTCAGGCGCCCCAGCGAGCCCGGCAGCCGATGCACGCGGCGCTCGCCGGTCCGCGGGTGCACAGCGAGCACCTCGTCGTACAGACCCACCACGAAGTCCCAGGGCACGTCCGTGGGCCGCGGCGCGATGCTCGCCGGCACGTCTTCGAACCGCCGCCCCAGGTCGTAGGAGAAGAAGCCCGCGAAGCCCCCGTGGAAGCGGGCCACGGGGCGCTCGGTGACGACGGTCGGCCCTGCCGGGCCCGGCCACAGCGCGCGGCTGATCGCGGCCAGCCGGTCAAAGGCCTCGCCGCCCTCGCCCCCGGGATCGGTCGAGTGGATCCGGGCGAGCCACCCACGGTCCCCCAGGGGCCCCGGCAGGAGCTCCAGGCAGGTCCCCCGACCACGGACCCACACGGCGGGCTCGGCCGCGACGTAGCTCCACGTGCCGTCGCTGCCCACGGGGCTGCCGGTGTCGAGCCACAGGGCACCCGGGCGGGCGAGGAGCGCGGTCACGGGATGCGGCGCAGCCGGTCAGCGAGACGAGTCGTCGTCGTCGCCGTCGGTCCAGAACCCGGACACGATCGAGAACTCGGCGCGCAGGGCGGAGATCCCGATGACGGTGCCCCGCCGGATGTTGTCGAGCCAGAAGTCGTCCCGCAGGGTCTCGCGCCGGAGCTGCACGGCGACGTCCCAGCCCTCGAAGCCGTCGAGCACGTCGTCCACTGGCACCGTGAAGGCGCCGTCGTCGTTCGGCAGGCAGACGATGTACTCGAATCGACCCGACGTGGTCGAGCTGATGATCAGGCGCAGCTGGTTCTCGGCCGCGCCGGCCTCCCATTCGAGCTCCAGCCCGTCCGCGCTCAGGGAGGCGGACACGCCCTCCAGCGTCTCGGGGATGGACAGGGCGCCGTCCCAGCTCATGGCGGGCTCCTTGGCGCCGGGCACCGCCAGGGTCACCTCGTCGAAGGGCACCCAGGTCCGCTCGGGCAGCGCGCGCGTGTAGACGTCGCTGCCGGGCGGGATGTCCAGCTCCCACTCCTCGCCGTCGAGCAGCATCACCGGGTTGCCCCGGGAGGTGATGGACTCGGGGGCGCGGTGGGGATCGGCGTCCGCCGATCCGACGAGGCAGTCGTCCAGGCCGCCGGGCTGGGGCCAGGCCCGCACCTCGCCCTGCTCGAAGAACGAAGCCGTAGCCGTGATCCCAACAACGCCGGAGCCGAAGCCCGTGGTGCGCACGAGATCCCAGTAGGCCCAGCGGTCCTCGTCGCCGCCGTGGCCGTCGTCGTCGTCGTCGTGGCCCGGATCGCCGTGGCCGTCGTCGCCCCCGCCGCGGCTGAAGCCGTCATCGGGAGTCGGCTGACACGCCATCACGGCCAACCCGGAGGCGGCGAGCAGCAGGGGCACGGTCAGGTAGGAGCGGATCAGGGGGCGCATGGCTTCCTCTCAGAGTGCGACTCTCGGCACGCCGCAGACAACTCCGCTGCGGCCCGGCGTGGGTCCGGTGCCTGCGCGACCGCGGAGATCATCGCCACCGCGGACACCCCCGTCGCGAGCACGAAGGGCAGCCGCGAGGCGTCGATGCCGCCGATCGCGACGATTGGCACCGTAGCGGCGGCCACGGCCGCGGACAAGGCTCCCAGTCCACGGGCAGCCATCGGCGCCCTGCGGTCGCTCCCCGCGAGGTGCTTGCCGCCGGCCGAGAACACCGGCCCGAAGCCGATGTAGTCCACGGCCCGGGCCGTGGCCTGCGCCACCTGGTCCAACGTGTGGGTGGACCACCCGATCACCCGGTCCGCCCCGAGCAGGGCGCGCGCCGCGACCGGATCCGCGTCGTCCTGACCCAGGTGCACACCGACCCCCGGGCGGGACGCGGCGAGCCCGACGTGGTCGTTGACGATCAGCAGGCAGCCCGCGGCCGCGCACAGCGGCACGAGCTCATCGAGCAGGGCCCCCACCGCCGTCGGTGCGGCGCCCTTCATGCGCAGCTGGAGCACCGTGACGCCCGCCCCGAGCCACGCGCGGGCCAGGGTCAGCTCGTCCAGCTGCGGGCTCCCCGAGACATCGACGATCCCGTACAGCCCCGTGATGGCCGACCTCACCGCTCGCGACTCCGTCGGCGCAGGGACGCGGGGTCGAGATCCTGGTCGTCCAGCTTGCGCTTGAGGGTGTTGCGGTTGATGCCGAGCAGCAACGCTGCCTGCACCTGGTTGCCGCAGGTGCGTTCGAGCACGAGGTCGATCAGCGCGCGCTCGCTCATGCCGATCACCAGGCTGTACAGATCGGACTTCCCGCCCCGGGTCGGCGGGCTGAAGTTGCGCACCACGGGCTGCAGCCGGCGCCGCAGCATCTCCTCGATGCTCTCCTCCTGGGCGCCGTTGGCGCGGCGGTCCGTGCCCGTCGGTCCCAGCAGGTCGCGCCTGCGGATCACCGGTCCGGTCACGAACGTCGCAGCGCGCACCAGCATGTTCTCGAGCTCCCGCACGTTGCCGGGCCAGGTGTACTCGGTGAGCCACTCGACCGCGTCCCTGGACAGCGTGCAGGCCGCGATCGTGCCCTGGTTGGCGTGCCGGCCGAGCAGCCACTCGCTGAGGCGGGGGATGTCTTCGAGCCGCTCGCGCAGGGGCGGCAGATCGATGCGCAGCACGTCCAGCCGGTAGTACAGGTCGCTGCGGAACCGGCCCGCGCGCACCTCCTCGAGGAGCTCGCGGTTGGTGGCGGCGATGATCCGGACGTCGACCTTGACCTCCTTGCTCGCCCCGAGCGGATAGAACTCCTTCTCCTGCAGGACCCGCAGCAGCTTCGCCTGCAGGCCCAGGGACATCTCGCCGACCTCGTCGAGGAACAACGTGCCCCCGGAGGCCGCCTGGAACTTGCCGGGCTTGGACTCCGTGGCCCCCGTGAAGGCGCCCTTGGAGTGTCCGAAGAGGGTCGCTTCGAGCAGCTCGCCGGGGATGGCGGCGGCGTTGACGGCGACGAACGGACCCGCCGCCCGCAGGCTCTCCTGGTGCAGGATCCGGGCGACCAGCTCCTTTCCGGTGCCGCTCTCCCCCTGGAGCAGCACCGCGTGGGGGCTCCGGGACGCGCGCCCGATCGCCTTGAAGACGACCTGCATCGCGGGGCTCTCCCCGAACAGCGTGCGCGTGTCCGGCTGCGCCACCGGGCCGTCGTCCAGCGTGCTGCGGGGCTCCTCGGGTCCGACCCGATCCGAGGCCGCGCGGAGCACCAGCTGCTCGAACAGGTCGATGTCGAAGGGCTTGGTCAGGTACTCGTAGGCGCCGCGCTTCATCGCCTCGATCGCGTTGCCCATGGTGTTCTGGGCGGTGATCACGATGACGTGGGGCGGATCGACGAACCGCTGCAGCTGCTCGAGCAGGTCGAGGCCGGACAGGGAGGGCATCTTGATGTCCACCACGGCCACGTCGAACCCGCCGCCCCGCAGGCGCTCGAGCGCATCGCGGCCGTCGCCCGTCTCCGAGACGTGCAGCCCCTGACTCGCCAGCGCCTTGCCCATCACGGTGCGCAGGCTGCGGTCGTCTTCAGCGATCAGGACACGAACGGTCAACGGTCCACCTCCATCTAGAGCACCGCGTCGAGCGAAGCGGGGTAGGTCGGGTGCTCCGCCGGGAGCTTCTCCCAGAGCAGCACGTCGAAGGTCGCGCCGGTGCCGGGTCCCGGGTCCGCCGTCAGCACGCCGGCGTGCTCGTCGATGGCCAGGCGGGTCACGAACAGCCCCAGGCCGCTGCCCTCGTTGCGGGTCGTCGCGAAGGGCGCGAACAGCCCCGGCAGCCGGGCGGGATCGATCCCGTCGCCGTCGTCGCCCACGCTCAGTCGGAGGGCCAGACCACGATCCCGGCCCTGCTCCCGCAGGCGGGCCTCGGGCTCCACCCGCGTGCGCGCCGTGACCCGGGTGCGCGCGGCCTGCCACGCGTTCCGCAGCAGGTTGCCCACGGCCTCGCGCAGACGCTGGGCGTCCCCCTCCACCTCGGGCAGCGACGGATCGAGATCGAGCGAGAAATCGACGGCTGGGCCGCTGTCCGAGTCCGGAGCGCGCTGCTGGGCCACGAGCAAGGCGACCTCGTCGTGCACGAGTCGGTTCAGCTGCACGCCTTGCCGCCGAAGAGGACGGGGACGCGTGAAGAGCATCAACTGTTCGACGATCGAGTCGATTCGATCCGTCTCTCGAATGATCAGGCCGGTCAGCTCGTCTACCTCGTCAGGGTCGGGGTTCCGGCGCAGGAGCTGTGCTGCGCCACGGATCCCCCCCAGCGGGTTGCGGATCTCGTGGGCCATGCCCGCGGCGAGCCCGTCGAGCCACTCGAGTCGCTGGCGGAAGGCGTCGCGCGCGCCCGGGTCGCTCGGCAGCCCGGCGACGCGGACGACGAGCAGCACCTCACCGGGCGCGGGCCCGGGGCTGCCGACCAGTGTGAGACGGCGGGCTCCGCCGGGACGAGACCAGGAGAGATCACGCGCCGTGCAAGTCATCGCCCCTCCGACCACCCGCGCCACGACCTCGACCGCATCGGGGAGCAGGTCCGCGATCTGCGAGCCCGCGAGTCGGCGCTGGGAGATCCCCAGGATCTCCGAAGCGCGGTGGTTCGAGTACGCGACCCGATCCTCCCGAACGAGCACGAGCCCGTCGGGAAGGTGGTCCAGCACCGACTGTTCGAGCGATTCCGAATGCATGGATCCGAAGCCTTGTGGGGAGCCTTACGGGGACCCAGGATCCTTAACACAGCGGGAACGTGGCGTTTTCGTGGACGCCGCTCTGGGGAAAGTGTGACAATATTGGCGCGTATGTCCTCGCCATCCTGGATCAAGACCCTCCGGACGCTCGTTCTCGCAACCGCCGTGGCCCTGCCGGCGGGCACGGCGGCGGCCGCGGAGCAGCCCGAAGAAGCCCAGGTCGGCACCGCCGATCCGGTGCCGGAAGGCGCGTTGATCGCGAGCCGTGGGAAGAAGCGCCCCAAGAAGCGGCGCAAGCGGGCCGACATCGGCGTGTCGGACCCCCGGGGGGACATCCTCGACCGCCTGCTGCTGGACTGCGACGACGCCGCGACCTGCTTCTTCCACGATCAGGACGCGCCCCTGGTGGACATGCCCGTGCCCCTGACGGAGGGGGAGCTGGACCTGCTGCTGCGCGAGATCCTCGCCGGTCTGGAGGCGCACCAGGACGAGGCGATCCGTCGCGCGTCCGCCGAACTGAGCGACGAACGGCGGCTCGCGGAGCACTGGTTCGGCAGCTCCGACCACCACCTCCATCCCTCCACGGCGTACTACAAGGATCCGCTCAAGGTCCTCAGCGACCGGCCCGCGCTCTACCTGGATCGGGTGGATCCGGCGGACTTCGACATCCCGATCGTGCTCAACGAGCGCACCCAGAACTGGATGGTCTACTTCCTGACGCGAGGCCGGGGGCACTTCGTGCGCTGGCTGGCCCGCTCGGAGCGCTACGACCCCCTGCTGCGGACTGCGCTCGCCGAGGCCGGGCTCCCGCAGGATCTGGTGTACCAGTCGATGATCGAGTCGGGCTTCAACCCCTACGCCACGTCCCGGGCGGCGGCGGTGGGGGTGTGGCAGTTCATGCCGCGAACGGGCAAGTACTACGACCTGACCGTGGACTGGTGGGTGGACGAGCGCCGCGATCCGGTCAAGGCCACCGTCGCCGCCATCCGGTACCTGAGCTACCTGTACCGACTGTTTGGCAAGTGGGAGCTCGCCACGTCCGCCTACAACGCCGGCGAGGGCAAGATCGGCAAGGCGATCAAGATGTACGGCACGGACGACTTCTGGGAGCTGTCCGCCGCCCACCGCACCTACCTCAAGCCCGAGACCAAGCACTACGTCCCGAAGATCATGGCCGCGGCCATCCTCAGCAAGTACGCCGACCGCTACGGGCTCAACGCCGAGAAGAAGGACGAAGACCGCCTCGCGCTGTGGGACTACGACGTGGTGCAGGTCCCCGAGGCCACCGATCTCGGCGCCGTCGCCACGATCACGGGGCGTGACATCGAAGAGCTCCAGGCGATGAACCCCCACCTGAAGCGCGGCTTCACGCCGCCCGGGGTCGAGAACTACGAGCTCAACATCCCCCGCGGTGAGGGAGCCACGTTCGCAGAGAAGTTCGAGGCCCTGCCCAAGGAGGAGCGGATCACCTTCGTGCGCCACACCGTGACCCGGGGGCAGACCCTGGGCGCGATCAGCGAGCGCTACGGGGTGCCCCTGGTGGCCCTGAGCAAGCTGAACTCCATCTCGGATCCGCGGAGCCTGCGCGTCGGCCAGGTGCTCACGATCCCGGTGCGCACGGACAACCTCACCTCCCGCGAGATGATCCACGTGGTGGCCCGGGGCGACACCCTGGGCAAGATCGCGCAGGGCTACGGCACCAGCGTGGCGACGCTGAAGGAGCAGAACGGCCTGCGCAGCGACGTGCTGTCCATCGGCCAGCGCATCAAGGTCCAGACGGTCGGCAAGCCTGCCGCGGTGGCCGACTCCAAGCCCGCGACCGCGGCCCGACCGACCAGCACCGCCCCCCGGCCCACCTCCTACACGGTGCAGCGCGGGGACACGGTGTCCGGCATCGCGGCGAAGTTCGGCACGAGCTGGGCTGCCCTGCGTAAGGCCAACGGCCTGTCGGGCGACACCATCAAGGTGGGCCAGCGGCTGGAGCTGCCCGGCGGCGTCACCGCGGCCAGCAGCGCCAGCACGACCCGGGCGAAGAGCACCTATGCGGTGCAGAGCGGCGACGTCCTGGGGACCATCGCCCAGCGGCACGGGATGACGGTGAGCGAGCTGCAGGGCCTCAACGGCCTCAAGGGCACCAGCATTCGCGTCGGCCAGAAGCTCGCCGTGTACGAGGCGGCGAGCGCCGCGGCGCCGGCCACCCGCGCGGTCACCCACGTCGTCAGCAGCGGCGAGGTGCTGGGCACGATCGCCGAGAAGTACGGCGTGCGGGTGGCGGACGTGCAGGGCTGGAACGACCTGAAGGACACCTCCATCCGCGTGGGCCAGAAGCTCAGCATTCACGCCAGGGCGACCGCCGTGGCGGCTGCACCGACGACCCACAGGGTCGCGAGCGGCGAGTCCCTGTGGAGCATCGCGCAGCAGCACGGGGTGTCCGTGGCGGACCTGCAGCGGTGGAATCGCCTCAACGGCAACACCCTGCGACCCGGGCAGAGCCTGACGATCAAGCGTTAGGGCGGCAAGGTCGTCCGCGGACTCAAGTCCCGTCCACCCCATCCGATGACGTAGCGCAGGTGGGAATCGAAACACGACCTCTGCGAAACCGCGAAGACGCCCTGCGACTGCAGGACCTCGTCTACACCGGCTACGGACTGACCTACCACCGCAGCTTCATGTACGAGCCGAAGCTGCTCCTCGACCTGAACGCCCGGGGCCTGATCCGCTCGATGCTCGCCGTCGACTCGGACACGGGCAACGTGATAGGCCACCTGGGCTCGATCCGACCGTGGTTCGAGATGGCGACCACCGAAGAGCAGCTCCAGCCCACCACCAGCGTCGAGATGGGGCTCGCCATCGTCGATCCGGAGCGGCGGGGCCAGGGGGTGCAGGGGATCCTCGCGATGGCCTGCATCGCCCACGAGAAGTCGGTCAACCCCTCCCTCCGCACGATCTTCACCAAGTGCCTGACCCGCCACCTGATGTCGCAGAAGAGCTCCCGTCGCGTGGGAGCGAGCGCGGGGGCGATGTTCCTCGGCGGCGTGCCCGGCTGGGTGGTGCACGACAGCGAGCGCAAGCCGCAGCCGATGACGACGCTGATGATGCACGGGGCGACGACCGAGCACCGGCAGCGGGCGTTCGTGCCGCAGAAGTGGGCGGGCTGCGTGGAGAAGCTGCTCGCGAGCAGCAGCCAGCAGCGCGATCTCGTGTCCATCCAGCTCGGCGAGGTGCCGCTCCCGGACGGCGAGAGCGTCGTGCGGTCCTGGTTCGAGCCGTCGCGACGCCGGGGGATCCTGCACGTGCGCAGGGCCCGGACCGACTTCGTGTCCGCCGTGATGGACAAGGTGAACTGGATGGCCGGCGGGCACATGGAGCACATCACGGTGCTGCTGCCCCTGGACCAGCCCGAGGTCGCCGCGTACCTGCCCCTGCTGGAGGAGGCCGGGCTCTTCTTCGGCGGATACCTGCCCGACCTCGACGGGCGGGACGCGATGCTGCTTCAGTGGCTGGACTGCGATGCCCTGGACATCGGCGCCATCGATGTCGAGGGGGACGAGGCCGTGCTGTTGCGGGACACGGTCGGCACCGAGTGGCGGCGCTCCAGGGCCGGCGGGCTGCACCGCCCCGGGGCGAGCACCGCGGCCGTCCGCGCGGGCTGACTACCCCTCTTCATCGATGGGCGGCAGCTCCATGGACGTGAGCACCGCGGCCGTCGCCGATCCCGCCAGATCCGAGGCCTGCCACGTACCCGTCGCCGTCGCCGCCGAGTCGAGCGGGATGGACCAGGCCTCGGTGGGCGTGGTGCGACCGCGAAGGACCGTGGACTGCTCGAAGACCGCGCTCGTGAGGCCCCCCGGGACCGCGCGCACCGCCTCGCCCGTGAACCACGCGCAGTCCGCGGGGGTGATCTCCTCGAGCCGCGCGCAGGTGTTCACCGCGTCGCCGATCACCGTGTACTCCATGCGGCTGTGGCTGCCGAGGTTGCCCGCGATCACCTCGCCGTAGTGCACCGCCCAGCGCACCTTCATGCCCTTGAAGGCCGGCGCCACGCGCGCAAGGGCGTCTCCGGCCGCGTCCAGCGACTGGCTCATGGCCACCGCCGCCGCCGCCGCGCGCTCGACGGGGTGCCGTCCATCCCGACCCCCGGCCTCCTCCTCCAGGAACACCACCAGGATCCCGTCGCCCATGCGCTTGTCCACGATGCCGCCGCAGGCCTCGATGGCGGGATCGGCGATGGCGAACCAGGCGTTGAGGCCACGCACGACCTCCTCGGGAGCGCAGCTCGCGGTCAACGGGGTGAAGCCGGCGATGTCGCAGAACATCACCGCCATCGACGCCCGCTTGCCGCCCAGCTGCAGCGCGGCCTCGGGATCGTCCTGGATCTTGGCGACGATGGGGGGCGGCAGGAAGTGGGTGAACTTCTGGTTCTTCGCGAGCTCGCGCCGCACCCGTCCGAACAGCTTGGCGTTGGACAGGGCCTTGCCCAGGGCCGCCGCGACCGACCGCAGCTGGTCCCGATCCTTTGTGTCCAGCGGGACGGAGGAGCCCACCCGGTCCACGATGATCAGGGCGAGCTTTTCGCCCTGCGCCACCACCGGGACCGCCACCAGCGAGCTGCTCCCCAGATCCTCCAGGAGCGCCCGGTTTTCGGGCTTGAGCATCCTGCCGTACTCGACCACGTCCTCGATGAGCACGGCCGCGCCGTCCCGAACGATGTGACCGAACAGCCGGGCGTCCTTCCCGTCGGGTGCGAGGGAGATCGTCACAGCGCCCAGGCGCGCCGTCTCGGCCTCACCGAAGCCGCGCGAGCGCGCACGGCAGAGGACCCCCGCGGCCTCGTCCACCATCAGCACCATCGCGCGATCCCAGGTGCTGGAGCGGGCCAGGGTGTCCAGCACCGCGTCGATCAGGGGCTCCTCGGCGAGGTGCCGGCCGATCGCCTCGTTGACGGCCCGCAGGAGCAGCAGCTGCTCGACGCGCCGCTTGTTCTCCTCGAGCATGCTCTGGAAGTGCTCGACCCGGCCGTCGCCGATCTCCGCGGACTGGGCCACGATCCGCTTCGTCGCGGTGACCGCTCCCATCGTCGCGCCGGCCCCCAGGATCCCTCCCGCGAGGGCGAACGGGACCCCCAGCGGGCTCCCCATGAGGATGCCGATCCCGCCGCCGACCAGGCAGAGCAGGGCCACGCCCAGCACCGGCCGGACCCACGCGGACATGTTCGTCCAGTGCACCTCGTACACGCACTTTTCGCCGCCCGCGTACAGGCACTCGGGGTGCTCCACGTGGGCCTGGGGCAGGCCGAACGGGAGCGGCACCACCTCCAGCGCGCCGAGACGGTTTCGGCAGAAGTGGTGGTCGTCCTTGTCCGGCGAGCTGGGACGGAACGTGAACGTCGCCCGGTTGCGGCTGTACACATCCGCTTCCCACGCCGTGACCCGGGAGTAGCGCGCGGTGATCGCGGCGGCCTGCTCATAGACGGCCCGGGGCGTCAGCAGCGCCCGGATGAAGTAGCGCTCCACTCCGATGACGCCCGGCTCCATCAACGCCCGGCCGGCCTTGTAGGCGATGTCCGGGTCGCCGGTCTCCACCGCCATCGCCCGGATGAAGGCGAGGAAGCGCTCGACGGAGAACCAGCGGTCGTGATCTTCGAGCACGTCCAGGGTGGTGCCCATGCGGCTCGCGAAGGCGATCAGCTGGTCCTTGCCCCAGCGCTTCTCGTAGAAGCGCAGCATCGGCTTGAGCAGGCGCGAGTTCAGCTCCGGCTCGGACTCCACCCAGGGGTCCAGTGCCTTCCCGCTCACGAGGGCTTCCGGCCCCAGGCGAGGTAGCCGAGGGCGTGACCGAAGAACCCGGGCGTCTCGCGCACCAGCTCCAGATCGGTGACGGTCTCCTCGATCTCATCGGCGGTGATGAACGGAGGGCGCAGCACGCCGGCCTTGAAGCCGACGGTGATCTCCAGGAACGGACCGACCCCCAGCTCCTCGGTGGTGAACGGGTGCACCCGGGCGCTGGTGTCCTCCAAACCGGTCGCAGCGAGGTACCGCTTGAGCTTGCGGCCCACCCGACGGTCGCCGCCCCGGGCCATCTGGGCCGCGCCGCTGGCGTCCACCAGGCGCCGGAACCCCACGGGCTCGGGGTGCATCAGGAGGCTGCCGTCGTCGGTGTCGACGATCGCCACCAGACCTCCGGGGCGCGTCACCCGCATCATCTCGGCGAGCACCACCAGGGGGTGTTCGAGGTGCTGGAACAGGAAGCGCGCGTAGGTGATGTCGGCGATGTTGTCGGCGAGCGGGATCTCGGCCCCCGCGCCGACCACGTACTCCAGCGGCAGGTTCAGGCCCTCGGCCCGCTTGCGCGCGAGCCAGATCAGCTTCTCGTCGACGTCCACGCCGATCACCCGCCCGCCGCGGGCGCCGCTGTCCAGCAGCTCCCGGGCCGCGCGCTCGGCGAAGAACCCGGGGCCACAGCCGATGTCGACGAAGGTGGACTCCGGCCGGACGCCGATCTCCTTGAGCACGCGGTGCTCCACGGGCACCACCAGGCGCACCTGCGCTTCCAGGCGGCGAAGCTCTGCTTCGGCGTCGAGGTCTTCGATGCGGTAGCTGGCGGAGCGCCCCTGCGCGTCCGACCTAGAGGACTCGGGCATGGACCCTCCGTTGCGTGCAGGGTTTGGGCCCTGTGGCGTCAACCTCGCCGGGAATCGCGCTCTACCGTAGACTCGCGGGCAGCAGGCCGACCCGGTCGTAGCGTGGGGATCCTATCACGCGCCCCCGGTTTCACTGGCCCGTCGGGGAGCAGGACGCAGTGGGTGAAGAGGTCCCGGAGGAGGCGATCCCGGAGGTGGCTGGCACCGACCCGCGCATTCCGGAGCCCCTCGGGTTGTCCACGTACATCCAGGTCCTCGGAGAGTGGTCCAGGGGCATGGTGTCCGAGCCCTACATGCTGGGGCTGATCCGCTCGCAGGGCTTCGGCGATCCCGAGCGCACCGAGTTCCTGGCGGGCGCCGATCAGCTCTGGGGTCTGGTCCCGCCGATCACGGCCCCGGACGTGGCCGAGGCCGAGCTCGAGCCCGAGGCGGCCCGCGCCCTGGGCCTGGCGTTGGCGCTGAAGGGCGAGCACGCGCTGCACCACTACCTGCCGTCGGCAGGATCCCCCCCCCGGCCGCTTCGCAGCGTCGCCGAGCTGGTCACGGTGATCCACCTGATCCTGGAAGGCCACAAGCAGCAGGGGTCCGTCGCGGAGCGGCGCCTGACCGCCTTGCAGGGCCGCCTGTCGCAGCGGAACGTCGACACGAGCCGCCTCGCGGAGCGCAAGGAGGACGTGCGGGACGCCGTGCTCAGCCGTCGGCGCGAGGAGGAAAGAGAGAGGCTGCAGGCCGAGGAGGCCGAAGCGAGCGCCGCCGCGGCCCGGGAGAAGAAGCGACTGCGCGCGCCGGCCGCGGTCCCGCTCAAGGGCCTGATCGCCATGGGCGGCAGCCTTGCCTTGGCGCTGTTCCTCTTCAACACGCTGACCCCGAAGCCCAGCGGCGGACTGCCGTCAGCGGCGGAGTACACCGAGCTCCCGATCGTCGGGATCATCCGGCACCCCGACATCATCTACGTGCGGGTCGAGAACGTCTGGATGAACGAGGGCGAGGCCGTGCGCAAGCTCGGTGCCGTGCGGCTGTGGGAGCGGCTGAGCAAGGAGTCCGGGGGCGATGTGGCCCGGGTGGTGCTGCAGACCCGGGCCGGCGTCGAGCTCGCCTACGTCACCGCGAGCGGGGTGCGCTGGCAGGGACCCCTGATCACGCCGACCCTGCCCGCCGAGGTCAAGGCAGGAACCGACCGATCGCCAGCATCGCGTGCGCCATAGGCCACCGCTGGGAGCTGCCCTCGCCGGTCAGGATCACCCCGCCCCCTCCTTCGAGCGTCAGCCTGAAGCCGTCCGGGAACTCGAACTCGACCCCGCCGTAGCCCTGCGGGCCCACGAACACCGTGAACTGGTCGGGTGACGTCTCCGTGTCCCGGTACAGGCCGAACAGCAGGTCGGCGGCGGCCGCGATGAACGGCTGGATGACCCCCTGCAGGAACCGGTAGCGGAAGCCCACCGAGAACTCCGGCAGCAGGGTTCCGCCCGCGCGCAGGTCCGTGGCCGTGGTGCCAAAGCGGAAGTCCAGGTTGAGGCCCCGGACCAGGTTCACGTCGATCCCGATGAGGCCGCCGAAGTAGGGGTTCTCCCGCCGGTGCCCGCTGGGACAGAAGTCGATGCCCGAGACAGTGGTGGCGACGGCCTGCCCGCACCGGTACAGGTTCATGAACTTGAAGCCGACGGCCACGCTGGCGCGGTAGTCCGGCTTGCGCAGGAACGCCTGCCGGTCCCGCTCCTCGGGGCTCAGCTCCGCTGCGGCGACCTCGGTGCGCAGGAGCTGGCCGGTCTCGGTTCGCTCGAGCCGGGACCAGACCCCCCCCCGACGGGTGAACTGCCAGACCGTGCGGGGCTCGCCGTCCTCGTCCAGCCGGATGATGTAGGCCTGTTCGAGGTCTTCGTCCCGCAGCTTCTTGGACAGGGTGGCCGTGGCGACGGAGCGCAACACGCCATCGGCGCCCGCGAGGACCAGCTCCTGCAGGCCGATGGCGGAGAACAGCGTCAGGGACGCGCCCTCCCGGATGTCGTAGTACCAGGTGGCCCACTGGCCCTCGTCGTTGACGGCCTGGATCAGGTGCTTGCCGGCGTAGACCTCCTGCTCGAAGGCCTTCGTGAGGTCGAGCGGGCGGCCATCGAGCCACACCTCGCGGTAGTTCGTCTCTCGCAGATCTCCCCAGATCTTGCCCTTGGGGCGGGCCACGACGTCCTGGACCGCCGACAGGAAGGTGGACTGGGGCTCGGGCGGGTAGGACGCGTCCCACTGGCGCTCCGGCGCGATGGCGGCAGCCTGGCGGAAGTGCGCGCGGGCGAGCTGGGAGTCCCCCGTATAGAAGGCGGCGATGCCGGCGTAGAAGTAGCTCTCCCAGAACGAGTCCTGGTCGAGGTAGACGGCCTGGCAGGGCAGCCGGTCCTGGGACAGGGTGAAGGCCTCGTGGGCCTTGACCGGCTCGAGATCGTTCAGGAGGCGGTTGGCCTCCCGGTTGATCCCCTCGATCTCCGTTTCCTGGTCCCGGTCGTACTTGATCTTGGACGGCGGGGCGATGCAGGCCAGGTTCTGGGCGCTGCCGCCGAGCCGGAAGCGCGCCGAGCCCATCCACGCGTTCACGGTCAGGGTGCGCTTGGGCAGCGGCTCGTCCGGCTCCAGGCGCCCCTTGAGGACCTCGATGGCCTTGGCCTCGCGGTCCTCCTGCGTCGGAGGCGTGCCGTAGACCAGGATGGCCTTGGCATCGACCGGCGCGACATCGTCGACGTCGCCCTTCTTCTGCTTCTTCGCCGCGAACGCCGAGGACGGCAGCAGCAAGGCGACGAGGAGAAGGCTGAGCAGCAGGCGTTGGGCGGACATCAATCGCTCCAGGTGTCCGTGTGAAAGTCGTAGTGGCCGAGCTTCAGGCTCTCGTCTTTCTGGAGCGTGAAGCGGCGTGGTTGGCTGCGCTTGTTCATCTCGACCGCGACCAGCACCACGTCGTGTGGACCTGACCGCAGCGCCAGGCGCATCAGCGGGGTGCTCTTGCCGGTCTCCGTGCCGTCGACCAGCACCCTGGCGTAGGGCGTGCTGGTCTTGATCGACAGATACCCCGTCCCGGTCACGGGGGATACCACGGCGACCCGCTCCGGAGTGGGGCCCTCAGCAGGAGTGGCCTGGGGGGCCGGCGTAGGCTCAGCGGACGGGGTGGCCTGGGGGGCCGGCGTGGGCTCCTTGCCCGGCGCGGGGGTCGGGGGCTCAGAGCGTGGCGTGCGGGGCTCCGTGGTGGGGTTCTGGACCTGGGGGGTGGGCCGCTCCTGGTCCGAACCGGCGACCGTGCCCCCCAGATCCGGCAGATCCGCCGGCGCGTCCGTGGGCGCCTCGGCCACCGCCACCGGAGCGGGCGCGTCCTGCAGGGCCAGCTTCACGATCCACCCCAGCGCCAGGGCCAGGATGATCGCCAACACCCCGGTGACCACCATCATCGGCGGGGACCAGCCCGGCTTCTTGACCGGCGCGCGCCGCATCTGCTTGGTGGCCCCGGGCACGTTGCGGGTCGGCTTGATGTTCTGATCGGTCGGCGGCGGCGCCTTCCCGGGCAGGGGGAACAGGAGCGCCGTCTCCTCCTCGGACAGCTCCTCGTCCACCTCCCGAACGGTCGCGCCCTTGGTGTCGACCGGCCCGGGGGACCGCCGTCCGAACGTCTGCTGCCCTTCGATGATCTCGGCGTCGGCGAGGGCGCGGGCCTCAGCGACGCGGCGCTCCTCCTCCTCGGCAAACTCCAGGGCGGGCGCGAACGCGGTGGCGAACTCGGGCTCCCCGCCCGCCTCGACGGTCGTGCGCTGCCCCTGGGCCTCGAGCCGCCGTTCCCGCACGGAGTGCATGAACTCGCTCGTGGTCGGGCCGACGCCGTGCTCCTCGTCCTTGAGGCGCTTGAGCCAGTGCGCCACCGCGGCGGCGTCACGGGGACGCTCCGCCTGCTCCCTGGCCAGCAGCTGCAGCAGCAGCCGCTCGATGCCCGGCACCCGCGCCTCGGCCTTGCGCACGTAGGGCGCGACGTCCGCGTTGACGACCTGGTACATCACCACGTGCAGGCCTTCGCCGTCGAACAGCACGTTGCCCGTCGTCAGCTCGTACAGCACCGCGCCCAGGGAGAAGAGGTCGGACGAGCCGGTCAGCACCGTGCCGCCCCGCACCTGCTCGGGCGACATGTAGTGCGGCGTGCCCTTGGTCATCCCGGCGACGACGGTGTGGAAGATGTTCGTGGACGCCTTCGCGATGCCGAAGTCCATCAGCTTCGTGATGCCGGTCCGGCTCACGATGATGTTGGCGGGCTTCAGATCCCGGTGCACCAGCTGGACCGCGGTGCCATCCAGGGTCTTGACGTTGTGCGCGTAGTCCAGGGCCTCGGCGACCTGCAGCGCGATGTCCAGCACCACCGAGGGCGGGAGCGGCATCCGGTATTCGCGCGACAGCGCGATCAGCCGGTCGAGCGTCCAGCCGTCGACGTACTCCAGCGCGAGGTAGTACGTGTCCTCGACCTTGTTGAACTCGTAGACCTCGACGATGTTCGGGTGCTTGAGCTGGCCGCCGATGCGCGCCTCGTTGATGAGGTCGTGCAGGATCCCCTCGTTGTGCGCCAGGGACGGATGGATCCGCTTGATCGCGACTTCCTTCTGGAAGCCCTCCAGGCCCGACTTCACCGCGCGGAACACGGACGCCATCCCGCCCTTGCCGAGCAAATGGGTCAGCATGTATTCGCCGAAGGGCTCCGGAAGCGAAGAAGGGGGACTCATGGAACGCGGTGGCCCTCAGGTCCCCGAGTCGTCGTCGTCGCCCGAGTCGTCGTCGTCGCCCGAGTCGTCGTCGTCGCCCGAGTCGTCGTCGTCCGCGGTGTCGTCGTCGTCCGCGGTGCTGTCGTCGTCGTCGCCGGCGCTGTCGTCGTCGTCGGCGCTGTCGTCGTCGTCATCGACGTCACAGCCCGTGAGCGGCGCCGCCAGAAGGATGCCGAGCATGAAGGCCAGCAGGATTCGGATGGATCGCATGGGGTGTGCTCCTCTGGGGACCCGGGGCGGACCGTGGATTCGGCGACCGTCCTGAGTCTGGGCGCTGGAAGAGCACGAGCCGCTCCGCTCCCGGAGGCGCCGTCCGGCCCGAGTCGCCTGCGAAAGGGCATGCGTTCGGGCCCGCGGGCGCCCGGAACCCGGCGATGACGGGCCCGCCCGGACCCGTCGGGCCGTCAGCGGCCCACGGCACGCGCGTCAGGGCAGGGCCCGGCCCGGGGGATCGACAGCGCCCTGGCGCTCAACCCACGTCGGCCACCGCCCGATCCCCGCCGTCCAGCTCCAGGGCCCGCAGCGCATCCACCTCCATGCAGACGCCGCGGCCCTCGGCCGTCACGACCCCGCTCAACACCCACGGCCCGCTCAGGGGCTGACGCACGAGCCGCTCCGGGACGCGCACCGCCAGCAGCGCGCTGCCGTCATCCAGCTCGCACCCCCAGCGCTTGTCGAGGCCGGGCCCGGGTCCGGTGACGTGGGCCACCCAGCCCGCCGCCGTCACGCGGCTGCCGATGCAGCGAGCGAGGGCAGCCCCCTGCACCACATCGTCGGGCACCTGGTCGGCGACGATCTCCAGCGGATGCCCGCTCAACGTCAGCCCCAACGCCCCCAGCTCGTCCCGAAGCCGCGCCGCCTGTTGGGTTCCGTGCACGCCGGGTCGCTGGTCGCGCACCGTGCGCAGGTCCCGCCGAGCCGCAGCCGTGGTCCACCGCAGCCGCCGATGCAGCACCCGCAGGTCGTCGCGGCCCAGGGCGCCGTCCACGTCGTCCAGCGCGCCCGCGGCCACGAGCGCGTCCACCTCGTCGACCCCCGCAGACACGCGGGACTGGAAGTCATCGAACGACGCGAAGCGCCCGTCGGTGCGCCGCGCGTCCGTGATCGCGGCCGCCAGCTCCAGGCGGACCCCCCGGATCTGGCCCAGGCCGATCCGGACCACCCCGTCGGCCGGACAGTGCGGATCCGTGTGCGCGTCCTGGACCGACGGGGGCAGCACCGTCACCCCGCGTCGGAGCGCCGCCGCCACGTACACCCACGCCGGATAGTGGCCCCCCGGCACGGTGAGCAGCGCGGCCAGGGCCGCCGCCGGACGGGCCCGACACACCTCCAGGAGCCGCAGGCCCCCGAGCGCCACGGGCAGCAGGTCGGCCCGCCGAGGAGCAGCGCGGAGGGCGACGCCCAGCTGCTCCCACCGCCACGCGGCCTCCGTCGTGCCGATCCCCCGAGCCAACGCCCCCTCCACGAACCGCCGCCGCAGCCGCGCGCGCTCCGCTGGCGATCCCCCCGGCCCCAGACCCCGCCGCAGCCGGTCCGCTTCGTCCGGAGTCAGCCCCGCCACCGCCGATGCGTCCTCGATGAGCCCCTCACTGGTGCCGTCGCGCCCCACCCCCGCCAGCCCCGCGAGCACGTCGTCCAGCCCCGCCCCGTCCGCGAGGG
>CALAGR010000206.1 GCA_937891735.1 uncultured Pseudomonadota bacterium | reverse complement strand
TGGCGGCGGTGCAGGACGGGCGGCGGGCGGTGGCCGAGGTGTTGGGCCTGCAGGCCGGCGAGGTCCGGCTGGGGGCGGGCCCCACGGCGGCGACGTACCTGCTCCCGGGGACCCTGGCGCGGTTCCGGCAGCTGCATCCCGCGGTGCGGATCTACCTGCGCGAGGCCCACAGCCCCGAGAGCTGGGACGGGCTGCGGCGGGGCGCGCTGGACCTGGTCTTCGTGACCGGCAGCTCGGTGCCCCGGGACGGCCGCTGGTTCGTGGTGGAGCCCTGCATGGAGGACACGCTGGTGGTGGCGTCGGCGCCGGGGGATCCGTCACCGGACGCGTGGGTGGGCTTCCCCCGGGGCTCGATGCTGCGCGCGATCCTGGACGAGCACTTCGACAGCCCCGACGTGGTGATGGAGCTGGGGTCGATCGCGGCGGTGAAGGGCAACGTCCGGGCGGGCATCGGCCGGTGCCTGATCAGCCGGCAGGCGATCACCCAGGACGTGGCGGAGGGGCGGCTGGTGGAGGTGGACGATCCCCGGGCCCCCATCGCGCGCACGCTGGTGCTGGCGCACCGGGGGGTGGACCGGCTGTCACCGGCGGCGGCGCGGCTCCGGGAGCTGCTGCTCGAGGGGTGAGTCACTGACAGGGCCCGCCAGCGCGTCATCGGGGTCAGACAGAGTGTCTCCCCCGGTTGAGGCAACGGTTGGGGCCGTCGTGCGGGCTGGGGTGGCGCGTCATCGGGGTCAGACAGAGTGTCTCCCCCGGTTGATGCAACGGTTGGGGCCGTCGTGCGGGGCCCGTTGGCGCGTCATCGGGGTCAGACAGAGTGTCTCCCCCGGTTGATGCAACGGTTGGGCCCGTCGTGGGCCCGCCAAGGGAGGCCAGTCGCTCAGCCCGTCGGGCGGCTCGCGCGCAGGGCCGCCACGACGCTGGCGACGCACCCGTCCGGGTCCAGCACCTCGTGGAAGCCAAGGGCGTCCCGGATCCGGCTGCTGTCCGAGACGAAGTCGTTGGGCATCGTGCCCAGGAGCCCGAAGGCGGCGGGCAGCTCGGCGGGTTCGTCCCACGTGAACGTCACCCCCAACGCTCGGGAGATCGCCTCAGCCCGCTCGGCCATCGTCGGGGTGTGGGCCTCGCCGACGTTGAACACGTTCCAGCCCGACAAGCGCGCCTCCGCGGCCAGGATCACCGCATGGGCCACGTTGTCGACGTGGCCGTGAGTCCAGCGGAAGGCTCCGCCCTGCCGGGGCAGGGTCGTCGCTCCGCGGTCGAGCGCATCCACGATCATCCCGAAGCGTCGCGTGGCGTCCCGGGGGCCGTAGACCGCCGGCAGCCGCAGGGCGGTCACGCTCGCCAGGTGGCCGGACGCCGCACCCCGAAAGACGGCCTCCACGTCCTTCTTGTCGTACATGGCGCCGCCCGCGTGCGGTGCCAGCCCGCGGAAGGGGTAGGGCACGGTCAGGGGGCTGTCCTCGGTGACCACCTGTTCCGGCTCCGGCGCCGCCAGCCCGTTCAGTCGCCCGAATTGCGCATACACGTCCTGGCTCGACAGCACGACCGCCGCGGGGCACACGCCATCGAGGGCGGTCACCATGGTCTGGGCGTCGCTGCGGGTCATGGCGCGGGTGTCGATGACGACGTCGGCGGCCGCCTCCCCCAGGGCGCTGGCGAGGGCGACGGGATCGGCGCGATCCACAGCCACGGATCGAACACCGGGGACCTGCGCCGGGTGCACTCCCCGATGAAGGACCAAGACATCGTGTCCGCGGGCGACGGCCGCCGATGCGGTGGCGTGGCCGATGAACAGCGTTCCCCCGATGATCGCGATCCGCATGTGTCTGTCCTCGATCAGGCTGCTGGTTCCGACCTGCGCGCCACCAGCATCGCCTCCTCGCCCGGCCCCTCGGCGCAGACGAGGATCTCGAGGTCCCCCGCGATCCGCTCGAGCTCGCCGCGCTGCAGACGCCACTCCGGGCGCCGCGGCCCGATGGCCACCCGAGGGCCGAAGAACGTCTGGAGCAGCAGCAGCCCGCCGGGTCGCACCGCCGCCCGCAGGGCCGGCAAGATGCTCCGGTCGAGGAACCGCACCACGAGCAGCACGTCCACGGACTCCGGCGCTGGCGGGGCCGCGAGCACGTCGCGCGCCTCGGTGTGCACGGTCAGACCGCGGGACCGGGCCTCGCCTGCGAGCCGGCCCAGGGCGACGGGCGACACGTCCCAGGCGGTGGTGCGCAGCCCGCGCGCGGCCAACCAGAGGGCGCCGGCGCCCAGACCACAGGCGATCTCCAGGGCGTCACCGGTCTGGGGGAGGAGGTCGCCGTGCAGGCGCAGGATCGCGGGGGGATCGGGGACCGGCCCCGCCGAGGCCCAGCGCGCATCCCATCGTTCCCGGTCGGTCGTCATGGGCAGATCCTCTCATCCCCGCCCAGCTCTGCAAGCTCCCCCGAGTTCAGTGGTCGCATCGGCTGGGAATGCCACTCAACGCCGCCAGCTGTGCAAGCTCCCCCGAGTTCCGTGGCTCCCCCGGGTTCAGTGGCTCCCGCGAGTCGAGCTGCGCCGCTCCCACCCCCCGGAACCATCCGCGGTACCCTCGGCCCCCGTGTCCCTGACCGCCTACCTGGACGACGTGCGCGGCCTCGTCATCGACGAGATCCAGGCCCTGGTTCCCAAGGGTCGCTTCCGCCCCGTCTTGTACGACCTTATGCTCGACTACCCCATGCGGGAGTCGAAGATGCTGCGCCCCGCGCTGTGCATCGCCACCTGCGCGGGCCTGGGCGGCCGGGTCGAAGCCGTCCTGCGCACCGCCGCGGTCCTCGAGCTGTATCACAACGCCTTCCTCGTGCACGACGACATCGAGGACGGCTCCGAGCTGCGCCGCGGCCGACCCACGCTGCACCGCGCCCACGGCGTGCCGGTGGCCATCAACGTGGGCGACGCCATGCTCGCCCTGGCGCTGCGCCCCCTGCTCGACAACATGGCCGACCTGGGGCTGGGCAAGGCGATCCGCATCATGGATCTGGTGGCCCGCATGGCCAAGGAGTCCGCCGAGGGCCAGGCCCTGGAGCTGGCCTGGGTGCGGGACAACGACTGGTCCCACCGCGACGTGGAGTACCTGCACATGGTCTGGAAGAAGACCGGCTGGTACACCTTCATGACCCCGGTCCTCATCGGCGCCACCGTGGCGGGCCTGCCTCCCCGCCAGGCCACCCACCTGCGCCGCTTCGCCTCCCTGCTGGGGCTGGGCTTCCAGATCCAGGACGACGTGCTCAACCTCGTCGGAGACGCCGACTCCTACGGCAAGGAGATCGCCGGCGACCTGCACGAAGGCAAGCACACCCTCATCCTCATCCACGCCCTGCGCGCCGCGTCCGGCCCGGACCGCGCCCGCGCCGTTCAGATCCTGGGCCGCCCTCGGGAGGACAAGTCCGCCCAGGACGTCGCCTGGCTGCTCGATCTGACCCACCGCACGGGCGCCATCGAGTCGGCCGCGGACCTCGCCCAGCGCGCGGCGCAGTCGGCGGGTCGGCTCCTCGAGCAAGCCACGTTCCTGCCCGCCTCCGCGCACCGGGACTTCCTCGAAGCGCTGGTACAATACGTCGTCGCCCGGGACCGGTAGATCGGTGCTCGGGAAGGGGAATCTCATGAGCATGACCGCCAAGGACGTCACCGACTGCATCGATGGCACCTCCGAAGACAAGCTCGTCGCGCTGATCCGGGCCATCTACGAGGCGAAGCAGAAGAAGGGCGACCACTGCGGGACCTGCAGCACCAGTCCCTGTTGCTGTGCTCCGGTGGCCTGCGGCGGCTGTGAGAGCAGCCCCTGCTGCTGCTCCCCGTGCACGCCCAACATCGGCGACTACCTCCTGGAGCTGGGCAAGCTCAACATGTGCTTCTACGAGCAGCTCTGGGAGGTGAACCGTCGCTTCCACAAGACGCTGTCGGACGCCGTCTGCGCGCCCAAGTCGTGCGCGCCCGCGTGCTGCGGGGGGTGCGGTGAGAGCCCGTGCTGCTGCGGCCCCAAGGAGATCCAGAAGACCCTGTGCCTGCACGGCCAGGTCGGCCACAAGGCCATCGGCAAGTTCACGCTCTCCAACCAGTCGCGCAACGACCGGGAGGTCTCCTTCCTGCTCGGCGAGTTCCGGGGCCACGGCAAGACCGGCGCGCGGTTCGTGCCGGCGTTCGAGTTCACGCTGACCGACGGTGAAGGCGAGCTGATCGCCGACAGGATCCTCAAGAAGGGCGACACCGCCACGGTCACGCTGCAGGCCCCCCTGTGGGGCGACTTCGAGGCCCCCGGCAAGTACGAGGGCACCGTCGTCGTGAAGGGCGCGGGCACGATGCACCTGCACCTGAGCATCGAGGTCGAAGAGCCGGACCCCACCCCGGTCACGCCGTAACAGTGCCCGCTGACCAGGACGTCCCGCACTTCGTGTTGGACGAGCCGGACGACCGTCTGGAGGCGCTGCTCCGCCGTGCCCAGCTGGCGCTGCTGCAGCACCCCGTGGCCGCGCAGGCCATCGTGCGGGCCCTCGTGCTGGAGGGCCGCCGCTTCGCCCAGACCGAGGAGGGCGCCGCGCTCCGGGGCCAGCTCGCCGGCAGCGAGCTCGTGCAGCGGGGACGCGCGGTCTGGGAGGGCATGACGCTGAACATGTTCACGCCCGACGACCGCACCGCGGTGCCGTCGGTGCTCGTGGACGCCGTGCTCGGAGCCGCCACGCGGGACGACCTGGAGCGCGTGCTGGCCGGCCTGTTCACCGAAGGGCAGGCCGCCATGGATCGCACCACCACGGACCGGAGTCCGTGACGATCCTGGCGAGCCGCCGCCCGGCCTTCGACGAGCGCGATCAGCTGGGAGATCTGACCCTCGGGCTGATGTCGGTGCGGCGCGAGCTGCGCGCGGTCATCGAGGAGTTCGGGCACCCGTCCGAGGACGCGGGGGTCGTGGCCGTGGAGGCCCCGGACGACCTGTTCCTGCACGCCGTGCTCGGCGCCTGGGCGGTGCTGGACCGCGTGGCGGACTGGGTCGCCATCGCCTCGGCCGAGGAGGGTCCTGCAGCCCCCGACACCCCGTCGCCGCGCCCGTCCCTGCGGGACCTCCTTCGCTGATGCCGGACCTCGGCGAGCTGCTGCGCCGCACGGACTGGTACCGGGGCCCCACCCCCCGCCTCGACGGTCGCCGCATCCACAAGGAGTGGCAGCACGTCAACGTGATCGGCGATGGCATCGAGGCCTACGTCAACTTCAACCTGATGGACGACCAGCGCCCCGCGGCCGACCCCGGCGCGACCGACGCGCGCACCATCGTGATCGTCCGGGAGCCCGGGCGCGGCTGGACGGGCGGCGTGCACGTGCACCACCCCTCCGCCGTGCACGCACACCGCGGTCGCTTCGACCTTCGCCTGGGGGACGACGCGCTGCGGATGGAGGGCGGCGAGGTGGTGGTGAAGGCCTTCCTGCCCCAGGAGCGGGTGGGGGTGGACCTGCGGCTCGTGCCGCTGACCGCGCCGATGCTCGGCCCCAACACCCCCTTGGAAGACGGGCTGCTGCACTGGCTCGTGGTGCCCCGGCTCGAGGCCACGGGCACGATCACCGTGGGGGACCGGCAGATCGCCGTGTCCGCCGCCCCCGCCTACCACGACCACAACTGGGGGGAGTTCCTGTGGGGACACGACCTGTCGTGGGAGTGGGGGTTCGGGATCCCGCCGGAACCGCACAACCCCTGGTCCTGCGTGTTCGTGCGCTTCTCGGACCGGCGCCGCACGAAGGCGTCCGCCCAGGGTCTGTTCTTCTGGAACGGCAGCGAGCAGCACCGCACCTTTCGCGGAGAGGAGCTCACGGTCGAGCTGCACGGCCACCTGCGCGCCGGATCGGTCACGAAGATCCCCTCGGTGATGGCGCTGCTGGCCCCGGATCGCCCGACGGACGTGCCCGAGCGGGTGCGCATCGTGGGGCAGGGCCGCGGCGACCGCGTGGAGGCCATCTTCGAGTGCGCCGATGTCTGCCAGATCGTCATCCCCACCGAGACGGACCTGTCCGTCACCACCATCAACGAGGTCAGCGGACACCTGCACGTGAGCGGGACCATTCGCGGCGAGCCCCTGGAGATCGACGGTGGAGCCGTCTTCGAGTTCCTCTCCTTCTGAGCAGCTCGCCGCCGAGCGAAGCGAGCCCGCGCAGCCCGTCGTGTCTGCGTCGGCGCGTTCGCCCGGCTCGTTCGCGGCGTTCCTCCACCAGGCCATGGCGTGCCTCCAGGCCGAGCACCCGCCGGGGTGGCAGGGGCTGTGCACAGCGCTGCGTCGTCGTCGGGTGACCTTGATGGTGGGCCAGGAGGTCGTGCCGATGGCCTTTGAAGCCGACGGCGTCACGTTCCTGCCCTTCGCCGGGGAGGCGCACGTGGAGCTGCAAACCGACCGGCCGACGATCTTCGCGCTCATCGATGGGGTCCTCGGCCTGCAGTCCGCCGTCCAGGCCGACCGGCTGCGGCTGCGCGGTGGGCCCGACGACGTGATCCGGTTTCACGAAGGTCTCATGCTGTGGCTTCATGGCGCGGTGCGCAGTCCGTCGTTCCCGGGTCTGCTCCGGGAGTTCCGGGACGCCGCGCAGCCGCCCGTGGAGGAGAGGTAGGTGCCCAGCGTGCTGCGATGGCCCGTCGCGATCCTGCTCGTCTGTCTGTTCGGCGCGGTGGCCGCTCCACCCGCGTTGGCCGGGCCGGGCCACGCGCGCCTGGGACCGTTCTCCCAGCGGGTTCGCCACCCGCTGTATCTGCTGTACCTGCAGCCGACCCCCACCCGGGCCGCGCTCCTGGCCCCGGGCTCCCTGGAGGTGGACTTCAGCGGGGACTGGTCCAACGTCTTCGAGAAGTGGGGGCGCCGCCGACCGGATGGCCGGCACCGGTCCGATCTCGACATGGAGATCATCCGCCTGGCCACGACCGTGCGGGTCGGGCTCCCCTGGCGCCTCGAGCTCGGGGTCGAGGTGCCCCTGTTGACCCTGTTTGGCGGCGTGGGGGACCGATTGATCCAGGGCTGGCACCACGGCCTGAAGCTCGAGAACGGGGGGCGCGAGTTCGTCGACGACTTCCGGTTCGCGTGGACCGTGGAGGTCCCCAACCAATACAGCCAGACCGTGAAGGGCCCGGTGGTGATGGCCCTCGGGGACATCGTGGTGGACCTGCAGGCGCAGGTTCTGGCCCCGACGTCCCAGGTGCCCGGCGTCGCCGCGCGCATGCTCGTCAAGCTGCCCACGGGGGTGCTGGAGCGCGGCACGGGCAGCGGCACCCCCGATGTGGGGGTGGTGGTGGTCGCCGAGCACGGCTGGGGGATCCTCAACCTGTACGGACAGCTCGGCCTGCTTGCGCTCGGCCGCGAGGGACAGCTGGCCAACATCGTGCGGACGGCGGCGGTCACGTTCTCGTTCACGTTCGAGCTCAACGTGCTCCCCGCGTGGTCGATCCTGGCGCAGTTCCAGGGCCACTCGACCTTCCTGAAGGGATTCGTGCACCCGTTCATGCAGAAGTCGCCCATGGGGCTGATGTTCGGCACGCGGGTGCGGCTCGGGCCCATCGACCTGTCGTTCGCCATGGAGCAGGACATCCTCAGCGGCGATCCGACGGCGGACATCACCCTGGTGGGCTCCCTGGGCTTCGCGGTGGGCCCACGTCGCGCGCAGTCCCGGTCGCCCGGCCGCTGATCCGCCGCCCTTGGGTCTTCGCTACCCTGTTCGTTCGCAGGAGGGCGTCGAGATGGCCGGGACGAAGCACGCGCTGTTCATCGGGATCAATGAGTACCCGCATCTGGACAACAAGGACCTCGCCGGCTGCCTGAACGACATCGACGTCGTGGCGTCGGTCCTGGAGGAGCGGTTCGGGTTCCCGGCGACGAACATGCGGTTCCTGCGGAACAGCGAGGCGACCCGCGACGGGATCCTCGGCGCCTTCGACGGCCTCATCGACCGCGTCGGACAGGACGACATCGTCGCGGTGATGTACGCGGGTCACGGCTCGCGGCTCCGGGATCCCCACGGCGACGAGGACCTGCTCGAGTCGATGGTGACCTTCGACTCGGGGCGCGGCGACCTGGGTCCGAACCGCGACGTGCTCGATTACGAGGTGGACTGGTTCGTCCAGCGCCTCAACGTCAAGACGCCCTTCGTCACCCTCCTGTTCGACTGCTGCCACTCCGGCTCGGTGACCCGGGACGCGTTCGGCTCCCTGACCCGCGAGGTGGAGCCCGACACGCGGTCCATCGCGCAGGCCTTCCCCGACGCGCTTCCGCCGCCCCCCGCCACCAGCCGGAGCGCCCTGGTGGACGCCGACGGCGCCGGCGGTTGGCTGCCGGGTTCCCGCTCCGCGATCGTCGTGGCCGCGTGCGATGCGTCCGAGCTCGCCAACGAGCACCGGGTGATCCAGGGGGACGAGGTCATCCGCCACGGCGCGCTGACGTGGTTCCTGACCCGCGAGCTCATCCAGGCCGGCGCCGGCGCCACCTGGCGCGACGTGTTCGAGAAGATCGCCCCGGCGATCAGCGCGGAGCACGGTCGCCAGCACCCCCAGCTGGAGGGCAAGGCGGACGAGGTCCTGTTTGGGACGCGCGAGCTGGTGCCGTCGGGGTACCTGCGGGTGCGCAGCGTGCAGGACGACGAGATCGAGCTCGCGGGGGGCGCCGCGCACGGCGTGACCGTGGGCTCCGTGTACGCGATCCACCCCCACGGCACCCACGCCGCGGGGCCCGAGGGCACCGAGCTGGCCCTGGCCACCGTGGTGAGCGTGGCGGCCACGGCCAGTCGCGCCACCGTGCCGTCCGACGTCGTGCTCGAGGCGGGCCAGCGCGCGTTCGTGCGCGCCATCGAGCTGGTCGATCCGGCGCTGCGGGTCTGTGTGCTCGTTCCGCCCGAGCGGGCCGAGGACGGACGCCGGCTGGAGCTGCTCCTGGGGACCAGCAGCATGCTCGCGGTCACGCCGGTGGGCGACACGGCCGACGTGCTGGTCCGCCTGCTGCCGCCCCGGACGTTCGTGGAGCCGGGCGCGCCCATGCCGGGCCTGGGAGCCCTTCCGGGCTGGACCTGGGCCGCGGTGGGCGGCGACGGGCGGCTCATCGTCAAGAAGCAGCCGGACTCGCCCCGGGCACCCAAGGCGCTCCTCGACGGCCTCGAGAAGGTCGGTCGATTCCGCAACCTGATCGGGATCCGCAACGACGATCCGGGCTCGCTGATGGCCGGCGCGGTGCACCTGGACGCACAGCGCTGGGCTCCGAGCCGCATGGCCTTCGTGCCCGCGGCGTCCGAGCCCGAGACCGGCGTGGTGGCGTTCGAGGAGGGCGAGAAGGCCGAGTTCGTCATCACCAACGAGCACTCCGAGGCGGTGTTCGTGACGTTGGTGCAGTTCGGCGCCGACGGGGCGATCGAGCTGATGGCGCCGGTGGCCGGCCACCCCACCTGGCGCAGCGGCGGGGTGCGGGTGGAGGCTGGCGAGCAGCTGAAGATCGCCGCGGGCTACTACCACCAGGATCCGCGCTACCGGGCCGCGGTGGCCGAGGGGCTGCCGCTGCACCTGCCGAAGGACTTCCCCTGGGCCGCCGAGCCCGGCGAGCGCGCCGACAGCGGGCTCGTCACGCTCAAGCTGCTGGTCACCCAGGAGGAGGCCGACTTCTCCTTCCTGACCCAGGGCGCCACGCGCAGCGTCACCACGAGCGCCCACCCCCTGGCGAAGATGGCGGCTCTGTACGGCGGAGGGAAGGGGACCCGCAGCTTCCTGCCCGTGGCCGTGGACGTGGAGCCCGAGGCGGACTGGACGGTGGTGGACCTGCCCATCGCGGTGCGGCGGGCGAGCACCGGGCAGGCGCTGCCGGACGACGGCGCCATGCCGGTGGGTCCGGTGATGCTCAAGGCGCCGGGGCTGGCCGGCATGGTCCGGTTCGAGACGGGCATGTCCAACCGCACGCGGGACCTTGGCAGCAGCTCCGATCCGCTGGACGGCGCGTTGGACTCGGCGGGCATGCGCTCGGTGCTGACGATCCACGTGGACGGCACCCGCAAGACGGCCACGCGGTCGGTGGCGGCCGTGCCCCGCACCCCGGATGGGGAGGAGGCCATCGAGCTGATGCTCCCGGATCCTGGGGAGGGAGCCCACCAACTCGTCCTGTACACCGACGAGTCGGGCTGCATGCACTGGGTCTTCCCCGAGGTGATGCCCGACCGCAGCGAGCGATTCCTGGCCCCCATGCGCGTCGCGCGAACGCCCGCCTCCGAAGCGACGGCGACCCGGTCGATCCTGAGCCGCGCCGGCAAGAAGGTGTTCCGCGTCATCGCCTACGAGCCCGCGAAGAACCTCGTGGATCGCGCCACCAAGGCGGGGATCGGGTCCTGGGAGGAGTCGAAGCGGCCCTACGGGATCCGGCGCTTCGACCCGTCCAACTTCCAGGCTCCATCGACCTACAAGCCCGGGGACCCGGGTCCCCGGATGTTGGAGGCGGGCCAGTGGCGGGAGCTGGGGCGGGGGCGGGCGCTGCTGTTCGTGCACGGCACGTTCTCCCGCTCCTGGGAGGCGTTCGGTGGCTTCGACGGGGCGACGATGCAGCGGCTGCACGACCTGTACGACGGGCGGCTGTTCGCGTTCGACCACAAGACGCTGGGCGAGGATCCCGACGAGAACCTGGCGTGGTTCCTCGAGCAGATGCCGCGGGATCTGTCCCTGGACTGCGACATCATCAGCCACAGCCGGGGCGGCCTGCTCGCCCGGGTCTTCGCCGAGCGCGGGGCCCAGCGCAGCGGCGGACGGCTCCGGACCAGGCGGGTGGTGATGGCCGGAGCGCCCAACAGCGGCACGGTGCTGACCCGCTCCGAGCACCTGAAGTCCTACATCGACGTCGTGACGAACTCCCTCAACGCGTTCCCGGTGCCGGGTCCGCAGGACGTGCTGGAGGGGATCCTGGAGATCGCGAAGCTGATCACCGGGGGCGTCATCGACGGGCTGCGCGGCCTGCAGTCCATGCGACCCGACGGACCGTGGCTCCGGGCGCTCAACCAGCCCACCGGCTCACCCGAGGTGGGGCGGGCCTACTTCGGACTCGGAAGCTCCTTCCGGGAGGACTGCGAGGGCTTCGAGGACCTGCCCGAGGGGTTCCAGGTGCTCGCCAGCGGCAAGCTCGCCAACGCCATCTTCGGGATCACCAACGACCTCGTCGTGCCGGCCGAGGGGGTGTTCGAAGGCAACGGCAGCGACCGGTTCCCCCTGACCGAGGACAACATCCTGTTCTTCGGTCGCTCCGGGGATCGCGGCGGCGAGCGCATGGGCATCGACCACTCGGGGTACTTCGCCCAGCCCGACGCGCGCCGGCGCATCCTGGAGTGGCTCTCGTCCTGATCGCGCTGGGTGATCACCAGAACGCGCGACGGGCGGTGGCTCCGAAGAACCACCGCCCGTGCGTTTGTCAG